>JBNMKW010000152.1:0-1022 GCA_050874545.1 Megasphaera sp. | reverse complement strand
GCATCCAGCCCAGTAATGCGGTCGTCTACTTCTGCTTTTGCTGTCAGCATAATAACCGGCGTCGTATCACCGCTGCGGCGCAGTTCTTTCAGTGCGCCAATTCCATCCAATTTCGGCATCATAATATCAAAAATCATACAGTCATACGTGTCGCTGCGTCCTTTTTCTACAGCGGCCATACCGTCATAGACAGCATCTACTTCATATCCTGAATGCTTCAACACCGCTACCAGTGCCATGGACATGGCTTTTTCATCTTCTGCCAATAATATTTTCATATACTGCTCCTTTTTATCCGTTATCTGCATGGATCAAATTGCGAATTGTCTGCATCGACACATCACACGCCGCTAGTTCATCAGCACAGCGTTTTAATTCACGGACAATCATTTCTGGGTTACGAATATCATGCTTATATTTCATCTGATGTTCCAAGCTTGCCCAAGAATCCATAGCAATCGTCCGTAACTGTATTTCAGCAAAAAAATGGCCTGGATTTGCCCCTGTTACATCTTTATATGAAGCCTCTACTTCAATAATCAGATGATAACTGCGATACCCATTCGGTTTGACATGCCGGATGTAATCTTTTTCTTCGACAACACGCACGCCAGGCAGCGAGGTAATCGCCTTGATATTACGGTAAATATCGTCCAAAAAACAGCAAACGATGCGCAGACCAATGGCATCATGAATCTCATGCAGTGCTGAATACGCCGTCTGCGGCAGTCCTTTGCGCGTACATTTTTCCAGCATACTGTCTTCACTTTTGATGCGGTAAATCAAATGTTCGTACGCCGCTTCCCCTTCTTGTTGTTTGATACAGTCGCTATAATCCTGAATCGCTGCAACAAGGTTATCCATGACGGCCTGCACAGCCGGTTTGTATTTTCCATATATAGATTCACTCATAACGTTCACCTCGGTTTCAGATATGCTTTATTATACCATAGGTTCTATTACAAAATCCGTACAATTCTTTTGCCGCACAAAAAAACAGCTGTCTTTCCCAAAGACAGCTG
>JBNMKW010000151.1:0-1025 GCA_050874545.1 Megasphaera sp. | reverse complement strand
GCAAAAATGTAGAAAGCGTTTCCGGCATGGGGCTTATGATTGGCGTTACCTTGAAAACGGATTTGGCGACTGTCGTCAACGGCTGCGTAGACAAGGGTGTGCTTGTCTTGACGGCGAACGGTTTGCTGCGGTTATTGCCGCCGCTGAACATTCCTTGGGATGTCCTCAAAAAAGGCATTGCTATTGTCAAAGATGTTATTGACGCTGAATAATATAAAAAACATAGGTATATTTTATACAAAAGGGACGGTCATAATGACAGTCCCTTTTTGTGTGCTGACAAGGCAGAGATATTTTTTTTACAGACTATTGTACCAGCGATTTAAACTCAGCATCATTGCGTATTTTGTCAAAATGTGACTGTGTGCGTGCCGCTTGTTTGACGTTTTGCGGGTCTAGCGCTATTGCTTTTTTTAAATAGGAAACAGCTTCTTTGGCGCGGCCTTGGTCGCCGTAAATTGTTGCGATGCCGTAGTAACTCCACGTGTTGTCCGGTTCTGCGTCGATGACCTTCTGGAAATATTGGATAGCGATGTTGTACTGTCCGTTGATTTTGCTGGCCAATGCCAAATCGTAAAAGGTCGACACGTAATCGGGATACAGCGACAAAGCTTTTTGAATATACGCAATACCTGAAGAAACATCAGCTTTGTTTCCCGTCGCATTGCCGCGCATGGCCATGGCAATACCTTTGCCAGAATAAGCTTTATAATTATTGCTGTCAGCATCAATGGCTTTATCATAGAGCGCAATGGCTTTGTCGTATTCAAATTGTTGGTATGCTTTCAGTCCTTCTGTGCTTAGTGATTCGGAATCTGGCTGAATGGCAGGCGGCTGTACTTTTTGTGTTTGGCTGGTTGATGATTGTGATACAGTATCAGAGGAAGTAAATGTGCATCCTGTGCATTGTATTGCTAGAATCGTACTTAGTACACAAAAAAGTAATGATTTCTTTTTCATAATAACGGCTCCTTACTCGTTGTTTTTTCCTTATTATACCAAAATATGATATAATCAGGGCAAAT
>JBNMKW010000150.1:0-1048 GCA_050874545.1 Megasphaera sp. | reverse complement strand
GCTGATTTACTGGTGTTGTTGTCTGATATTGATGGTTTGTATACGGCGAATCCGCAAACACACCCGGACGCAGTACTGATTCCTAAAGTAACGGAGATTGACAAACATTTTTATGACATTGCAGAAGGAGCTGGATCTTCTATCGGCACAGGCGGTATGTATACTAAAATTCAGGCTGCTTCGATATCCACGTCTTCCGGCGTGGATATGGTCATTGCTTCTGGCAGTGAAGATGGCATTTTACGCCGAATTTGCCAAGGAGAAAAAGTAGGTACTTGGTTTACGGCAAAAGATTCAAATCTGCATTCCAAAAAACGATGGCTCTTGTCTGGCAGTAAATCCCAAGGCACGATTGTCGTAGACGAAGGATGCCGCAATGCTTTAATAGAACATGGCTCTAGCCTCCTGCCTGTAGGGATTATACGGGTAGAAGGAATATTTCACGAAGGAGATATTGTCCGCATCGTCTATGACGGTACTATCATTGCCAAGGGAATTGTCAATTATACGAGTGAACAAATTGCAGCTATAAAACGACACAAAACCGATGATATTGCTGCTATTTTGGGCCACGAAGGCATATATGAAGAAGTCATTCACCGAGACAACTTGGTGGCCATGCAATAGCGGGGAGGGATACGAATGGAATCAGAAGTGTATATGAAGGCCAAAGCGGCCCACGAGGCCTGCCAACAGCTGGCAAATGCTGCCACGTCTGTTAAGAATAACGCATTAATGTATATTGCAGACGAATTAGAGTCGCAACGTCAACGTATTATTGCTGCAAATCAAGAAGATTTAAAGCGAGCAAAAGCAAATGGCATGAGTGAAGCAATGTTGGACAGGCTGACATTGACAACTGTCCGTATTGCAGAGATGGCAAAAGGGGTACGGCAAGTTGTCGCCTTGCCAGATCCTGTCGGTGCATGTTTAGAAGATTGGACACGGCCCAATGGACTTCATATTCAGAAAGTAACCGTTCCGTTAGGCGTTATTGCCATGATATATGAATCCCGGCCGAATGTAACCGTCGATGCTGCAGCTTTGT
>JBNMKW010000149.1:0-1081 GCA_050874545.1 Megasphaera sp. | reverse complement strand
TACTTGCAGCCGTTTGAGTTCACGCGCTACAAAGGCCAAGGCTGCCCGATTCATCTGTTCGATTTGATCCGGGCTTTCCCGCCAAGTTTCCAGCTTACGGATGACATATTTAGCGGCTGCCGTGCAGACTCGTTTTTGACGATCCGGGTCTTGCACATACCGCTGCCAGGCTTCCCGTGTATCAGGCCGTGTGACCAGGCTTTGGTACATACGGTTTTTGTAACTGTCAATGCGCTGGCGCCAATTTTCATTAAAATTAATTTGCTCTGTTTGCTTCCACAAATATTGAAGAGCCTGTTTCCGCTGCTTCGAGTCTTCTTGTTTGGCTTCGGCCAGCAATTCCAGGGCTTTTCCCTGCAATTTTCCGGCTACAACATCGGGGCGAAACATTTCGCTTTTTAAAATAGGCTTAATCAGCAGCTTAATCATCATGTGCCGATTGGCATACTGCATGACGGATGCTTCATAAATTTCACCGATGTATTGCTTCATGACATCGCTTTTAACGAG
Organism: Megasphaera sp.; assembly: GCA_050874545.1. Taxonomy (GTDB): domain Bacteria; phylum Bacillota; class Negativicutes; order Veillonellales; family Megasphaeraceae; genus Megasphaera. The sequence continues at coordinate 571 of JBNMKW010000149.1, read as the reverse complement.
CTGTTCCAAATTCAAAATCATAAAATCCAAAAAATCCTTGCCCGATTCGCCGCGCAGCCCGATTTTTATGGCTTTGCTCATAATCGGCGCCAAATCTATTTTTTCAATCGCTCCGCCTCCTAATCCGGAAAAGGCTTTGACAACGGTCTTCATATCTACGGTATACAAAAATGTATTTAAGATTTGACCAAAAACGCGTTCTGCCGACTGAAATCCCTTTTCGGTGTGCAAATATTCTAAGGTCGCACCCAATACAGGATGGTGTTTTAATACATTATACATATTAGGCACCGTCAAAATTTCACATTCTATCATATGACGCGCCATTTCGGCGATTCGTTCTTTGCTGTTAGGAATTAAGGCTGTTTTAAAGGAAATACCCAACGGTTTGCGAAACAATGCTGTAACAGCATACCAGTCTGCCAAGCCGCCAATAAGCGCCGCACTCGCTAAATGCGTCAATAAGCCGCCCCAGAAAAAATCCTGAAACGGATACGCCAGCAACAGAATAATAGCAGCCAGTATCAATATATAATTAGCGATTTGACTGCGCCGCGGCTGTGCCGTCGTC
>JBNMKW010000148.1:0-1081 GCA_050874545.1 Megasphaera sp. | reverse complement strand
TACTTGCAGCCGTTTGAGTTCACGCGCTACAAAGGCCAAGGCTGCCCGATTCATCTGTTCGATTTGATCCGGGCTTTCCCGCCAAGTTTCCAGCTTACGGATGACATATTTAGCGGCTGCCGTGCAGACTCGTTTTTGACGTTCCGGATCTTGAACGTACCGCTGCCATGCTTCCCGCGTATCCGGACGAGTAACCAAGCTTTGGTACATACGGTTTTTATAACTGTCAATTCGCTTGCGCCAGTCTTCGTTAAAATTGATTTGCTCTGTCTGTTTCCACAAGTACTGCAGTGCCTGCTTACGCTGTTTTGAATCTTCTTTCTTGGCTTCTGCCAGTAATTCCAACGCTTTTCCCTGCAGTTTTTCGGCTACGACATCAGGACGAAACAGTTCACTTTTTAAAATCGGCTTAATGAGCAGTTTGAGCATCATGTGTCGGTTGGCATACTGCATTACCGACGCTTCGTAAATTTCGCCGATGTATTGTTTCATGACATCACTTTTAACAAGGTTTTCCAAGTTCAAAATCATGAAGTCCAAGAAATCTTTTCCTGATTCACCGCGCAGACCGATTTTTATGGCTTTGCTCATAATCGGTGCCAAATCAATTTTTTCAATGGCATCGCCGCCCAAGCCGGAAAAAGCTTTTACTACGGTTTTCATATCAATCGTATACAAAAACGTATTTAAGATTTGACCAAAAACACGTTCAGCCGATTGAAATCCCTTTTCGGTATGCAAATATTCCAACGTCGCGCCCAACACGGGATGATGTTTTAATACATTATACATGTTGGGTACTGTCAAAATTTCACATTCTATCATATGACGCGCCATTTCAGCAATTCGTTCTTTGCTGTTGGGAATCAAAGCTGTTTTAAACGATATGCCCAGCGGCTTGCGAAACAGTGCCGTGACAGCATACCAGTCAGCCAAGCCCCCAATAAGCGCCGCACTCGCTAAATGCGTCAATAAGCCGCCCCAGAAAAAATCCTGAAACGGATACGCCAGCAACAGAATAATAGCAGCCAGTATCAATATATAATTAGCGATTTGACTGCGCCGCGGCTGTGCCGTCGTC
>JBNMKW010000147.1:0-1085 GCA_050874545.1 Megasphaera sp. | reverse complement strand
GTCCATATCACACAGGAAGGAGTTTCACACATGAAAAATTTTGCTCATCGCGGCTTTAGCGGTAACTATCCGGAAAACACAATGCTGGCATTTCAAAAAGCATTAGAAGTCGGAGCTGACGGCATTGAAATGGACGTACAGCTTACCAAAGACCAGCAACTCGTCGTCATCCATGATGAACGCGTAGACCGTACCACAAATGGTACAGGAAACGTGCGTGATTTTACACTGGAAGAATTGCGCAAATTGGATGCCTCGTATATCTATACCGGCAAAATGGGATTCAATGGTATCCCTACCTTTGAAGAATACTGCAGCTGGGTCAAAGACACGCCGCTTGTTACCAATATTGAATTAAAAACAGGGGTCTATCCCTATCCCGGCATTGAAGAAAAAGTCTGGGCCGTTTTACAACAGTATCACTTGGAAAACAAAGTCATCATTTCCAGCTTTAATCATGAAAGTATTTTGCGCATGAAAGCCTTGGCTCCAAATCTTAAATATGGTCTACTGACAGAAACATGGCTCATCAATCCTGGTGCGTACACCAAGAGTGTCGGCGTTGCCTGCTACCATCCGTATTACGGCAGCTTGACAGATGAAGTGATTGCCGAAATTCAGAAAGAAGGTATCGAAATCAACACATTTACAGTCAATGATGAAGTCAGTGTAAAACGCTTGCGTGATAAGGGCGTTGATATTGTAATCGGCAACTTCCCGGATATGGTCAACCGCGTACTTAAAGGAGAATACTAATGGATGGTTTAGAAGCGCTTGTAAAGTTAATTAACTCCTACTTGTGGGGAAAATGGCTTGTTTATGTTTTACTTTGTTTAGGTATTTTATATACCATTACCAATGGATTTATTCAAATTCGGCATTTTGGCTTCATTATCCGCCGCACGTTGATTGATTCCTTTAAAACACGGCATGAAGATAAAGGCAGCGGCTCTATTTCTACGTTCAAAGCCATGATGGTTACACTGGCCGGCAATGGCGGCGGCGGTAATGTCGTCGGGGTCGCCACAGCCATTGTATCCGGCGGCATGGGGGCTGGTTTTTGGATGTGGGTTGCCGCATTCTTC
>JBNMKW010000146.1:0-1124 GCA_050874545.1 Megasphaera sp. | reverse complement strand
GTATCCAAGGATGTAAGGCAAGGAACTGCCAGTTCTACAGCCATCCGGCGAAGGTTGAAGCCGTCGCGTTCCGGATGCTTGCCATACGTTAGCGTATTGAGAACCAAGTCTATCTTGCCGCTGCGGATGAGGGTAGCAATGTTTTCGCCGCTTTCATGAATCTTGCGGACAACATCGACCGGCATGCCGTTTTCATTGAAGTATTTGCCGGTGCCTTCTGTGGCAATGATGTGATAGCCCAAATCTTTGAAGCCGTGTGCCAGCTGCAGGGCTTCGGCTTTGTCGCGGTCTGCAACGGTAACCAAAATCGTGCCGCCTGCCGGAATCCGCATCTTAGCCCCATTGACGGCTTTATACAATGCTTCCGAATAGGATTTGCCAATGCCCATGACTTCGCCGGTAGATTTCATTTCCGGCCCAAGGGCGATTTCAGCCAAGCCAATCTTGCTGAAGGAGAATACCGGTGCTTTCGCAGCTACATGGGATTTAGCCGGCATCAAACCGCTGCCGTAGCCCATGTCTTTCAGCGTTTCGCCCAAAGCAATACGCGTAGCGATTTCGACAATCGGGAAATGCGTTACTTTGCTCAGGAACGGAACAGTACGGCTGGAACGCGGGTTGACTTCGATAATATACAATTTGCCTTTGGATACGACAAACTGGATATTGACAGAGCCTTTGACCTGCAGTTCCAAAGAAATACGCGTTGTATAATCGACGATTTGGTCAATCATATCCTGATCCAAATGCTGCGGCGGATATACGGCAATGGAGTCACCGGAGTGAACGCCGGCACGTTCGACCTGTTCCATAATGCCCGGAATATACACATCTGTACCGTCGGCAACGGCATCGACTTCAACTTCCCGGCCTACCATATATTCATCGATAAGGATAGGATGATCCGGAGAAGCGATAACGGCTTCACGCAGATAGCGTTCCAATTCTTTTTCGTTGTAAACGATTTCCATAGCACGGCCGCCAAGAACGTAAGACGGACGAACGATAAGCGGGAATTCCAATTCCTGTGAAACTTTCATGGCTTCTTTATCGCTGGTTGCAATGCGGCCGTCCGGACGAGGAATATTCAGTTTAGATAATACTTCATCAAACCGTTCACGGTC
>JBNMKW010000145.1:0-1150 GCA_050874545.1 Megasphaera sp. | reverse complement strand
GCGGAGAACATATCTGTATCCGTCATGAGTGACAGCAGTTTCCACCGCTTCGGAAATGGCACATCCCAGACTGCCGGTCGTTCCCGGGTGCTCCGCCAGAATCTTGCGGCCGACCTCTGTATCCATGCTTGGAGACGGAGTGACATGTGCCCCGTAGGTACGCATGACTTCGCGCCTGAAAGGCTTCTGCTCATACGAACATTTGACCATGAATACATGACAATCAAGGCCGAAGTATGCACATGCCATGCTCAATGCCGTGCCCCATTGTCCTGCTCCTGTTTCGGTAGTCACTCCTTTGAGCCCCTGTTTCTTGGCATAATATGCCTGCGCAATGGCAGAATTGAGCTTGTGGCTTCCGGAAGTATTGTTTCCTTCGAACTTATAGTAGATTTTAGCCGGTGTTCCCAATGCCTTTTCGAGGAAATATGCCCTGATGAGCGGTGACGGACGGTACATTTTATAGAAGTCCCTGATTTCCTCCGGGATAGGGAAGAATGCGGTATCATTGTCAAGTTCCTGTTTGCAAAGTTCCTCGCAGAATACGCCCTTCAGGTCGTCGATGCCCATCGGCTGCAATGTCGCCGGGTTGAGCAGCGGTGCCGGCTTGTTCTTCATGTCGGCACGCACGTTATACCATGCTTTAGGGATTTCGTTTTCTTCGAGGTAGATTTTGTAAGGTACTTTCTGTTCCATAATGTTTATAATTTAAGTTGTTTTACGATTCTGTACGAAAAAAAGCCCCGTCGCAGTCGCGGCGGGGCTTGAGTTATCTGAATGATTCAGAACAACATACGGCTATAGCCTCCTACGACTGTCAGAGTAGTAAGAGTGCCACCACCAAGAATTGTTGTTCATCATAAACATAGTTCCGTTTCTATTTTTCGGGACACAAGTTAGAATATTCGATTATAATATTCAAATATTTTTTGAGTTTTTTCTTATTTTTGTCGAAAACACTTATTATGAATTGGTTTAAGCGTCTATTTGGCTTTCGCAGGCCTAAGCGTTCTCGCGATCTTACTGATGCTGAACGCAATCGTTTGTTATTTATCACGTATTGGATGTTTAACAGCTAACATAAACTGTGAAACGTGATACGCCCGTTTGGCGCGATTACTTCAAGCTGTGGTAATCACTTGAGAGCCGG
>JBNMKW010000144.1:0-1188 GCA_050874545.1 Megasphaera sp. | reverse complement strand
GATTTTTGATGTCTTCTTCCGGCATGCCTTCACGCATAAAATTTTCTTCTGTAAACTGCCACGTAGAACCATTTTCCGAATCCCGTAAATACTGGTAATCGACAGGATGCATATAAACGGGGCAGCCTTGTCCGGCAAATAGTCCTACTAATCCCGTATGATCGGCATGGAGATGGGTAAGAAACAAATCTGTCTTTTGCAAATCAATGTCTAATGCGCTTAAACCAGCACACAGCGATGAGCGACAGGCCGGCCGATTAAATCCCGTATCAATGACCAAATTGCGTGTTTTTCCTTTAATAACATACGAATTAAGATACTGTAAGGGATTATCCGGCAGTGTTACCTGAATTCGATATATGTCCGGGCATGTATATACTTTCTCTATCATGCAGTTCCTCCTCAAAAAAAAGAGGGGCTCATCGCTTTATGCGACGCCCCTCTCTTGGTTATCGTAATACGTATTTAGTTTCAGCTTCTGACGATTGTTCCGTTTTAGGAGCTGTTTTCTTTTTCTTGCGGGGATTGTAATAGTTCATCCCTTTGTCAACACCAAGGCGCAGACAGCCTTCTACAGCTGTTGCGGCTGCCTGTAGGCCTTCCTCATAAGCAGGCACTAGTTCCGCAGGAAATGGTGTCAACACATGATCTACCACATCATGATGAGGCAATGGACGACCAATGCCGACACGGAAGCGGATAAAATCATGACAGCCGTTGGCAAACAGGCTTTTAATCCCGTTGTGACCCCCGTCGCTGCCGTTTTTACGGATACGAATGCGGCCTACGGCCAAATCCATATCATCATAGATAACATAGACATTCGTTTCTTCCAGTTTATACCAGCGCATGAGAGGCCCTACAGCTTGACCGCTGCTATTCATAAATGTCTGAGGTTTTACAAGAATAATCTTTTCGCCGTCTACCACGGTCTGGGCAACTTGGGCGTCCATCTTATTCTGCCAAATGTTGACGTTCCAACGGGCAGCCAATTCGTCAATGACGCGAAATCCCGTATTATGTTTTGAATTTTCGTATTCCCGGCCCGGATTTCCCAGGCCAACAATCATATACACGATAGATGTTCCTTATTTATCAAACAATTTACTTACCGAAACTTCATGGAAAATACGCATGATAGCTTCGCCTAACAACGGCGCAACGGACAAGACTTTAATCTTATCAATT
>JBNMKW010000143.1:0-1295 GCA_050874545.1 Megasphaera sp. | reverse complement strand
GCTGCGGAATGACGCGTGTCGGCTTTGCCGGCGGCAGCAGGGATTTGTCATTGTTGTCCAATACATAGCTGATGCCCAGCGGACGGCGGACATACCGGATATTGACGGTCCGTTCCTTCTGTACAGCCTGCCCCGGCAGCATCAGGCTGACGGACGTATTCTGCCAGCGTTTTTGTCCTGTTTTATCCGGCGGCAGCTGGAACCAATAGGTCCCCTTTTTTTCATTTGCCGCATAGATGCCGTACTGCTGCAGCGCCTTGTCAGATACCAGCCAGCGGCCGTTTTCTTCGCGAATCTGCAGCCCTTTGACGGCTTCAGCCGGAATCGGGTTGGCCGCTTTGGGTACAACAAATACCGGATCATCTGTTTTTGCCTGCATCGTTTCGGCAGCAGGCTGGGCTGCCCAGCTTGTCAGCGGCACACTCAGTCCCAGCATGACAGCCAAACACCATGTCTGTATGTTTCGTTTGTTTTTCATCTTGTGTATCTCCTCATCGTCTATCATGGGCCTTACGTGTTTTTTACCCCACATGTACTAGAATTTTTTATAAAATCATGTATAATGAAAAAATATAAGCACTTTTGCGATACGAATCACATGGGTACTATTATAACACATATATTCCAAAGGAGGCTTTTATATTGCATCAATATTTATTTTTTATCGGTTCCTTCCCGATTCGCGCGTACGGCCTGCTGTTTATGCTGGGCATCGTTTCTGCCGGTATCGTCGCCTATTACATCATGAAGCGGGACGGACGCGGCTGGCATACACATATATTTGACTTTACACTTTGCTGCGGCCTCTTTGGCATCGTCGGCGGCCGCTTATGGGATGTTTTCTTTTTTGATTGGCCCTATTATCACAACCACCTGACAGAAATCCCCTTTGTCTGGCAGGGCGGCATGGCCATTCAAGGCGGTCTGCTCTTTGGTGCCCTGGCCGGTATTTGGTATACGCGGCGTCATCATATTGATACGTGGGCTTTTGGGGATTTACTGGCGCCGGCCATTATTTTGGGACAATCTGTCGGCCGTATGGCCAACCTCATGAACGGCGACGCCTTTGGGCATCCTACAGGAGGCAGCTTCGGCATTCTCTATCCTGATACGACGCTGGCCTATCACACGTACGGCAATCAGCCGCTGTGGCCTGCAGAAATCTGGGAAGGACAGCTTGATGTTCTCGTCTTTGTCGCCCTACTCTTTTACAGCTCTTTTCCGCACAAAAAAGGCCAGGTATTTTCGCTGTACGTCATGCTGTATGCCGTCGAACGCTTCTTTCTGGAATTTCT
>JBNMKW010000142.1:0-1335 GCA_050874545.1 Megasphaera sp. | reverse complement strand
GGGTAGTCTGTTTCAATTCTTTTCTCGTTATTTTTCTGCAGCTACACGGCCAACGAAGTGCTTGTTGACCTGGCTGGTTATTGCCCAGTTGGCCTTGCAGTCTTTCCCATCCCTTCGTTTTCTTCACCGAAATTTCTTATCCGCAGTGACACATCGCTGCTTGAACAGTTATTACCGGGCTCTCCGGAATAAAACCGTGACGAATCAATCGCTTCGTCTGCAAACAGCAGCATTGGCTTGCAGCCTGATTCCCGCGGCCTTACAAAATGAGCCCGTCTTTCTTAGTGTCGATGATACGACGATGCCGAAATTTGGCAAGAAATTCGATGCCGTTTCCCTGCTGCATGACCATGCCTGCCATACGGACAAGACCTATGTAAACGGTCATTGTTTCGTCAGTTTGACGCTGAGTATTCCTGTTTTAAGCCAAAAAGAGGGGAATGCACCTCTCATTCGCTATCTGGCGATTCCCATAGGATACCGGATGTGGACGAAAGACAGAACCAAGCTTGAATTGGCCGGCAATCTCATCGAAGAGGTAATGCCGTTGCTAAAAGGGCGGCAGGTGCTGCTGTTCTTTGACAGCTGGTATGCTAAAAGCTCGCTGATAGAACAGGTTTTACAATATCCTCAACTGGACATTGTCTGCAATGTCCGCAGTGATTCGGCGATGTATGAACTACCGCCCTTACCTAACGGCAAGCCGGGACGCCCGAAAAAACGAGGAAAACGGATTCATCTGGACGATTTTACATTGTCCTGGGAAATGGACGGCATGCGGGTTGGCCATCGGCTAGTTCTGACCAATATCTGCGGGAATCGTCGTATTCATGCGTATGTAAGCTGCACTGCGTCAGGATCACGACGACTTTTCTTCAGCACGCTGAATCCTAACGCCCTGCATATGAGCTGTGCTTGGCAGGAACGAAAAATATTGCGGGACGCATCAATAGCTGACATGGAATATTATCCATTGAAGCTGTACAAACTGCGCTGGGCCATCGAGACTAACTATTATGAACAGAAAACCTTCTGGTCGCTGAATGCGTACCGGGTTCGTCGGAAAAATAGCATTGAACATATGGTAAATCTGGTGAATCTCGTTCATAGCAGCCTGAAAATGCTGCCGTATCTGGACGAGCATTTTGCCAAGTATAAAAACGCCAGTCCGCAAGAGCTGCGAAGCCATCTAAGCTGGCAAATACAGCGTGAAATATTTTTTGACACGTTGGTCTCTAAGGCCCAAACTGCAAAAAATTCCACTAACTTAGTTCAGGCCTTGTATAAACTGGTTTCGGTAGCTATCGAGGCTGCGTAAAAGTTGTAAAGTGCTGT
>JBNMKW010000141.1:0-1339 GCA_050874545.1 Megasphaera sp. | reverse complement strand
TATCTTGACATAATATGAAAATGCATATATAATGAATAAAAATTCAATTAATAACAAGATGCAGCGTTTGTCCGCATCGAGGTATAGAAGAATGGAGATAGGTTGGCATGACAAAAGTATTTATTGACGGACATGAAGGCACGACAGGACTTAGAATTCACGAACGGCTGCAGCATCGGGATGATATTGAACTCATTCCTATTGCTGAAGAACTGCGCAAAGATCCGGCAGCTGTGAAAGCATGTATGAAGCAGGCTGACATTGCATTTCTTTGCCTGCCCGATGCAGCGGCAAAGGAAGCAGTCGAACTGGCAGCTGACTGCCATGTCCGCATCATTGATACGTCTACGGCTCACCGCACCGCTCCGGGATGGACATACGGCTTTCCGGAATTATCTTTGCAGCAGCCAGAAAAAATCGCTGCCAGCGACAGAGTAGGCAATCCGGGATGTCATGCCAGCGGCGTCATTTCACTCGTGCAGCCCCTCGTGCAGGCAGGCATCATGCCGGCAAATTATCCTATATCCGCTGTGTCTCTTACCGGTTACAGCGGCGGCGGCAAAAAAATGATTGGCCAGTATGAAAGTACGGATAAAAACGGTGAACTGCTGGCTCCGCGGCAGTACGGACTGGTACAGAAACATAAACATTTGAAAGAAATCGTAACAATCTGCGGACTGGAACAGGAACCTATTTTTTCGCCTGTTGTCGATGATTATTACAGCGGCATGGAAGTCATGGTGCCCGTATTTACGGCTCTGCTTAACGGAAAACCGACGATGCAGAATGTATGGCAGGCACTGGCTGCGCATTATGAAAACGGCCCCTTTGTCCATGTGCTGCCTCTGGGTGAAGACAAAGGCGGCTTTATTGCAGCCAATAGCCTCAGCGGCTATGATGATATGGAAATTATCGTTTCCGGCAATGATGACCGCATTGTCCTGACTTCTCTCTTTGACAATCTGGGCAAAGGCGCATCCGGTGCCGCTATTCAGAACATGAATATTATGATGGGCGTAGATCCGAAGACAGGACTGAATTTATTACAATAAATGGATGACGGTACAGAGGGTATGTAAAGAAAGGTGGAGTTAGTATGAAACAGGTACATGATACGGCATGTGTTCCCCAGGGATTTTTGGCAGCCGGCACCTACAGCGGCCTTTGCGACAAACGGGTCAAATTGGATTTGGCAGCGCTTGTCAGCCGAACAGACTGCTCCATCGTTATTTCTGACAAAAGGGGCTGCCGGCAGTACAGTGGCAGAGCTTTTTTCCTTCACAACGGCACGGCACTGCCAACGAATGCACGGGGACAGGAAATCCAAAAAGAAGTTTGT
>JBNMKW010000140.1:0-1452 GCA_050874545.1 Megasphaera sp. | reverse complement strand
ACAATCGTATGCCCGTATTTGACATTGAGTTCGTGAATTAACACGTAGAAATCATGCGTTCCTTCCGGATCTAACGCCGATGTCGGTTCATCAAATACGAGAATATCCGGATTCGTTGCCAAGACACTGGCAATGACCAACCGCTGCCGCTGGCCACCGGAAAGATTACTCAATGCCCGCTTGCGATACGGCATCATGCCTACTTTTTCTAACGATTCTGTAATGGCTTCTTCAATTTTTTCCGATGACACGCCTTGGTTTTCCAAACTAAAGGCAATTTCTTCCTCTACGGTCATAGAAACAAGCTGGCTGTCATAATCGTCCAGCATCGCTCCAACGCGACCAGCTAAATCAGATATCGTTATCTGCGTGGTTGCCTGTCCATCCACATATACCATGCCTTTCATAATACCGCCAAAGTAATGCGGAATCGCTCCGGTCATAGCCATACATAAAGAACTTTTTCCGCTGCCGCTTTCGCCTGTAACAACTAAGAAATCCCCTTTATGCAGTGCCAAATTAATATCTTCTAAGACAGGCTTTTTCTGCTTGTTATAAATATAGGTTAAATGTTCAATCGAAATCAACCCATCTTGTGTCGGTTTTAAGTCATACATGCTGTGATCGGAAGTGACTTCCTGTTCTTCCAATGAATCTAAAATACCGCGCGATACAAAAAGGCGCAAGGCTGGAAAATACATAATCGGCGTAACGATAGCATTCAGCAGACCAATAATGACAACTAGCGGCAACATGGCCGTAATATATACTACGGTCGGAAGATTCATGACAAATTTTAAAATCGTAACAAACGCACCGCCGCTTATGCAAGTAGCTGCAAATCCCGTCAAAACGGGCAAGCACGAATGCCCTTTAATCCGAATGCCAGCCAAATTTTTTACAATACAAGTACAGGTTAAGGCACCTAAGGGTTCACTAATCAAATTACCATAGGGAAATCCGGATTTAGAAGTCAGAATATTTACCAATGCGGCTACCAGTCCAATCCCCAAGGCCTGTTTATACGTAGGCTTGGTCAAACAAATAGCCACGCAGTACGTAGCTATTGTCCAGTTCGGCGTCACACCGCCTACACTTGGCGATACCAAATGCAATATCGTTCCAATCGCCAGCATTAACGTCGTAATCGTAATCCAGCGAAATTGACCTCCCTGGCGATGATGAAATTCAAGTTTTGCAATATCTGCTACAGTTTTCATAACCTACCTCCTAGACCAATCCCTGTATCCGCATATATACCATAAAACAACTGATTACTGCCATCAAAAGAATCACTACATAGTCTTTACTTTTCGGTTGCACGTTGCTCATAAAACTATGGGACTGATTGCCAAATCCGCGTAATTCCAAGCTGAGTGCCATAGTTTCTGAACGACTCAGTGATTTCAGCATCAGCGGCTGTACGACGCCCATGTAATGAATCATTTTTTT
>JBNMKW010000139.1:0-1490 GCA_050874545.1 Megasphaera sp. | reverse complement strand
GCCGTATCAGCCGCGCCGTAGCAAGGCCCAGTTCTTTTCGTTTTATTAGCTTGTCCAAAATGATTTTAGCTTTGCCGGCATTGTCGATTTCATCGGGGAAGATACCGAACTTTTCCAGCGCACGAAGCTGCTTTTCCGTTGGCGGCATCATTTCCCAGCCAAAAGACGGCACATAACTTGCCAAGTCTTCAGCTTGAATGGAAAGCTCAAACTGCAGCGGGTCCACCAGTTTACGCTTACGTTTTTTCATAGCTGCCAGTTTATCAGCTAATGCGGCTTCCCGGTCGGCAACAACATCATCCGCGGCTTCCTGAGCCAATGTTTCCAAATCAGCCGGTTCACCTGATTCGTTCAATTTTTCCGTCATCTTTTTGGCTACGTCCTCGGTTTCCGCAATGAGGCATGCCGGCCGGCATAATTCATGCTGTTCGGTATTCCACAGAAAATCCAGAAGCAGTACTTCTTTTTTACCCGGAAAGAGACGGGTGCCACGGCCTACCATCTGGCTGCAGAGACTGCGGCTTTTGGTCGCCCGCAGAATAATGACACAATCTACGGACGGGCAATCCCATCCTTCTGTCAACAACATCGAGTTGCAGAGCACATTATATTTCCCGTCGTCAAAATCTTTCAATACCTGTGCCCGGTCGTCACTATCGCCATTTACTTCGGCAGCGCGAAACCCGGCATCATTGAGGATATGACAAAACTTTTGACTGGTTTTTACCAACGGCAGGAAAACGACGGTTTTGCGTCCTTTGCAGTAGTGCTGCATTTCTTTTGCAATGGAATCGAGATACGGATCTAACGCCGTGCCCAGTTCGCCCGCCTTGTAGTCGCCGGCGGAAAAGCCGACGCTGGAAATATCAATCTGCAGGGGAATCGTCTGGGCAACAATGCGGCAAAGGTAGCCATCTTTAATAGCCTGTACCAAGCTATATTCATAGGCTAAACTGTCGTAATAGCTTCCTAAGTTGCGCATATCAGTCCTGTCAGGCGTTGCGGTAACACCCAAAACCTTGGCATCAGCGAAGTAATGCAAAACACGCTGATAGCTGTCTGAAACGCTGTGATGGGCTTCGTCAATAATAATAGTATCGAAATAGTCGCTGGCAAACTGATGCAGCCTCTTTTCTCTTGTTAGCGTCTGTACACTGCCGACAACGATACGGCGCCAGGACCCGATGCAAGTCTGTTCCGCTTTTTCGACGGCGCTTTTCAGCCCAGTCGCTTTGAGGATTTTATCGCTTGCCTGTTCAAGGAGTTCGCCGCGATGTGCCATGATCAGTACACGTTCTCCAACGCGGACCCGGTCTTCGGCGATTTTAGCGAAAACAATAGTCTTGCCAGTGCCTGTTGGTAGGACCAGGAGTGTTTTTGTGTTGCCGCTATCCCATTCATGCAAAACGGCCTGTTCGGCCGCCTGCTGATAGGGACGCAGCGAAAGATTACTGCTCATTTAGAAAGCCCCCTGCGTATATGATGGACGT
>JBNMKW010000138.1:0-1508 GCA_050874545.1 Megasphaera sp. | reverse complement strand
TGTTACATCAGAATGACTGTTGACAAACATCGTCCCCAGCCCTTCTTCTGTCAACAACTCAATTAAAATGGCGTGCGGCACGGTGCCGTTGATAATGAAGACACGTTTGACACCGCCTTGAATCGCATCGGTACAACACTGTACTTTCGGAATCATGCCGCCGGCAATAATGCCTTCGTTTTCTAACTTTTCAGCTTGTTCAACAGTAATATCCGTAATCAAGGATGTCGGGTCATCTTTATCTTTAAGAACGCCGTCAATATTAGTCATGGACAACATACATTCTGCATTCAATGCCCCGGCAATTTCTGCTGCAGCTGTATCAGCGTTAATATTATAGGCCTGCCCTTTCGTATCCGTACCGATAGTGGAAATAACCGGAATATATCCTTTATCTAAGTTATCCTTAATAATTTCTACATCGACAGATGTAATTTTACCAACAAACCCCAATTCTTCGCTTTGTTTAGTAACTTTAATCATCTGATCATCGAGACCGCACAAGCCAATGGCGTTGCCGCCCATGGAACCAATGAGATTGACTAAGTCTTTGTTGACCTGCCCAGCTAATACCATCTGCACGATTTTCATTGTTTCTGCATCGGTAACGCGCAGCCCATTGAGGAATTTGGATTCCAAGCCTACGCGGTTCAAAATTTCTTTAATGTGCGGGCCGCCGCCATGAACAAGTACGACTTTGACCCCAATGAGATTCAGCAGCACAATATCACCCATAACTGTGCGCTTCAATTCTTCATTGACCATGGCATTGCCACCGTATTTAACAACAACGATTTTACCGCTGTACCGCTTGATGTACGGCAGGGCATTCATCAAAATTTGTGCTTTCTGCGCATTGGTAACAGATTGAATATCATGCGCGATTAACTCTTTTCTTTCAAACATTACGCTGTTCCTCCATTGTCGATAAAATGTAAAATGGTACAAGAAACAAGTCGTTGACTGTTTCATTGTACCACATTGCTATACAGTTTTCTATTTGCATCGTTATGAGCATGCCTGTAAAAATGCCTGAAATCCTAACTGTTTGCAAAGATCCTGTACGATCTTAACTAACTGATTGGTTGGAATATATTCCTGCGCGGCGCCGTTGGCTATGCTTATAATCGTAAACTCTTCTGTATTAATAGTCTGACGGCATTGTTCTACGGCATACTGGAGCTGTGCTGTCGTAACATCAGCATCAGTCAGTATAACGCATAGTCCATTCGTTTCCGCAGTACCGTCGGCGGCCATACCGTACAACAGACTCTGCGTGCCCGCCGACATAGCACAACACGTCAAATCGCCATTGTTGTCAAGTACAGCACCTACTTGACTGCCATGATCAACAGCCAACGACGTGATTAACGTTTCCAAGCTGTCCGCCAGCCGTGACGGACGAAACTGGCCAGCCATGCCTTGGGCCGCAAACACAATATCCGCTGCGGGAAGATGCAGATGGGCGGCTATATCCTGACAAACTTCTTTTTGGATTTCCTGTCCCC
>JBNMKW010000137.1:0-1537 GCA_050874545.1 Megasphaera sp. | reverse complement strand
ATGCCTATAATATTTTCGTTTGTTTTATTATATCAATAATTCCCAAAAAAGTTAACTATGTTGATTTTTAGATACTTCAAAGACGTATTTATACTACTATACGGAAAAGTAACTTTATATAAAATAACCAAAATATCATCATCTCCCCTTTTTCTCGACATACTCTTCTATATGTATTTATACAGTTTAGGCAATGCTTGCCGAACCATCCGTAATAAAATGGTAACAAGTCTTGGCCTTCGTTTGCAAACAACGGGATACACTGCTTGATTACAATAGTACTATAAAATGAGCCAATCTTTGGATATTTATCGAGTTCATCGTTAAAATATAATTGAATACATGTTGTCATTATATCATATATATACTGTATTTGTCAGGCATATTTCCTCTTGGGGGCAAGCAAAAAGGGACTGCAGCAACAGGGGATACACATTCTCTTATTGCTGCAGTCCCTTAGTTATTAGGGGCGATTAGATAACCATTTTTTCTTCTGTCAGATAGTGTTTCATCCGTGCGAGGCTGCGTTTGACGTAATCTCGGACGGTACTTTTGCTGATGTGATATTCTTCTGCGATTTTTTGGTAGGAATCGCCTTGGAAAAAATGCCGCCAAATAATCCGGTAATGCATGTCCGGCAATTGTTCCATGGCCTTGGTCATCTGCCATTTCATTTCATTTTGCAGGCAGCACTGTTCCGGGCAGGTGCCTTCGGAAGCGAGGGCTGCTTCGGGTAAATCCGTCACGGTATTATTTTCGATGATATTCTTTTCAATCCGTTTGTCATAGCATTGTTTCTGATAGGATTCACGGCGCAGATGGTTGTGTACGGAGGCAACCATCATTTTGGCTACCGTTTCGGTCTGCTCCAAATCGTACTGAAAAATGCAATGAATGGCACCGTGACAGGCCGTAGAAAAAGCTTCTTCAAAATTCTGGTAATACGGTTGGTACCGTCTGGCTTGGTGCTGCAAAAGCGGCATAAACGCCTGCAGCAGTTCTTCGGCGGCCAGTTTGTCGCCGCGCTGTGCCGCACGCACACAATGTCTCATCTGCGTCGTCATGAACCCATCTCCTTTATGTTCAACAAAAAACATGATATGTCCTATATGCGCACTGCGCGTGCTGCGCTTTGGCATACAGGTATGGAAAACACCCTGGACGGCATAGGCCATCCAAGGCATTTCCATGTGTATTCGCCGCGATTATTCCAGTGTTTCTACTTTACGCGTAATAATCTGGCTGGATTTTAACCCTGTCAGGCTGCCGTTGTCGGTCGCAAAGATTTGCGCGTCGACGATTGCTTGCGCAGCGGTATCGACAGTTTCTTTTTTCAGGTCTGCTTTCGGATCGGCAATCGAATAGCTTACATTTTTATTGGCTGCGTCTACAAACGTAAGCTGCAGCGTTTTGGTTTCCGATTTGATAGCCATACTGCATATCCTCCTTTCTCTTATATGGGACTGGCTGCGTGATGCGTCAGTAAGCTAGCTCACCTACTGCAGGCAATGCACAGCAAGCCAGCTCACTAATCACT
>JBNMKW010000136.1:0-1645 GCA_050874545.1 Megasphaera sp. | reverse complement strand
GGATTGCACCATGATTTCAGACGGTTACGCTTCAACATTGAAACGGCTGATTACCTTTACCCAAGCTAAATTTATTTCATTGGCAGATATTGTCGGTTATGACGTGTCCTACGTAAACAAATGGAGCAACGGCACAAAGCTGCCTTCATCACGCTATGTAGAACGCATCAATGAAGAAATGGGCCAGTACTTTGCGGAACTGATTATTAAACAGCGGAAAAAAGAAAAGTTTTTTAAGACCTTTCCCATTACCAGCGATACAGAAGATTTAGGATTTGAAATCAGTCAATATCTTTGTTCTGCCTATCGCTCCACACTCAATCAAAGCCATGCTCCTAAGACGAAAGACAGCCGTCCGGCTATTAAAGTCATTACAGGTCATCATGACACGGCAGCTTTTTTAGCTGATATACTGCAGAAAAGTATTCAAAACCTCGAAGGGGACGGTGAGCTGCTGGTTTTGGGAGAATTTACTACCTTATACCAGGCAGGATTTTGGAAATATCTGGAAAACATCGACCTCGGTTCCAATACGCTGACCATCCGTGTGGGCTTAGATTTGGACAAACTGGAAAAAGATATATCGCTGGTGCATAATTTATATCAAATCATCAATCACTTTTTAGAGTTTGACTTCATTTTCTACGACATCCACGATATTGACAACGCCAACCTCATCATCCTGAAGGGGTCTTTTGCTGTCCAATATGCCCTTTCCAACCCGCCGCGCTTCAATATGTGCACGTATATTTTTGATGAATCTACGGTTTGGGATATTTACGAACGGTTCAGTTTTACCGGTACGTCCAAAAAAGCGCTGACATCACTTGCCAGCTCGCTCGGCATGGATGATATGGGCTACCGTACCGCTTTTTATGCTACCAACAGTTTCTTCTTCTTTTTGGCCAACGGCTTTGAATTTCTGCTGCCGCATGAAGTGTTTGAAAGCATTATCGCAAGCACGTCGCCGGAAAAAGCTTTTTCCATTCAGCGTCTCTGCCTGACTTGGGAAGAAGTATTGGACGTATCCGAAATTGAGTTTTTAATGCCTACCACCTCTTTGCTGCGGTACGTCGAAACTGGCTACATCTACTTGGCCGATGTGCAGTACGCCTTGACGCCGCAGGAACGCAAAGCACATATTCAAAGCGTACTGGAAGGCATGCAGAAAAACCCGCATATGGTCATGGGCATTCTGCCGTTTTCCTGCGGCGACTCCGACTATAAAGGAGAAAATGTATCTTTTTATTCCAACTACAAAACAGGCTTCTTAAAAAAGAACAAACGCTATATCAAAAACAATGCCCAGCCGTTTTATCTGATTATTAATCAGCAGCTGCACAACATTATCCTCAACTATTTCAGAAGCCTGAAAGAGCTGCCAACGTATCATCAATACACGCTGGAACAAGTAACGCAAAAATACAAACAATACAAAACACTGATCGATCGGACATTATCATTGCAGGAATAATTCATCGTATAATAAATCAAACGCTAAAAAAGGGCTTGCCGTTTTACGGCAGCCCTTTCTTAGTATCTTACTATGCGTATTTTATTTTTGTAAGTTTTCTTTCATTGCTTTTAAACCCATCGGTTCATCTTTGAAGAGATATGCCGGCATAATTTTGACATCTTCAATAAT
>JBNMKW010000135.1:0-1681 GCA_050874545.1 Megasphaera sp. | reverse complement strand
AATTGATAAGATTAAAGTCTTGTCCGTTGCGCCGTTGTTAGGCGAAGCTATCATGCGTATTTTCCATGAAGTTTCGGTAAGTAAATTGTTTGATAAATAAGGAACATCTATCGTGTATATGATTGTTGGCCTGGGAAATCCAGGTCGGGAATATGAAAACTCAAAACACAATACCGGATTTCGCGTCATAGATGAACTGGCTGTTCGTTGGCATGTCAGTGTTTGGCAAAATAAAATGGATGCCCAAGTAGCACAGGCTATGGTAGATGGCGAAAAAATTATTCTTGTTAAACCACAGACGTTTATGAACAGCAGTGGTCAGGCTGTCGGTCCGCTCATGCGTTGGTATAAGCTGGAAGAACCGGAAGTCTACGTTATTTATGATGACATGGATTTGACAGTAGGTCGTATCCGTATCCGTAAAAACGGCAGCGACGGGGGTCACAACGGGATTAAAAGCCTGTTTGCCAACGGCTGTCATGATTTTATCCGCTTCCGTGTCGGCATTGGCCGTCCATTGCCTCATCATGATGTGGTAGATCATGTGTTGACACCATTTCCTGCGGAACTAGTGCCTGCTTATGAGGAAGGTCTACAGGCAGCCGCAACAGCTGTAGAAGGCTGTCTGCGCCTTGGTGTTGACAAAGGGATGAACTATTATAATCCCCGCAAGAAAAAGAAAACAGCTCCTAAAACGGAACAATCGTCAGAAGCTGAAACTAAATACGTATCACAATAACCAAGAGAGGGGCGTCGCATAAAGCGATGAGCCCCTCTTTTTTTGAGGAGGAACTGCATGATAGAAAAAGTATATACATGCCCAGATATATATCGAATTCAAGTAACACTGCCGGATAATCCCTTACAGTATCTTAATTCGTATGTCATTAAAGGAAAAACACGCAATTTGGTCATTGATACGGGATTTAATCGGCCTGCCTGTCGCTCATCGCTGTGTGCTGGTTTAAGTGCCTTAGACATTGATTTGCAAAAGACAGATTTATTTCTTACCCATCTCCATGCCGATCATACCGGATTAGTAGGGCTATTTGCCGGGCAAGGCTGCCCCGTTTATATGCATCCTGTCGATTACCAGTATTTACGAGATTCGGAAAATGGTTCTACGTGGCAGTTTACAGAAGAAAATTTTATGCGTGAAGGCATGCCGGAAGAAGACATCAAAAATCAATTTTCCAATCAGGCGCGAACCTATTCACCAAAAGTCGATTTTCCCATTCGTGCTGTGCAGGATGGTGAAATACTGCATCTAGCAGATACAGAGCTGCAGGTTGTTCATACGCCGGGACATACGAAAGGGCAGTGTTGTTTGTATATGCCGATGCAGCAAATCTTTTTTACAGCTGACCATATTTTGTTTGATATTACTCCCAATATTCAAGTCTGGTCTAATATGAAAGATGCATTAGAACAGTATTTTAAGAGCTTGGATAACGTGCGGGATTTGCCGGTACGGCTGGCACTGCCGGGGCATCGCAAAGGCAGCATGGAAATTATCAATCGAATTGCCGCCATTAAGGCGCATCATGCGCACCGCCTGCAGGAAGTACAAGCTATCGTTGCAGCCCATCCCGGTACAACGGCATTTGAAATTGCGCCGCATATGACATGGTCGATGCGGGGAAAACAATGGCATGAATTTCCGCCAACGCAAAAATGGTTT
>JBNMKW010000134.1:0-1746 GCA_050874545.1 Megasphaera sp. | reverse complement strand
TTTGCTTCTACAGCGACATCTTTGCGAATCGTCTTTTGGCTGCCTACATACGCATACATCAACACATTGTAGGTTTTACGCCGTTTCCACTCTGTCTGCCCCGATATAGAGAGGCCCGGTGGAAACCCCGGCGCCGGTCGGGTTGCCATTTCGATTTGGCAGATCTGCGGCTGATGCGCGGCAAACCAAGCAACAGGTGCAGTAAAAATGTGATCGATTTCGCCTTGGCTAAGTGTAAAATTCTGTGTATCTATATATGCTGCAAAAGGCCAAACTGTTACGCCAACCGGTGATTCCACATAATCCAGCGGGCCAAGTATGTGAATTTGCTCACGAATAACACCCAATTCTTCTGTCATTTCCCGCACCGCTGCTTCCAAGGCATTGGCATCACTGTGTTCAATTTTGCCGCCGGGAAAACAAATATCACCCGGCTGCCAGCTCAATTTACTGCTTCGCACTTCAAATACAAGGTGCTCTTGTCCATTTTTTTTGATAATCGGCACAAGCACTGCACAAGGCGTCGTATTCATGCAGCGGTTTTGCCGTACTTGGCGCGGCGGCCACGGTGTATATTCCGTCATCACAGTCCCTTCTTTCTATCAAAAAGGAGCTGCCGCAGAAAACGGCAACCCCCTTTTTTACTTATTTTAGTATCACACGATTATTTTATTTGATAACAATGTTAATAATTTTCTTTGGTATGGCGATGAATTTTACAATATTTTTGCCTGCTGTCAATTCCTGAATATGCGGCAATGCCAATACTTTTTCTTTTAATGCGGCAGCATCTATTTCGACCGGTACAGTAATGCGGTCGCGGACTTTACCGTTAATCTGCACAGGCAGTTCGATTTCATCAACTACCAATGCAGTTTCATCAACTTTCGGCCATTCTTGCGTATGAACACTGCCTGTAAAGCCGCAAATCTGCCACAGTTCTTCTGTAATGTGCGGTGTAAACGGTGCCAGCAGTTTAATCAGGTTTTGGTTTGCTTCTACAGCGACATCTTTGCGAATCGTCTTTTGGCTGCCTACATACGCATACATGGCATTGACAAATTCCATGATGGAGCTGACAGCCGTGTTGAATGCGTAGTTGCCGTCTACCCCTTTGATGTCATCCGTAACTTTGGCAATGGCTTTATATTCCTGCATGCGAAGTTCTTTTTCGGCTTCTGTATAATCGCGGCCTTCTTCGCCGTCTTTTGCCATGTCCAAATACTGATGGACAATGCGCCATACACGATTCAAGAAACGATAGGAGCCTTCAACCCCTTGATCAGACCAAGCCAAATCACGTTCCGGCGGGGCTGCAAAGAGAATGAAGAGACGGCCTGTATCGGCACCGTACTTAGCCAAAATTTCTTCCGGCGATACGATGTTGCCCTTCGATTTAGACATCTTACTGCCGTCAAGCAATACCATCCCCTGCGTTAGCAGACGTTCAAACGGTTCAACGTTGTCAACCAATCCGGCATCATAGAATACTTTCATGAAGAAACGGGAATACATAAGGTGCAAAATTGCATGTTCAATGCCGCCGATGTATTGGTCAACATTCATCCAGTGATTTGCTTTCTTAGGATCCCATGCTTTTTCATCGTTGCGGGCATCTGTATAGCGCAGGAAATACCAAGATGAGCAAACAAAGGTATCAATCGTATCAGTTTCACGAGTTGCCGGGCCGCCGCATTTTGGGCATGCGCAGTGTACAAATTTTTCACTCGTTGCCAGCGGGGATAC
>JBNMKW010000133.1:0-1765 GCA_050874545.1 Megasphaera sp. | reverse complement strand
GTCATGCCCACGGCATTGCGGGCCATGGCAATCGGCGAATAACCGACCAGGCCGTCAAACCCAAGGCCGGGGATATGCAGCACTTCTTCCTTCTGCAGGGCCACCTGCCCGTACGGCTTGATGTTCGGATTCTCGTCTCCCGTCTTGGTATACAGATAAAAAATCTTTCCCCGGTCATCCCGGCAGACGGTCATCTTGTCCGGCCTGAGCGGGTATAGTCCCTGTACCCGCCCTAATCGGTCGCGGATGATCTGGGCGTAAGCATTGCCCCAGATGAGCAGGTGGCTCATGAGCGTTTCCCGGAAGATAAACGAAGTCATCTCCGGATTCGGCTCATCATGGAGTAGATGGTACAGCGGATGGTCATAGACCCGCTCCTTGCCGCCAGGCGTGTAACGGTACAGCTGGAGCGGCAGGGCTGCCAGAGTTTCCGCCAGGATGCGGACGCAGGCATACACTGCCGTCGTCTGCATAGCCGTGAACTCGTTCACCGTCTTGCCACTGGCAGAGGGGCCGAACAGATAACGGAAATCCGTGCCGATATAATAGTTCTGAGGCTTGTCCCGGGTACGGAACAGGCTGGATAAAAAAGGGATGTGCATGGAAACCTCCTATTGCTCTATCGACAAATTTATGATATTTTCAAATTACGAAAGGAATGATGCCCAATGAAAAAATATCTATCTTATCTTGCCGTATTTTTTATCTTTTGCTTTTCACTTTGGCTTTTCCCACAATCTGCCGAAGCCACTGACATCTGGGCATATACTGCCGCTCCTCAGGATGGTAACTACCAAGCCTATGTTGTCAGTGAATCAATTCAATGGAACAGCGACTATTCAAAAATAACTTGTGCTGTAAAACAAGTAAAAGATGGTTCTGTCCAAAAAGTAGTGTTCTGGAATTTTGACAGGCTATCTGATGAATGGCGATATCAAACCTCTACAATGCAAAAGCCCAATTCATTCGGTCATACCAATCGTGTATATCCTAATAGCTGGGGAGCCTATATCCTTAAAATCTGCATAGATTATTTACGTTAATCAAAATGCAATAACGCCCCGTTCATCATAGACGCTGCCGCTGCCAGTCCCGTTGCGGACGCAGCGGTCCAGTGCCATGATGGACGCCACGATTCCGTCGATCTTTTCGACGGATTTTTCTTTGTCCGGCTTGATGTTCCCCGCAGGGTCTTGGCGCATGACGACGTTGCCGGCCATCCATTTGAGGACGGGATTGCCGCCATGGTTGATATTCCCTTCCATCAGAAGCTTGAACAGCTCCTTCGACGGCGGCGACATATCCTTGAACCCCTGGCCGAAAGGCACCATGGTAAAGCCCATGTCCTCAAGATTCTGCACCATCTGGGTGGCGTTCCAGCGGTCATAGGCGATTTCCCGGATGTAGTACGTTTCCCCCAGGCGTTCGATGAACTTCTCGATAAAGCCGGAATGGATGACGTTTCCTTCCGTCGTCTGGATGAAGCCCTGCTTCTGCCAGACGTCGTAGAGGACATGGTCACGTCGGCAGCGAAGTTCCAGTGTGTCTTCCGGCAGCCAGAAGAATGGCAGCAGGATATATTTTTCCTCTTCCGTCCGGGGCGGGAAGGCCAGTACCAGGGCCGTGATATCCGATGTGCTGGACAAGTCCAGCCCGCCGTAGCACATCCGCCCCCGCAGGGAATCCAGGTCAATGGGGAGATTCCCCTTATCGTAGACCTGTTCCGGTATCCAGCGGATGCTGGCCGAAGTCCAGATATTCAATC
>JBNMKW010000132.1:0-1831 GCA_050874545.1 Megasphaera sp. | reverse complement strand
GCGTTCTCTGTTTTTATCAAAGATTTTCACGCGAACCCCCTGTTTATCCAGCATAGGGGCCAAAAAGCGGCCCGTACGGCCTGCTCCAATAATAATGACGCGTTCTACCTTGGATGTATCGCTTTGTACAAAATTGGCACTGAATTTTTCAATGGCTTTCGGGTCACCAATAAAATAAGCATTATCATGCGGTAACAGTTGATCATCACCATGTGGAATAATCATGCGGTGGTCTCTAAAAATCATGCCGGCCAAAATAGACGGTGGAATCGCCATGTCTTTAAGAGGAATATTGACTAGCGGCGAATGACGCCGTACTTTCGTTTCAAATAAACGCACTTTACCATTGGCAAAATCTTCTACATTCAACGCCGCCGGCGTCATTAAAATACGGTTAATTTCACGAGCCGTAATCAGCTCCGGATTGAGCATCAAATCAATGTCAAAATTTTCTTTCAAATAATCTTTAGCTTCTGACAAAAACTGCATGTCCCGGATACGTGCTGCCGTATATTTGATGCCGTGCTTCTTAGCCAAAATACAGGCCACCATATTGACTTCATCAATAGCCGTAGATGCAACCAATATATCTGCATCCCGGATATCCGGATCATTCATGGTAATCGGGCTGGCCCCATTAGCCAGTATAGTCAATACATCCAACGTATTTTTGACTACGTCCAGCCGTTCTTCATCATGATCTACGACAACTACGTCAAACTGTTCGTTTGATAATAATTCTGCAATGCTGTAGCCCAGTTTTCCTGCGCCGACAACGACAATACGCAATGCTATCACCTCTGCTGTTTACACAGTTATTTTTATCATACATTGTATCTACGTTACTATACCACAAAGGACAGGCAGTGGCTAGTAGGTAGTTTAACAACGCCTGCTAATTTGCGCAAAACCTATATCTCGCCACGATTTATACCTAGTCACTCTGTTTCAAATATGATAAAATAAGTTGTTTGAACAGCAAATTTTTTATACATAGTGAAGAGGTTATTATGGCAAACAAGTTTATCTCTGGGACGCTGATTCTGACGCTTTCAGGATTTGTCGTCAAAGCAATCGGCAGTATCAACTGGATTATTTTATCTCGTATTTTAGGCGGTGAAGGCATCGGTATCTATCAGATGGCTTTTCCTATCTATTTACTGGCCTTAGATGTATCCAGTGCTGGCCTGCCTATTGCCATTTCTATTATTACAGCGGAAAAAGCCGCCAAAGAAGATTATGCCGGTGCGCAGCGTATATTCCGCGTATCTTTGACCATGCTCTGCATCACGGCACTATTTTTAAGTTTTGTCGTCTTCTTTGGGGCCAGATTTTTAATTGATGAACAAATTATCCGGGAAAGCCGTGCTTATTATTCATTAATTGCCCTAGCGCCGGCAATTTTCTTTACGACTATCATTGCCGGATACCGTGGATATTTACAAGGATGGCAGCAGATGACACCGACAGCCATGTCTCAAATCGTAGAACAGCTGGTCCGCGTCGTCGTTATGCTTGGCTTTGCGGCTTTGCTTCTACCGTATGGGTTGGACTACGCTGCCGGTGGCGCCAGCTTGGGTGCCGGTGCCGGCGGACTGGCAGCTTGGCTTGTTTTAATTTATTTCTATTATAAACTAAAACGTTCGCTGCCTAAGGACGGTCCGGTATTTCCGCAAGAACGTATTCGCCATATTCTAAAAAGGCTGATTGTTCTAGCTATCCCGATCTCCTTATCCAGCATCATGCTGCCTGTCGTTTCCAATTTAGATTTGCTTATCGTACCGCGCCGTTTGGAAGTAGCTGGCTATTCAACATCCCAAGCAACAGAATT
>JBNMKW010000131.1:0-1873 GCA_050874545.1 Megasphaera sp. | reverse complement strand
TGCTACAATGGAACCGACGAAGGAAGCTATTGCTGATTCTGGTTTCTCTATTGATGAAATTGATAAAATTATCCTTGTCGGTGGTTCCAGCCGTATCCCGGCTGTTCAGGAAGCCATCAAACAGATTTTGGGTAAAGAACCGAGCAAAGGTGTCAACCCGGATGAATGCGTTGCTATCGGTGCTGCTATTCAGGCCGGCGTTCTCGTAGGCGATGTCAAAGACGTACTGCTCCTCGATGTAACACCGTTGTCCTTGGGTATTGAAACACTCGGCGGTGTCTTCACTAAGATTATCGACCGCAATACCACCATTCCGACATCGGGCAGCCAGGTATTCTCTACTGCCGTAGATAACCAGCCGTCTGTTGACGTTCATGTTCTCCAGGGTGAACGTGAAATGGCTGCTGACAACAAATCGTTAGGCCGTTTTGAATTGACAGGCATTCCGGCTGCTCCGCGTGGAGTACCTCGTATTGAAGTATCCTTCAACATTGATGCCAACGGTATTGTAAACGTTTCGGCTAAAGACCTCGGCACAGGCAAAGAACAGAAGATTACGATCAAATCTTCTTCCGGCTTGGATAAGAGCGAAATTGACCGCATGGTCAAAGAAGCTGCTGCTCATGAAGCAGAAGATAAGAAACGCAAAGAAGGCATTGAAGCTAAAAACAACGCCGATTCCTTGATTTATCAGGCAGAAAAAACAGTTAAAGAATTAGGCGATAAAGCAGATGCAGCAAAAGTTGCTGAAATCAAAGATAAGATTGCTGCACTTAAAGAAGCTGTCAAGACAGATGATGTCGACAAAATTAAAGCGGCTTCGGAAGCATTGACTAAACCGCTGTATGATTTAACCAGTGAAATGTACAAACAGGCTGGCGCACAGCAGCAGGCTGCACAAGGTCAGCCCAATGCAGGCGCACAGGCTGGTGCACAGCAGAGTGAAGCAAAAGACGAAAAAGTAGTCGATGCAGACTATAAAGTAGTCGATGACGACCAGAAGTAAGATAGATAAGAGGGGCTGCCCACTATGAGTAAAAGAGATTATTATGAAGTACTTGGCGTTCCAAAAGATGCCAGCGATGCTGAAATAAAAAAAGCGTTCCGTAAATTAGCTATCAAGTACCATCCAGATAAGAACCGGGACAACCCTAAAGCTGCTGAAGAAAAGTTTAAGGAAGTTAACGAAGCGTACAGCGTGTTGTCTAATAAACAAAAACGTGCGCAGTATGACCAGTTCGGCCCCGACGCATTCCAAAACGGTAATGCTGCCGGTGCCGGCGGCTTCGGCGGCCAGGGATTTGGCGGTTTTGGCGGCTTTGGTGGTTTTGGCCAGGGCGGCAGTCAAGGGTTTGGCGGTTTCGAAGATATTTTCGATTCCTTCTTTGGCGGCCAGGGCAGTCGTCAATCCAGCAATGGCCCGCAGCGTGGTGCCGATTTGCGGTTTGATGTAGATATTTCCTTCAAACAGGCTGCTTTTGGCACAGAAATGGAAATTCAGGTGCCGAAGGATGAAACGTGCGAACATTGCCACGGCAACGGCGCTGAACCGGGAAGCAGCGTGGAAACATGCCCGCACTGCCACGGCACAGGCCAGCAGCGTGTCGTACAGAATACGCCCTTTGGCCAGATGGTCAATGTCCGTACGTGTTCGTACTGCGGCGGTACAGGCAAGCTGATTAAGAAGAAATGCACTAAATGCCATGGCACAGGAACCGTCAAAGTACGCAAAAAATTAAAAATCAAGATTCCGGCAGGTGTCGATGACGGCGCACGGCTCCGTGTAGCCGGTGAAGGGGAACCAGGCGTTCGCGGCGGCGGTCACGGTGATTTGTACGTATATATTTTTGTACGTAAAGATGCCAAATTTGCC
>JBNMKW010000130.1:0-1965 GCA_050874545.1 Megasphaera sp. | reverse complement strand
GGCATACGAAAACATTAACTATACAGTTGAAAACGGCATTGCAACCATTGCTATTAATCGTCCAAAAGCATTGAATGCATTGAACTTGGCAACATTGACAGAATTAAAAGATGTTGTAGAAAAAATTGCTGTAGATAAAGCAGTTCAGGTCGTTATCATTACAGGTGCCGGCGAAAAATCGTTCGTTGCAGGTGCTGATATTGTTGAAATGTCTACGAAGAACGCCGTAGAAGGCCGCGTATGGGGCCAGGTAGGTCAGAATATCTTCACAGAAATTGAAAACCTGCCGCAGCCTGTCATTGCAGCTGTCAACGGTTTCGCTTTAGGCGGTGGCTGCGAATTGGCCTGCGCCTGCGATATTCGGTATGCTTCTGAAAATGCTAAATTTGGTCAGCCGGAAGTCGGCCTCGGCATTACACCGGGCTTTGGCGGTACACAGCGCTTGACTCGTGTTGTTGGCCGTGGTCATGCCAAAGAATTGATTTATACGGCAAGTATCATCGATGCACAGGAAGCTCTTCGCATCGGCTTGGTTAATAAAGTCGTTCCACAGGCTGAATTGATGGACGCTGTTATGAAATTGGCAAAAACGATTACGAAAAAAGCTCCGGTTGCTGTACAGCTCGCAAAAGCTGCTATTAACCGCGGCATTAACTGCGATGTAGTAACAGGTATTTCTTACGAAGCAGAAGTATTCGGCCTTTGCTTTGCAACAGCAGACCAAAAAGAAGGCATGAAAGCTTTCATTGAAAAACGTAAACCGACATTTGAAGGTAAATAAGTTTCTCCTTAACACTAAGATTATACAGAAAAGGCTGCCGCGTTGTGCGGCAGCTTTTTTCATGCTGGAAGCGTTTGGTATTTGGCTTGCAGTTGTTATATATGACAGCGTGTATTTCTCTTTTTTTGCCTGCTCGATGTCAGTGGTATCATAGAAAAGCATTAAAATGACATGAGACGAAACAGGGCGTCGTCATCTTCCAACATGGCATCAAAACAATATTGTGTCGCTTTCGTGTCAGCCAAACTGTTGTGCCAACTGGCGTCTGAATATCCATAATGAGCGGCACAGGTTTTTAATTTGGCATACGTACGGGGATGCAGTATATCCGTATGGACAAAAGAATAGGCTTCACCAATATCCAAATAGATAGGCGCATGCGGAAATTGTACACCGTATGCATGAAGATGGCTGATATCCTGCATGGTGCTGTAGCCAACAATCAGCTGTGCGTTGGCAAATAATTGCGTCAAAGCGGGGACAGCTGTTTGAAAGGATGGTTTATCAGCTACCATGGCAGGCGTAATATGATGGATTTCCATAGCTTTATCCCAAGAGATGATTTTTTGGGGGCAGAAATAGTGATTATAGACGACTTGTCCCAAGCCATTTACGATGGACACTTGTAAAATTTCATCTGTAGGAAGCAGTCCCGTCAATTCAATATCTACGACCAAGATACGCTGGACGTCCAAGGTTCGGATATAGGCTTTTACTTCGCGGGATAATTGGATACGCCGCTGCAGCGCTGCTGAATAGGGCGGCGTATGCAGCAAAGATGAAACTGCACCGTCTGCTTCATGCGCTTGATATATCTGTTCACGCTGCAGCCAGGCTTTGGCTGCCCGGTAATTGGAAAAGCTTTTGGCGCGTGCCCCTTTATATCCCTGCGTATAGGAATAATATTGTGCCGTATCGGTAATGATGCCGGTTTTGCGGCCTCTGCTGACGGCATAGTAGCGTTTTGCCGGATGGCGGGCAGAACAGGCTGTCGGTGTTGTCGACACGAGTCCGGCTTGTTTTTGGCTGTCCAGCCAAGCTGCTGCGGCTTCTTTGGTTGCAAACGCTTTGGCACAAACGCCACTGAAATGTGCCGTATATTGTGTATATTCTTGTTGTTTTGTAAAAATACCGGTTTTACGGCCGGCACTAATGGCATAAAACTTCATGATTCAATCCTTATT
>JBNMKW010000129.1:0-1990 GCA_050874545.1 Megasphaera sp. | reverse complement strand
TATGTTGTATACTAGTCATAAGAAGGACTCCTTTGTAATGGATTTATGGTGATTTCATTATACCAAAGAAGTTCCTTCTTTTTTTATATGATCCTCTTTTTAGCCTAATAAAGTTTTCCCACAATTATTTTACACTAACATCCCTACAAGTCATACCAACCTGTCAAAAATGAGCTGCATATCGTTTCTTCTACGTTCTTGATACCGTCACAAGTTGCGGATGCTTGGCCATATCTTCTTCCACCTCATCCCAATGAGGCACGACGGCGACCCGCATGCCGGCTTGTTTTTCTACCAATTCCAGCCCAGCGTTGATATGCTGTAACGACACGGCGTGCGTCAACAGATAATCCACATTGAGTTTGCCACTGCGAATCAGTTCAATGGCCAGCGCATTATGCCGCGGTGCCGAAGAAAACGTACCATACACGGTAATCTGCCGATAATGCAGGAAATTCGCATCTATCGTCACCTGCGGTTTGTCCTTGGGCAGGCCTGCAAAAAAGCAGACTTTCCCCATTTTACCCGTCATGGCAAGCCCCATCTGCATGGCTGCTTCACTGCCTGCCGTCACAATGACCACATTGGCACCCAAGCCATCGGTCAACTCCAGCACGCGCTGTACCGCATCGTCCTGCTGTGACGAAATATACGCATCATATCCCAAGGAACGCGCCCGTTCCAAGCGAGGTTGACTGCGATTGATGAGAAATACCTTGCCGGCTCCGCGAGAACGCGCCAATTCGGCATGCATAATACCAATGGGGCCGGCACCAATCACAGCTACCGTATCGCCAAGCCGAATCTGCATCGCTTCCTGCCCATTAATGACACAGGCCAAAGGCTCTGCCAGCGTCGCGCTCAAATAATCGACACTATCGGGAATCCGATTGACATTGCCCGCCTGGACAGCAATCGCCGGAATCCGTACAAACTCTGCAAAGCCGCCATTATATTGATGGCCCAGCGTCAACCGATGATAGCAAAGATGCTGATTGCCCGATAAACAGTACGAACAATGACCACAGCCAATTCCCGGTGCTACAATCACGCGATCCCCTACGGCATATCGATCGACGCCTGCCCCGACAGCCACAATCTCACCAGCAAATTCATGACCTAATATAATCGGCGGTTTGATAGCAGCATGACCATGATGAAACGTCCGCAAATCACCACCACAAATAGCACACGCCTTGACTTTTACAAGTAATTCCCCATCTTGCACAACAGGCGTCGGTACCTCTTTTACGTCCATACAACCAATTCCCTGATATACAGCTGCTATCATTTTTCATCGCCCCTTTTGTTATTTTTCTATCATTATAAGGGAGTGTGAAAATTTTTTCAAGGTATATATGGATTACATGTAATTTATTATATATCTCTGCGTGTCTTACGAATTTAAATACGTATATAATGTAGCTTCCATTGGTTTATCTAACAAAAATTGAAAATTAACAATAGGAAGTAATTCACCCTTATCATTGGCAATGGTAGTCTGTACTGGTTTTCCCAATACAATAACATCTCCTAAATAATAGAAATCTTTCCCTTCTGAATCACTCTTTTTGATAAATAAGAGTTTTCTCACCTGATGATTTTGAATTTGAACTACTTGTGGAGAGGTTATCTTCACGCGAGCCCTCGTCATCCAACTAAATTGTTGTAGTGACACAAATTTATCTTCATATTTGGTATTTGCTGAAATATCCTCGCGTTTATGATAGGTAACAAAAATAGGACACGTATTTCCTACAATCGCATATCCATTCAATGTTCCTTCTCTATTTTTTTCGTAATGCAATATTTTAGATACATCTTTTCGCGAGTATTTAGCATACCGAATAAAACCTCGTACTTCTTCATGTTCATGACCTATATACAGCAGTTCAAACCGATAGGTCGCATATGCCAAAACATCGTTCATATACTGTTGAAACTCTGTATTCCTGCATAATGCCGTAAAATAGTCTGTACGGATATACTG
>JBNMKW010000128.1:0-2023 GCA_050874545.1 Megasphaera sp. | reverse complement strand
TGGCTGAAAAAGGCTATGCTAAATTCGAAGATTATGCTGATATCGATAAGGCTCCTGAAGAACGTGAACGTGGTATCACAATCAACACAGCACACGTTGAATATGAAACAGATACTCGTCACTATGCACACGTTGACTGCCCGGGGCATGCTGACTATGTTAAAAACATGATTACTGGTGCAGCTCAGATGGACGGCGCAATCCTCGTTGTATCCGCAGCTGACGGTCCAATGCCTCAGACTCGTGAACACATCCTCTTGGCTCGCCAGGTTGGTGTACCGGCTATCGTTGTATTCCTTAACAAATCTGACCAGGTTGATGATCCGGAATTGATCGAACTCGTTGAAATGGAAGTTCGCGATCTCCTCAGCTCCTATGATTTCCCTGGCGATGAAGTACCTATCGTTGTAGGTTCTGCATTGAAAGCTCTTGAAGGCGATGAAACTGAAAAACAGCATATCCTCGACCTCATGAAAGCTGTTGACGAATATATCCCGACACCGGATCGTCCGACTGACAAACCGTTCTTGATGCCTGTCGAAGACGTATTCACCATCACAGGCCGCGGCACTGTTGCAACTGGCCGTGTTGAACGTGGTACAATCAAAGTTGGCGACGCTGTTGAAATCGTTGGCTTGGCTGACGAACCTAAAGACACTGTTGTTACCGGCGTTGAAATGTTCCGTAAAATCCTTGACCTTGCTGAAGCAGGCGACAACATCGGCGCATTGCTCCGTGGCGTAGACCGTAAAGAAATCGAACGCGGTCAGGTTTTGGCTAAACCGGGTACAATTCATCCGCACACGAAATTCAAAGCACAGGTTTACGTTTTGACGAAAGATGAAGGCGGCCGTCATACACCGTTCTTTAACGGCTATCGTCCGCAGTTCTACTTCCGTACAACAGACGTAACTGGCGTTATCAATCTTCCGGAAGGCACTGAAATGTGCATGCCTGGCGATAACGTAAAAATGGACGTAGAACTTATTACTCCGATTGCTATCGAAGTAGGTCTTCGTTTCGCTATTCGTGAAGGCGGCCGTACGGTAGGCGCTGGCGTTGTATCCGAAATCGACGCATAGTATATTTAGCATGATTATTCATGCATGTAAAAATGACTGCAGGCAATATGCCGGCAGTCATTTTTTTATAACTCGGCACACTATATGGCAGAATAGAATAAATTATTGACAAGTTTTCGTAAAGTTGCTAGAATGTTAGGCATAATCATAGCGATGAATGGAAGAAGCTGTTTGACGGTATGACAGAGAGATACCTGTATGGTGGAAGGGTATTCATAACAAGGACAGCAAGTCACCCAGGAGCTGGCAGAAGGAAAGGTCTGCCCGGATTGCAGCCGTTACCTGTTTGATGAAGAGGCTCGTATAGCGAGCAACTTAGGTGGTACCGCGGAAGAGATACAGCGTTCTTTCGTCCTAAGGGGAAACCCTTATGGATGAGGGAACGCTTTTTTTTATGTTGGAGGGATTAACAGATGAAATGGAATAAAGAACAATTAGGCGCATACGCACCGAATGAGATTGAAATGTCTTGGTATGATTTTTGGGAAAAGAATGGATATTTTCATCAAGATCCGGACCCGTCGAAAGAATCATTCAGCATTGTCATGCCGCCACCAAACGTAACAGGGCAGCTCCATATGGGCCATGCATTAGATAACACACTGCAGGATATTTTGGTTCGTTTTAAACGCATGGAAGGCTATAATGTAGCTTGGATTCCAGGAACCGACCATGCCGGCATTGCTACCCAAGTCAAAGTAGAACAGCAGCTTGCCAAAGAAGAAGGCAAAACTCGGTATGACATTGGCCGTGAAGAATTTTTAAAACGCGTCTGGGCTTGGAAAGAACAGTACGGCAACCGCATTGAAAAACAGGTTCGTCATTTAGGCTCATCGTGTGATTGGAGCCGTAAACGGTTTACCATGGATGATACGTGTGCTCGTGCTGTCCGGGAAGTATTTGTTTCCTTGTATGAAAAAGGATTAATTTATCAAGGACAG
>JBNMKW010000127.1:0-2135 GCA_050874545.1 Megasphaera sp. | reverse complement strand
GTATCCTTTAATGTTCGTTCCTTCTTCCAACGCCAGAATTTGTTTGGGACAAACCGTGATACATAAGCCGCATCCTTTACACCGTTCTTTTCTAAAGGTCAAATGCATTGCCATATCCAAACGCTCCTTTCTGCTACATTGCTTACTCCCAAGGCTTTTTCATATACAACTTCATAGGAAACACGGGATGTATAAAATCCGAAACCTGTTTTGTCAGCCATTCTGGTATGGTATGACAAACAACGGGAATTCCGGTACGTACCGATACGTTCTCAACTAAGGCTACACCTAAACGAATATCCTCCGGTTCTGTCAATTGACAACAATGCGTATTATTAACCAATCCATCAATAGACATACCTGCCGCTTTTTCAATTCGTTTAATATACGCTGCTGCTTTTTCCGGTGTATCCGATAAGGGTCTGTTGCCGTTTACTACACACAACACCCTAGCGTTACATGCCGCCAACTGCTGCCGATATCTTGCCAACACTCTGGCTCCTGATGGATCGCCGCCAATATCCAATATGCCATACATCTCCGGATTGTCAAACAATACACTTACATCCGGTGGCATAGACGGCAAATCTGCATCCATATGCGCCTGTGAACTAGCAATCAGCCTGCCGCCAGCTTGTTCCAAGGTATGTTTGCAGTCTCGCGAACGAAAATAAGGATCTACGACATCTAAATCTGCTAATGAAAATGTATAGCCCCTTCTTCCCAACTCCATTGCCATATTCACAGCTACTTCTGTTTTTCCGCTGCCAAAGTGTCCTACCAGTACAGTGAGTCGAGCTGCATCTATCCAATCCTTGCCCATATACATGCACCTCTTTTACCATAAACCTTTTATTCTAATGAATTTCACATTAAAACTTATGATCGTAAAATCTGTATTCCATATTTCTTGCCGATGTCCTGTGTTAGACTTAAAATTCATTTTTGTCATGACTATTTGTTATTTATATTATAACTAACTTTTTTTCTATCCGCAAGAGAGTTTCAAGTAAAACGTTCATCTTATTCTCAATTTGTCTACCATCTTATGTGCCTATGCAAAAATAGCATTTATAATCATTACATATATTAATAAAAAGATTCCCAACAGTCGCACATCATATCGACTATTAGGAATCTAAGCAACATCTTAAATTATTGCTGCATATCGTTATGAAATTCGTATGGTAAAAATAATCGTATCTTTTTTATAATCCACTTGAATTTTTCCTTTTAAAAGCTGTGCCAATTCTTCTGCCATCGACAAGCCAATGCCATATCCGGATTTTTTACTATTATGGGATTCATCACCACGATAAAATCGTTCAAAAAAATGAGAAAAATCCATATGCGCACCTTCAGCATATGTATTGGCAATCGCTACCACTGCCCCCTTATGTTTTTTAGCCGTTGTTACGGTAATATCAATCAATCCGTTATCATCGCAGTATTTAACAGCATTATCCATAAAAATATTAATTAGTGTATATAATCTCTTTTCATCAGAACGAACAGAAATATTCGGCTCAATATGACATACGAGCTTTTTTTTCTGATCGGCTATCATCGTTCGAAACGATTCGGCAATATTGCTTGCTATGCTGGATACATTGACCTCTTCCCAGCAAATTTCTTGTTTCTCCTCACTCATTTTGGATAATATAATCAAGTCGTTAATCAGTTTAGATAGCCGCTGTACTTGCTTTAGTATATTTTCTGTCCATTCACTTTTACCGCTAATCATTTCCAATGCTTCTGTATTTGCTGAAATAATCGCAATCGGTGTTTTTAATTCATGACCGGCATTGGTAATAAACCGTTTTTGATTTTCCATATTATGTACAAATGGCTGAATGGCCAAATTGCATAATGCCACCAGTATCATCACGTACAATATAATACAAACTAAGCCAAACCAAAGGGAATTACGCAAAAAAGAATGTATCGCTGCCATATCTCGCGTACAGTCCAAAATTGCAATTAGATACGAACCATCTTCATGCGGCACTATCATATAGGCATACGTTGCCCGTTCTTTCTTGAAAAATCCCTGCATCGTATTATCTTTTATAGCCGCCTGAATCGTCGTACGAGCATATTCAATCGCTTCCGTTTCAGTAAACGACGCAATATTT
>JBNMKW010000126.1:0-2141 GCA_050874545.1 Megasphaera sp. | reverse complement strand
TCACCGACATCATACAAGACGTCATCCTGCATGCCAAACATCAAATCCAGATTACGCAGGCCCATATCTGCATCTACGGCAAGAACATGATGTCCATGCCGCTGCAGACTGACCGCCAAAGATGCCGTAATCAATGTCTTACCTACGCCGCCCTTGCCGGACGCCACCGCTATAATAGCAGCCATACGGAAGCTCCTTTCTTTACCAAATGTTATCGTTTGTCATCTGTTTTTGCTTGTTTTTTATGTTGTGCCTCTGCGTTTTTACTGTCTTTATCATGTTTAGCACCATCGGCATATTCGCCTAAATGGAAATATTCTTCCAGCATCATCTTAACAATAGGGCCGGATGCCACGCCGCCGTACCCGCCTTGTTCAACTAAAACAGCAATAACGATGCGAGGATGATCATACGGTGCATAAGCAACAAACCAGCCATGGTCAACACCGCCAAAGTTTTCGGCAGTCCCTGTTTTACCGGCAACCTGAATAGGAAATCCTGCAAACAAAGAACCGGCTGTACCTTCTTCTGTAACGTTACGCATCCCTTCACGCACTAAATCCAAGGTAGAACGAGATACAGACAATGTGCCAATTTGTTCTGGTGCAAAAATTTTATACGGCGTGCCGTCCAAATTATCAATACGATTGACAATAAACGGACGATACTGAATACCGCCATTAGCAACTTCACTAACAATCATGGCTGCCTGTAATGGTGTAACTAATTGGAAGCCCTGACCAATCGCAGAGTTAAACGTATCCCCTAGATACCAATCCTGACCAAAGTTTTTCTTTTTATATTCTTCACTGGCAACCAATCCGGAAGCTTCACCACGCAGTGCAATGCCTGTTTTTTTACCCATGCCAAACATGCGTGCATATTCAGCTAATTTTTCAATGCCAACCCGGCGGCCCATTTCATAAAAATATACGTTATCGGATTTAGACAACGCTTCAGTAAAGTTAATCCAGCCCAAGGCTTCGCCACCGGCGTTGCGCATATCGACGAGCCAGTGACGCCCACTATCAAAAATCATTTCGTCAGGCGTAACTTTTTTCAGTTCCAGTGCCGCCGACCCGGTAATCAGCTTAAACGTAGAGCCTGGCGGATATTCACCGGCAATGGCACGGTTTTCCATAGGATGATATGGGTTGTCATTAATCTGTGCCCATTCTTTTGCCGTAATGCCGCGTGTAAACCAGTTTGGGTTAAACGCAGGACGACTGGCCATGGCCAATACAGCCCCTGTGTTAGGATCTATTGCAACAGCTGCAATCCCATGGGTCCCAATACCATTGGCAATTTGTTTATTCATCGCATCTTCTGCAGCCTGCTGTAAGTTCAAATCAATGGTTAAATGGATATTATGTCCGGCAACCGGATTTTTGCGTTCCATTTCCTTGACAGGACTACCAGCCGCATCGACTTCTACTTGTCGACCGCCATCTTTGCCGCGAAGAATATCATCATAATACGATTCCAAACCGGCACGGCCAATCTGCGTAATATTCGAAACGCCTTCCTGCCCTTCTAAGCGTTTCATATCTTCTTCATCAATTTGGCCGACATAGCCAAAAATCTGTGCAGCCATTTCATTGTACGGATAATACCGAATTGGCTGTACATCGACAGAAATACCGGGCAGTTCATTACGCCGTTCTTCAATTTTCGTAACGATATCCTGCGTCAAATCCGTAGCCAGCACAGTCGGTACATACGCACTTTTGACTTTCTGTATCTTTTCCCGCAGTTTGTCTTCCGGCTGATTAATCAACTGGGACAATTCTTTTAGTTCAGCATCTGTCATGCTGTCTTTAGTCGGAACATACGTCACCATGAAACTGGGACGGGATCCTACCAAAATCTGGCCGTTGCGATCATACATGATACCACGCATGGCTGCAATCGGAATAGCACGCAGTCTGTTTCCTTCTGCCAATGAATGATAATAGTCACCAGCAACCAGCTGCAAATATACCAGCCGGCAAATCAATATGACAAAAATACCGATTAAAATCCAATATAAATACCGGAAGCGGCCATCATTATTTTTCTTTTTCATCAACGCTTCAAGCATGTATATGTTACCTCCATCTACCAGCAACGCTCCATCCATAATAGGAATCTTCCCGACGGAG
>JBNMKW010000125.1:0-2290 GCA_050874545.1 Megasphaera sp. | reverse complement strand
CAAGGCAGCAATCCGGCAAAGCCAAGGAACAATCGACAAGATAATTGGCGTCTTTACGACAGTGGCCACCATTGTTGGCGGTGTTGTGGTGGGTGCTTTTGTCGTTATGGCGAATGTACTTACGGGCTTGGTTGTGGCAGCTGTGGGAGTGGTATCGTCGATAATCAGCGGGCTTATCCAAGTTTTGACGGGTATTATAACTTTCATCACGGGCGTATTCACGCTTAACTGGGAAACGGCCTGGAACGGTATCAAGGATATTTTCGCTGGCGTATTCAATGCCATCAGTGGAATATGTACAAGCGTAATGGATGGCATAAAAACTGCAGTAGGCGGGGCAATAGACAGCATCAAGTCTTTGTTAGGTATGGCAAACGGTGCAAGTGTGACAGTAAACACCAACGAAGTCAAAGCCAATGCAAATGGCGGTATTTATCCGCAGGGGGCATTCTTGACCACATTTGCGGAGAAATCGCCGGAAGCGGCTATCCCCATCAATCATACTGCAAGAGCTGTTTCTTTATGGCGGCAGACTGGCGAACTGCTGGGCGTTATGCCGAATCAGCAGTCGGTCACGCTGAACATGGAGCAAAAGCCGGTTGATTTGTCGGATGGCTTCCGGACATTGGCTGATTCCCTGGACAACAATGCAGGGAGTCAGACCATCATCAATCAGGCGGCTCGCGGGAGTCAGCAGGGTACAGTTTCGGCACAAGCACCGGATAGAAAGCAGGATATAGCCATCAGCGTGAATATGGGCAGTGTCACCATCAGAAACGACGATGGCAAGGACTTAAAATCGCTTGGCAGGGAGTTGGCTGGCGAAATCCTTTACAACATCCAGAAGAGCGCGATCAATGCAAACGTGGGGGCGGTGTAAATGGCATCTTTCTTGACATTCCTGGGACAGGCAAGCGGCATTGCCAATACCATCAAGGGTATCTTAGGCGGCAGTGCTGAATGTGTCTTTGTCTTAGAAGGGGACGGCGGGAAGGTACCGTTCCCGGTCAACCCTGCTGAGTTTGAGGTGGGCAATCCTTATGCGAATACTCACATCAACATAAATTCCCTAGGCGAAATAAATATGAAGGGCAAGCGGGGATTGAAAACGCTGAAATTCGGCAGTTTCTTCCCCGCTAATGATTATGCATGGCTTAACAGCGGCAGTCTTTTCGGCAATTTGCTGGACAGCAGCGCTGGCGATCCATACGGAAATATAGCGAAGATACGGCAGATTGCCGAAAGTGACAAACCTGCCAAGATAAGTATTTCGGGCACGGATGTGTCAATGGACTGTCTTATAGATGATTTCACTTATAAAGAACAGGATGGCAGCGGTGATGTATATTTTACTTTAGAAATATCCGAATATCGGCATATAGGCCCTGAGTCGGGAGTATTAAACGATGCGACTGGCTTAAAGGGCACGATTGCCAAGGCAGACGGAATCCGCAATACAACCGTAGCCAAAGGAATGGACGCTATGGATGCAGCTGCTAAGGCTGTGAGTCGTACAACGTCCATTGTCAAACAAGCTCAGCGTAAACTTGGCGTATTTCGTTCCATCGTGAAAAGCGGGGGGATACCAGCAGGCACCGTAATCAAGACAACAGCTGCCAGTATAAAAGCTGGCAAGCTGGATGTCCGATTCTAGGAGGCGCAACATGCTAGTATGCAGATATACAGACCCGCCGCTTACGGATGAGGAAAAACAAAAGCAAGAACAAGCCAAGCAAAACGGCGAGGCTGTTCCTGCAGCTAAGAATGATTATGACATCACGGACTACATTCTGCGCTATGAGTGGTCTGGCGATGTAACGCAGGCGGCAAGAAAATTGGAATTTTCTATAGCGCACAATGTTCCAGGAAAAGACAGCAGTTTTATGCAGCTTGATTTAAAACTCGGAGGTTTCATAACGCTGGCAGAAAAAACGGAAGAAAGCGAGGAAGAGACCGAGTTCTTTACAGGCCGCATATTCTTCCGTAAGCGTTCAACCGATGGGTACACATTTGAGTTCGCCGCATATGATGACATGATTTATCTGGCAAAGAGTCACATCAGTATGCTCTTTGAGTGCAGCGTAAGTGACGGCATTAAGGAGATTTGTAAGTATATGGGGATTGAAGTGGCGGAAGACCTGCCATCAATACCCACAAAGGTTTCATTCTTTGCTGATGACAAGAGTTGCACCGAAGCAATACGCATGCTGCTGGATAAGGCCAAGGC
Source organism: Megasphaera sp. (assembly GCA_050874545.1). Lineage (GTDB taxonomy): Bacteria > Bacillota > Negativicutes > Veillonellales > Megasphaeraceae > Megasphaera. Next base: position 63 of record JBNMKW010000125.1, on the reverse strand, counting down.
AGATGCGGCTGTCAAGAAGGAATACAATGTCTTGTGCATCAATGGGGCAGTTACTTGTGTACT
>JBNMKW010000124.1:0-2407 GCA_050874545.1 Megasphaera sp. | reverse complement strand
TGCCTGTTTTGGTTTAAAATAAGTAATGGTTGAATTTTTCATGTGATATGTAAATTTTACCACAAAAGGCGGTTCGCTGACTCGAAAGAGTCGGCGAACCGCCTTTGTTTCTAGGGGCGTGTTATTTCACAGCCCCTTTTTTATGTGGAAATGTATGAGTATATTTTTTTATGTCAAACAACAAACAAATTAATATTCTGTATCTTCCATCAAACTTGTTTTACCAAAACGAGTTACTAAATCTTTTCGTTCCAGCTTCCATTGCGGAGAAGCTAAACTATATGATGGATCATAGTTGGGAGACTGCATGTTTAAAATACCGCAGATAAATTCATATTCCAAATCATTTGTAAAGTATGTATCCTTATGCGCTTTAATTGTCGAGAAAACTTCTGGATTGCGCTTTTGATAGTCATTGGATAAATAGCAGAACATAGGAATACGAAGTACTTTGAAGCTGGCACTGTCCGGCTGACGGCCTGTGTCAGGGTCGCTGCCATGGTCGGAGAAGTACACCATAGCATCCAAATTGAGGTTTTTTTGAGCATAATCGAAGATTTGGGATAATACCCAGTCTGTATATAAAACGGTATTGTCAAAATCAGCCTGTTCGTTTATTTTGCCATCATTAAAATGTTGGAATTCTGCGGGATACCGGTTGCGGTATTCGATATGGCTGCCCATAATATGAAGAACGACGAAATTCTTTTCGTTGGGGTCTACGCGCTGTAAAAACTGCAGCAGTGCACCGTCCAGCGTCGATTCTTTCAAATCTCGGTCAACCCATTCAGAAACATCGGCTGTTTTGGCAACTAACGTAATCGGAGTATCTGCTACGCCGACAGACCCTTGATTGCTGAACCAATAGGTCTTATAGCCGGCTTTTTTAGCCATATCAATAATAGAAATAGATTGATTGAATTCTTTGTTGTTGTAAAAATTGGATTCAGTCAACGCGTGTTCCAATACGGGAACGGTATACCATACGCAGCTGTATGCATTGGTAAACAGGGTAAAGTTTGGATCTTGTTTTTTTGCTGTAAGCCAAGGTGTATTGGGTACATGGTCGGGATTATAAGCATTCATCAAAGTTCGTGTTTCTGATTCGCCAATGACGACGATTACCGTATTCGGATAGGCTGCCGGATGTAACTGCACAGCTTGCAGGGCGGCAAATGTATTGTCATGATTTTCAGCATACAGCGATGCCCGTTTCATATAGTCGTGTGTATCCAAAAACGTGCGAATCGGGAACGCTTCCGGCAAAATTTCTTCTTGTAAAGCACCGATGGAAGGCAACATAATAAAAAGAGAAATAATAGGAATGATTTTGCGGTATAATTTTGTTTTGGGAAGACGCGGCTGTGTATCGTTAGCCCAAAACAGTCCGCCTATAATAAGAACTAATAAAACGGCAATGCCTATGACGCGCAGTATGCCGAGTGAGTGGAAATATTCCAGCGTTTCTGCCGGCCCGGTCTGAAAAATGAGCAGTGCGCCGGATGTCGTAATGCAGGAATTATATAATGCAAAATATACCCACTGCAGGGCAATGACAAAGAATGCAACAAATTGCAGCACCGTCATGAGTATGGCCGCCAATTTGCGATGCAAATATTGGGTTGCTGCCATATTGATGCAGAAGAGAATTGCAAAGAGATACAATCCGACATATATATCATATATATTATTTAAATAGATAGTATTCTTCGTAATTAAAGTATTATAACTAAGGAGCGGTCCGGTGATAATCCAGCCAAGACCAATGATTGCTGTCGGAATGATAGAAGCAATCGACAGATGGTTCCAATATAGTGCCAGTGAAATAACGACAGCAGCTACGGCAGGAATTAGACCCAACGTCATATCTTCAATATTATCAGGTCCCAGACCTAAGGAAATATTAAATTCCCACTGCACGCATAAGGTGTAAATGACTGCAAAAATACATAGCAGATAAAAAAATGTATGCCCGGCTTTTGCCCAAGAAAGCGGCGGCTTGCCCGGCAGCGTAGAAGACCCTTTCGGCCTGTTGAAAACGGAGTTAAACATGGAAGTGTCACCTTTCTGTAAATAATGTAAATACTGTGTAAAGCGAAAATACCACATGTATTATACATCAAATCATATGTAATACCTAGTATGCAGTGCAGACTTTTTTTGGATTTTATCAAAAAAATTAGAAAAAATGCAAAAAAGTACTTGCAAAAGGGGTAACTCTATGATAGAATACTTTTTGTCGGAACGAGAGGTTCCGAAATGAAGGAATATGAATGGCCTCGTGGTGTAGCGGTTTAACATGTCGCCCTGTCACGGCGAAGATCGTCGGTTCAAATCCGATCGAGGTCGCCATATTTGCTCAGGTAGCTCAGTCGGTAGAGCAGGGGACTGAAAATCCCCGTGTCGG
>JBNMKW010000123.1:0-2423 GCA_050874545.1 Megasphaera sp. | reverse complement strand
TACGAAAGTTTCCGTAAAAAACAGATGGAAGCCTTTGAAAAAATCGTTCGCTCCGAAGGACTGACGATTCTCGGCTGGCGTGATGTTCCTGTCGATGAAAGCTTAATCGGCAGCATTGCCAAAACAATACGGCCTCATTTTCTTCAAGTTTTCATCAAAAAAAGTCCGGACCTGGAAACACAAATGGACTTTGAACGTAAGTTATATATTATCCGCAAATTGGCAGAAAAAGCCATCGTGCCGCCAAGCCAAGAAAAAGGCACGGACTTTTACATTGCCAGCCTTTCTTCCAAAACGATTGTCTACAAAGGCATGCTGACGTCTGTCCAGCTCCGTCATTTTTATTTGGATTTATCGGACCTCGATTTTACAACAGCCATGGCACTCGTACATTCCCGTTTCAGTACGAATACCTTCCCAAGCTGGGCGCGGGCCCATCCGAACCGCTATATCGTACACAATGGCGAAATCAATACGATTCAGGGCAACATCAACTGGCTGAATGCGCGTGAAAGCAAATCCAAGTCCAAGTTCTTCCCCGACATGGAAAAAGTATTCCCTGTCGTCGATGCTACTGGCAGCGATTCGTCCATGTTTGACAACTGCCTGGAATATTTGTATATGACAGGCCATTCTCTGCCCCATGCCATGATGATGATGATTCCTGAACCATGGGAACGAGATCCGCTCATGAGTGAAGAAAAGCGCGATTTCTACCGCTACCACAACTTCATGCTCGAACCATGGGACGGCCCGGCTGCTATCGGCTTTTGCGACGGCACGGTCATCGGCGGCATGCTGGACCGCAACGGCCTGCGTCCGGCACGGTATTATGTCACACGCAGCGACCGCGTCATTGCCAGCTCAGAAGTCGGCGTCGTCAATATTCCGCCGGAAGATATTCTCTACAAAGGCCGCTTAGAACCGGGCAAAATGCTCCTCGTCGACACAAAGCAGCAGCGCATCATTGATGATGATGAAATCAAGCACCAGATTGCAACGGAACATCCGTATCACGAATGGTACAAAGAACACATCATCAATTTGGACGACTTGATGACAACACAAAATATCGCCAGCAATGATTCGATTATCCCATATGACCTGAAAGAACAGGAAAAAGTCTTTGGCTATACGCAGGAAGATATGGATAAAGTCATTCTGCCCATGGCCCGCGACGGCAAGCATGCCATTGACTCCATGGGCGTCGATGTGCCTTTAGCCGTACTCAACGACAAACCTCAGTTATTATACGATTATTTTAAGGAAAACTTTGCCCAAGTTACCAACCCGGCTATTGACGGTGTCCGTGAAAATATTGTCATGTCCACTGCAGTCATGGCGGGCAACGTCGCCAACATCATGGATCCTAACGAAGCGACGACAGCGGCCTTGTACTTAAAAACGCCGATTCTGACCAATGAACAAATGGCAGTGATTAAGTCCTTGATGACAGATAAGCTGCGTACCGCTACTTTGTCCATGCTGTATCCGGTCAACAGCGGTGCCGAAGGTATGGAAACAGCCATTGAATCCTTGTGCATTGATGCATTAAAAGCGATTAAAAACGGTGCCAACATTCTCGTTTTATCCGACCGCGGCGTCAATTCCCGTATGGCTGCTATTCCGGCACTGCTCGCCTCGGCAGCCCTGCACCATTACCTCATCGGCAAGACAGTCCGTTCTGATGTAGGCTTGATTTTGGAATCCGGCGAACCTCGTGAAGTACATCATTTCTGTACGTTAATCGGCTACGGCATTACAGCTATCAATCCGTACGTCGCACTGGAATCCATTAAAGAACTGATTGCCAAGAAAAAATTGGGCAAGATGGATTATGAAACCGCTAAAAACAATTATCTGAATGCCGCTGTCAAAGGTATTTTGGCTGTCATGTCCAAGATGGGCATTTCGACCGTTCACAGTTATCACGGCGCTCAAATTTTTGAAGCCGTCGGTATTCAGCAGGACGTAATTAATAAATACTTCTGCAACACGCCGTCCCGTATTGAAGGCGTCGGCATCAAAGAAATTGCCAAAGAAAATGCGCTCCGTCGTGAAGCAGCATACAGCAAAGATGAAAAATTGGAACGCGGCGATTTCTATCAATATCATAAAGGCGGCCAGCCCCATATCATTGATCCGGAAACAGTACAGCTGCTGCAAAAAGCCGTCAAGAACAATGACTATTCGGTATATAAAGAATATGCAGCGCATGTCAACACCCAGTCTGTTTTCCGTCTCCGCGACCTGCTTGATTTCGATTATCCCGCAGGCTGCAGTATTCCTATTGAAGAAGTTGAATCCGTCGATTCTATCGTCAAACGCTTCCGCACCGGTGCTATGAGTTACGGTGCGCTCAGCAAAGAAGCGCATGAATGCGTTGCTACGGCGATGAACCGTCTCGGCGGCATGAGCAACAC
>JBNMKW010000122.1:0-2522 GCA_050874545.1 Megasphaera sp. | reverse complement strand
CATTGCGTCGCATATCCGAAAATATTTGCGTCAGCAGCCATTAGTCAGCTTTTTCCAGGATCGGTTGATTTCTCTCTTAGAAGACCCCAACAGCCAGATGTTCAATGATGCGATTGGCTTGGGGAAAGAGGTCGTTCAGAGCGATGATTTTGATGAAGTGCTGGACAAGCTCATTCAGCAATGGATTGAAGAATCCAAACATTCTACGGTATCCATTATTACGCTGCAAAAATTTGTGGGCATCGTCGATAACCGCAAAATTGCCAAAGACATAAAAATGGGCATTTTGCAATGGCTGGAACAATGGGAACACGCCGAAGGAGAACAACGGGAATGGCTGTGCCGCAAATTGGAACTGTTTTTGTATTCCATGAACGGCCAGCTGGCATACGGCGTACAAAACTGGCAGGATCAGTTTGTCGATTCTTTGCCTATTGAACAATGGCTGAGTGCCACCCAGCGTGCTGCTAAAGACTATTTCACCCAAGGTGACGCAGGCAAAGAAGAATTAAAAGACGTATTGGAAGAACAATTCCTCCATTATCTAAAATACTGCAGCAGCCATCCGGAAATCAAAGAATGGCTGGATGAACAAATTCGTCGGGCTTGCAACGTCATCTTGGAACACGAACATTCGTTGATAGCTGTAGCTGTTCGTGATGTATTGTCCGGATTTGACAAACAGAAATTTAATCATTTCTTGGAAAGCAAAGTCGGCGAAGATCTGGCGTGGATTCGTATTAACGGGGCCATCGTCGGCGGGACGATAGGACTTGTCGTATTTGCTGTCTTACGGCTTATCTATCAGCCCCTTGTAGTACCGTATATTCGCCATTTGTTTTTATGAATGGGGATCTGATTGCTAAAAAAATAGGGCATTGCCCTACTTCAAAAAGAGTTGCTGATGGCGGCAGCTCTTTTTTTTATCTTGAAAACCAACAGGCATTCTTTCCAGGGATGCCTGTTTTTTTATATAATGCAAGGAGAGGGAAATATATTGCCGGTCATGCCTTATTGTTGAAAAAAACAGTAAAGAATGACCATATGATTACATTTTTTATGTATAAGACAGGGGTGATGCTAATAATTTCCCGTTTGTGTAAAAAAACGTACCACTTGCGCACTTTTTCTCTATCGTTGGTAAATTTTCGGTATAATGCCATTAAGAAAACAAATGTCTTGTGAGAAAAGACAGAAAGGAGGGACCTGCCATGCTGCGAATTGCTATTTGTGATGACCAGATACAACAGATACAGGAAATACGGAATTTGGCAGAAGATTATATCAAGCGGCATCAGGAAACAGCGGTCTATACAGAATATACGAACGCCTTTACTTTTTTGGAAGACCTGAACAAGCAGACGTACGACCTGGTACTGCTGGATGTTTGTATGCCGGGGATATTGGGAACAGAAGTTGCCAATGAAATGCGAGAAAAAAAGTATCATGCAGAAATCATTTTTTTGACGACCAGTGATGAGTTTGCAGTCGAAGCCTTTGCGTTAAAAGCCATTCATTACTTGGTCAAGCCGGTCATACAGGATCTGTTTGATGTAGCGATGGATAGAGCCATTGAAAAAATCAAACAGTGCCATAGCGGCAAAATAATTTTTCGCCTCGTAGGATGCGGCATCCAAATCGAAGAAGTAGACCATATTGCCTATGTAGAAAGCGACGGCCATGTGCAGAAGGTGTATTTAACAGACGGTACATCGTTGGATTCCCGGCAATCCTTGACGGCCTTGCTAAATACATTGGAATGTATTGCGCCCGGTCAATTTGTATCACCCGGCAAAGGCTTTATTGTCAATCAAAAAGCAGTTCATGTCATAAAAAGCAACTATATTGAGATACAAGGCAAAGAAATTCCCATTGCCAAGCGCAAGTATCGCCAATTCCAAGAAGAGTATTTCCGCTATATCTTTTCAAAATAGGAAATACCTGTGAGCCAAGCTGCCATAGCAATAGAACCACCCACAATGGCTCATCCATGAATATATTACATATTGTTATATACATACACAAACGAAGGGGAGTGTCCATATGAATAAAATATATAAGGTTATCTATAGCAAAGTACGGAACTGCTATGTCGTCACCTCAGAATTTGCAAAAGCCAATACAAAATCCTCAACAGGCTCAACCAGAGGAACTATGAAAAAATCCCTTCTTTCCCTGGCGATTGCCTTGGCCCTTTTCTGCGGTGGCCTTGTGAATGTTGGGGCGACAGTGCATGTAAATGAAGTTACTGGTGGAGCCAATGAAATCTATACAACTTCAGAAGTAAATACAGAACTTGGAAAGAAAGCTGACGCCAACAATGTATACACAAAAGACCAGACCTATACCAAGGACGAAGTAAATACAGAACTTGGAAAGAAAGCTGACGCCAACAATGTATACACAAAAGACCAGACTTATACCAAGGACGAAGTAAATACAGAACTTGGAAAGAAAGCTGACGCCAACAATGTATACACAAAAGACCAGACTTATACCAAGGACGAAGTAAATACAGAACT
>JBNMKW010000121.1:0-2980 GCA_050874545.1 Megasphaera sp. | reverse complement strand
TGTACACACCGTCTGTAAATTTTCTAAGCTGAGGTGTGTTCATATCGAATTTCTTTAATTATAACACACTGCAACGAAGGCTACTATAGGTACAGCACAGCCGTACTTATTGTTTAGTACAAGTAATGAAAAATCGGATGCTCACATGGGCATCCGTATTTTTTTGCGCTTGAAGTACTTAACGATAGCCGTTCTGTCCTGTTACTCCTGAAAGCTAAATTTTCAGGAGGTGTTCTTGATGACAGATGAACAGAAACAAAGGATAATCGCCTTGCGCCGGGATGGGGCAGGGTACGGGCAGATTGCGGCGGCAGTCGGCATTTCCATCAACACGGTGAAGTCGTTCTGCAGGCGGCACAGTCTGACGGCGAAGACAGCGGTATCAGTCTGTGAACAGTGCGGCCGGCCGATTGAGCAGAATCCTGGACGGAAGCGGAAACGGTTCTGCTCAGATTCCTGCCGGAACAAATGGTGGAATGCTCATCTGGAGCTGGTGAAGCGGAAGGCAGTCTATACATTTACCTGCCCGAACTGCGGCAAGGAGTTCAGCGTCTATGGAAACAGCCACCGAAAATTCTGTTCCCATGCCTGCTATGTTGAATACCGATTTGGTGGTGGCCGTCATGGATAAAAGGTCGTTTCATAATGAAGCAGCCTTCCAGGTGACGATGCACCTGGCAAGGACGATGCTGCTAGAGAAACTCATCACCGAGAAAGAGTATCGTGCTTTTGAGCAGGAGATGCTCCTTAAATATCAGCCCTTTTCTGGCGATTTATACACTTGCTAATTGTATCAAACAGAGTGATATATAGTGTCGAAAGGAGTTGATTTTATGCGGACTATCCGTAAAATCAAACCAGGCATACCAAGAATCAGGAAGCGCAAAAAAGTCGCAGCTTATGCCCGCGTCTCCGTGGAGTCGGAGCGGATGCAGCATTCCCTTTCGGCACAGGTCAGCTATTACAGTAGCCTGATCCAGAAGAACCCGGATTGGGAATACGCCGGCGTCTATGCGGACTACGGCATTTCCGGGACAGGCATCAGGAAGCGGCAGGATTTTCAGCGGATGCTGGAAGATGCTAAAGCAGGCAAAATCGACATTATCCTAACCAAATCCATCCAGCGGTTTGCCAGGAATACGGTCGACCTTCTCCAGACAGTACGCCAGCTGAAAGAACAGGGTGTCGAGGTCTGGTTAGAAAAAGAAAATATCCATACCATGAGCGGGGACGGGGAGCTGATGATGACCATCCTTGCATCATTTGCCCAGGAAGAAAGCCGTTCCATCAGCGAAAATGTCAGATGGAGAATAAAGAAACGATTTGAAAAAGGCATTCCCAATGGGCATTTCCGGATTTATGGTTATCGCTGGAAGGGCGACCAGTTAGTTGTCATCCCTTCGGAAGCGGCCATTGTCAAACGCATCTTCCAGAATTTCCTCGATGGAAAGTCCAGACTGGAGACCGCGCGGGAATTTGCTGCTGAGGGAATCAGGACGCGGAATGGCTGCCAATGGCTGGATTCAAATATCAAACAGGTTCTTACCAACATCACCTACACCGGCAGCTTGCTGTTACAGAAGGAGTATATAACAGATCCCATCACCAAGCATCGGAAGAAGAATCGTGGAGAACTGACAAAGTACTACGTCGAAAATACTCATGAAGCCATTATCGATAAGGCGGCCTTCGACTATGTGCAGCAGGAAATGGCGCGGCGGCGTAAGCTGGGTCCATTGGCAAATAAAGCACTGAATACCTCCTGCTTTACGGGGAAAATCAAGTGCGGTATCTGCGGCAAAAGTTTCATCCACAGCATCCGGCATGACAGAGGCGGTTCAGAAGTATGGGTATGCCAGGTCCATAAGGCGGGGAACCGCAAGTGCAGCATGAAAGGCGCTATCCCTGCTAAAGTGCTGCATGACGAATGTGCCGAGGTCCTGGGCCTAGAAGCATTCGACGAAACAGCCTTTCTGGATAAGATAGACAAAATCATGGTACCAGAACACCATACAATGATTTTTTATTTGAAAGATGCCCGGACGGTTACCCGGCACTGGGTATCGACGGCAAAGAAAGACTGCTGGACCGATGAGTACAAGGACCGTCAGCGGGATTGGATGAGAAACTATATGGCCAATGGAAAGGGTACCCGGTTCTCGCCTTTTACGACCCGGATACGCTGCGCTGTATGCGGCCACGCCTTCCGGCGATGCAAGCAAAGAAAGAAACACGGAATCTCTGTTCATTGGCGCTGCGGCCAGGGCGGCAAGTGCAGTTCTCTCAGCGTCCGAGAAGAAGACTTGATGAAGATTGCCGCTGATGCCATGGAGCTGGAAGCTTTTGATGGCGACCGTTTCCGGGAAGAAATCGATTTCATGGAAGCCGGGGCAGAAGACCGGATTACTATCCATTTCAAGGATGGCAGGATACAGGCTGTGCCATGGACAAAACCGAAGAAACAAGGAACCCGCCATACGGAAGCTTATAAAGAATACATGAGCCGGCTGGGGAAGAAACGATGGACTCCAGAGAGAAAGCAAAGGATGAGTGAGCAGATGAAAGCCTTGCGAAAGGAGCGTGGTGAAAATTGGCAAAAACAGTAAGAGCAATACCAGCGACTATCAGCCGCTTCACAGCAGCTCCCATCAACAGCCGGAAGAAAAGGAAAGTAGCGGGCTATGCCCGTGTTTCCACGGACCATGATGACCAGATCAGCAGCTATGAAGCACAGGTCGATTATTATACGAACTATATCAGGGGACGGGATGACTGGGAATTCGTTGGCATCTATACGGACGAAGGCATCTCGGCCACCAATACTCGCCACCGGGATGGATTCAAGCGGATGGTCAGGGATGCCATGGATGGGAAAATCGACCTCATCGTCACAAAATCAGTCAGCCGCTTCGCCAGAAATACCGTAGACAGCCTGACAACGGTACGCAAGCTCAAGGACAAGGGCATCGAGATATATTTC
>JBNMKW010000120.1:0-3001 GCA_050874545.1 Megasphaera sp. | reverse complement strand
GTATCCTTTAATGTTCGTTCCTTCTTCCAACGCCAGAATTTGTTTGGGACAAACCGTGATACATAAGCCGCATCCTTTACACCGTTCTTTTCTAAAGGTCAAATGCATTGCCATATCCAAACGCTCCTTTCTGCTACATTGTTCACTCCCAGGGCTTTTTCATATACAATTTCATAGGAAACACTGGATGTATAATTTCCGAAGCCTGTGCTGCCAGCTTTTCTGATACGGCATGGCAAACAACAGGAATTCCGGTACATACCGACACTTTTTCCGTTAAGGCCGCACCTTGCCGGATATCGTCCAATTCTGTCAACTGACAACAATGCGTGTTATTAATAAGACCATCAATAGACATGCCAGCTGCTTTTTCTATGCGCTTGATGTACGCTGCCGCTTTTTCCGGCGTATCGGACAACGGTCTATTTCCATTTACCACGCACAACACTCTGGCTTTACAATTCATCAACTGCTGCCGATACCTTGCCAAAACCCGTGCGCCTGACGGGTCACCGCCAATATCCAACACACCATACATGGCCGGATTATCAAATAACACACATACATCCGGAGGCATCGACGGCAAATCAGCGTCCATATGCGCCTGCGAACTGGCAATCAGCCGACCGCCCGCTTCTTCCAGCGTGTGTTTGCAGTCTCTTGAACGAAAATACGGGTCAACGACGTCCAAATCGGCTAGAGAAAAAATATATCCTCGTTTCCCTAATTCGATAGCCATATTGATAGCGACTTCTGTTTTACCGCTGCCAAAATGTCCTACTATTACGGTCAACCTAGCTGCATCTATCCAATCCCTTCCCATGTATACGCACCTCTTTGTATAGGGGGCTTTTCATTTTTAATGAATCCCGCTCAAAAACCTTCTTTTATAAAAGAAACAAGTATTTATTTCTTACTGCTTCTTTACGTTAGACTTAAATTTCATACTTATCATGACTATTTGTTATTTATATTATAACTGAAAACCAGACCTTTCGCAAGGGAGTTTCAAGTAAAACGTTCATCTTATTCTCAATTTGTCTATTAGTGCTCATTACTATGCCAAAAATGCATTTTATATTATGCTGAATCAAAAAAAGAAGACCTTTGAAACATCAGTATTTAACTGACTTTCCAAAGGTCTCATTTCAAGCAGATAGCAGCCTACAAGCTGCGTGCGTTTTAATGAATCTGGATAGTAAAAATAATCGTGTTCTCTTTATAATCGACGTGAATTATTCCTTTTAACAACTGTGCTAATTCTTCTGCCATCGATAAGCCGATGCCATATCCGGACGTTTGGCTGTTATGCGATTCATCACCGCGATAAAACCGTTCAAAAAAATGAGAGAAATCCATATGCGCACCATCAACATATGTATTAGCAATGGCAATGACAGCCCCCTTATGTTTTTTTGCAGGAGTTACAGAAACGGTGACGGTACCATCTGCATCGCAGTATTTAACTGCGTTATCCACAAAAATGTTAATCAACGTATAAAGACGTTTGGCATCAGAACGAACAGACACCTGCGGTTCGATGCGGCAGACCAAGTGTTTTTTCTGATCATCCACCATCGTCTGGAACGATTTGGCAATACTGTCTGCCATTTCCGATACATTGACATCCTCCCAAACCAGTTCCTGTTTTCCCTCACTCATTTTAGACAGTACAATCAGATCATTAATCAGTTTGGACAGACGCTGTACTTGTTTTAGTATATTTCCAGTCCATTCACTCTTGCCGCTAATCATTTCTAACGCTTCTGTGTTGGCAGAAATAATAGCAATCGGCGTTTTCAGTTCATGACCAGCATTGGTAATAAACCGTTTTTGGCTCTCTATATTACGCACGAACGGTTGAATTGCCAAATTGCACAAAGCAGCCAATATAAAAACATATAATATAATACAAACCAAGCCAAACCAAAGGGAATTTCGCAAAAACGAATTGACTGCCGCCATGTCACGCGTGCAGTCCAACACGGCAATCAGATAGGACCCATCTTGATGGGGCTGAATCATATAGGCATAGGTAGCCCGTTCCTTTTTAAAAAATCCTTGCATTGTACCGTCTTCAACAGATTCCTGCACTGTCGTACGAGCACATTCAATCGCCTCATTTTCTGAAAACGAGGCAATATTTTTAATATTAATGCTTTGCGTATAGCCATCGCGATCCACTAACACGCTAAAAAAACGCACTTGATAAGAAAATTCTGGTGTATCCTCTGTCCAAGACGGCTCGTCAAACCAGCTCTTATTTGTAGAGTTCGTCTTTTTAGGCAAATGCCCGTCATTATGGCAAATGTACGTCAGTACCGACATGACTTGTGATTCCATACGCGTATACGTAATAGCATTAATCAGTCCCAATGCACCGACAACAATAATGACAACACTTACCGTAGCAATCAGAATAAATTTGCGGCGAAGCTTTTTGACCATATTCATAAATTACGCTTCCATTTCTTTTGCCTGCAGCAAAAAATCGCCGTTTTTTTCACCTATAATTTGAATATCTGCCTGAATAGCCGTCAATTTTTCCCGTAAATACGACACATAAATCCAAACAATATCTTCTGTCACATCGTCTTCATCCTTCCACACATGGGAAAAAATTGCTTCTGTCGATAAGGATTTGCCCATGTTGAGTATGAAAAACTTCATGAGTTTCGTTTCTTTACTTGCCAGACGAATTGCATTTTTGCAAGATAATTCCTGTTCTTCCACGTCCAATTCCACATTGCCGGCAGTCAGCTTAGATGGCGTAAATGACGTGGAACGCCGCGTCATGGACCGAATACGTGCCAGCAACTCTGCCATGGCAAAGGGTTTTGTCAGATAATCGTCTGCACCGGCATCCAGCCCAGTAATGCGGTCGTCTACTTCTGCTTTTGCTGTCAGCATAATAACCGGCGTCGTATCACCGCTGCGGCGCAGTTCTTTCAGTGCGCCAATTCCATCCAATTTCGGCATCATAATATCAAAAATCATACAG
>JBNMKW010000119.1:0-3128 GCA_050874545.1 Megasphaera sp. | reverse complement strand
GCGGCCGCCTGCATCCCGCGCGCCGACAGAAAAACCAAAAGACATTCCATACGGGTATCCGGGAATACACAATTCCGGAAATACAATGAATTCTGCCTGTTGCTGCTGACACGTTTCAATCAAAGAAATTACTTTTTCAAGACTTTTCTTTTTGTCAAACATGACAGGTGCAGCCTGTACAACAGCTATTTTACAGGTTTTCTTTATATCCTGCATACGGGTCACCTCTATCTAAACTTATACTATGTATACTATCATACAAAACAACACTTAAACAATAAAAGCATAATGTAATCAAGAATAAATATAAAAATTTATGCTATTTGTACTGCATTTTTGCTATGTTATCTACATAACAGCTAAAACACAAAAAATATTCTTATAAATCATAAATTTAGAAAAAAAACAATTGACAAATTCACACAAAATCAATATAATAATAGAGTACTTGCCACTATAGCTCAGCTGGCAGAGCATCTCATTCGTAATGAGAGGGTCGTAGGTTCAAATCCTATTAGTGGCTCCAAATCAAAAAAACTTCCATTCATAATTAATGAGTGGAAGTTTTTTTATATCTAAATCATTTCATTTATAGTTTTCAACAAATCTTCACAGGTATTCTTCTCATTATTTTGTACTAGTTGACATTTACACCTGCATCCATGTAAGATAATATCCAAGGTACTACAATTAGCGGTAGGCGGTTCTTGTGTTCCTCATTCTTTTGTAGAATGGGGGGGGATGATTATGTATAATTTGTTCATCATGCTTTATATATTTATGATGTTGCTTATTATCTTAGTTGTCGTTTTAAAACGCAAATAAACCGCCCTCTCTAGTTGGCTACTATAATGGCGGTTTATTTACTGTAGTTATAGGGACACTAGAACCGTTTATCGTTGTAGTGTCTTTTTCTATGCTTATTATAGCTTGTTGCCCTGTGTAACGTCAAGAACTTTCTCATATATCTTATAAACTGGATTCGTTTTCCCAAAATTATAAATAAATCCCTCCTTCCAGCTTTTAAGCTGTGGAGGGATTGTTTATAAATATGTACATATAGGGTTACATAACGTCTAATTGTACAAAATTTTCACCAAACCGTAAATATTCGCCCTGCGGTAATTTATACCCTGTAGATACAATGCCTGCTTCAGATGGAATGCTCGGAGTGGATTCCAAGCTGTAAGTCTGTGCATAAGTTTCAGCTGTACTGTCGGCCGTTAAGCCGGATTTATCAAATTTCAAGTCACTGCCTTTATACATGCGAATGGCCATAACAATGCCGCCCTGCAGGTATACATCCATGTGATGCGCGCCATAGGCCCAGCGTTCCATGCCTTGATCTTCTTTGACTGTATCCGGCTGCTGGTATGCCGCTTCCAAATCCGCCTTCGGCATGCCAATATATATACCGCCTATAGATTCGTTGTATTCTGGCTGTACAGACCGGCGCAGCGGCATTTTATCATCAACAATCAAATATTGGTGGGATTTGTGACCCAACAAATCCAACTTCATTGACCGTTGTCCTTCTGATTCTGTTACTTGAAAATGGCCTGTCCGCGGATAATCATATGTACATCCTTTATCTGCCGTAACAGCACAGCCGTTAATCGTGCTGCCCTGTACAGTCATGACCAAATTGCCTTTAATACTATACCATTCTCCTTCTGCCGGTTCCAACCATTCTGCAGCTTGTGCGTCACCGCTTGTAGGGGTAACTGTTTGAATCGTTACAGTTGCTGTTGTATCCGTCGTTTCCTTTGCATCTTCAGCTGCGCAAATCATTGGCATACTCAATGCCATCATGGCGCAAATCATCATACCTTTCACTATACGTTTCACAATATGTCGCTCCCTTATATGAATGAATAATTCCTGTTTGCAAAAGAATATTATACGCTCCTCTAAAGCGGAAAACAACTGCTTCCTCAAAGGAATTGCCGCCATCTTTTTCACTTTTCACTTCTTCTGTAGTGTATAATAAAAGCAATACTATCAAGGGGGCTTAACTCATATGAATATCACAGTCTATTGCGGGGCCAGTTTAGGAAATAAGGACATATACAGAAAAAAAGCCAGTGAATTAGGAGCCTGGATAGGTACGCATCGTCACACATTAGTATATGGCGGCGGCCGTACTGGTCTCATGGGAACTGTTGCTGACGCAGTTCTTCAGACTGGCGGCAAGGTCATCGGCATCATTCCAACGTTTTTAAAAACACCGGAAGAAGCACACATGGCGTTGACACAGCTGATTACGGTAGAAACGATGGCTGAACGCAAAGCCCGTATGCTTTCCTTAGGCAATGCCTATATTGCCCTGCCCGGCGGGCTAGGTACGTTAGAAGAAATCGCAGAAGCGATTTCCGCCGCGCGTCTGGGCCTTCATGACAACCCATGCATCATCTATAACATCAATAATATATACACATATTTAAAAACTCAATTAGATGTCATGATGGATGAAGGTTTTCTCACTACACAAGGACGCAGCATCGTTCACGTTGTTGGCTCATTATCCCAAATGGAATCCATCTTAACGCAGAAATAAGTACAAACCATATAAAAAAGCTGCGGCATAACGCTTATTTGCTTACATGCCGCAGCTTTTTATCGTATAATAGGTCGCTTCGTTCTTCGGTTATGCTTTATGATGACTGTCTAAAAACGCCTGCAACCGTTCCATCGACGTATTGATAATCTGTGTTTCCGGAATGCCTGCTTCTTCTACCAACGGCAGGGCATAATCAAAAATACCAAGACGTTTATGATAATGGGCATCGGAATTGATGCTAATTAAGGCACCGTATTTTTTTACGGCCCGCAACAGTTCTCTGCAAATGGGTTCGCTGCCTGGGCGAGCCTGCGGAGAACTGTCATTAATTTCAATGGCTTTATGATACTGAACAGCGGCCTGTACAACTGCATCTACATCAATAGGATATTTAGGGCTGTCCGGATGTCCCAAGATATCTACATATGGATTTTTCAGGCCTTGAATTAACATATTCGTTACTTCGTCACGACTGCCTGTCGGTGAACAGTCTGTATGGCAGCTGGCAATAACAATATCAAGCTTGGATAATTGCTCTAACGTGAAGTCCAATGTACCATCCAATTTC
>JBNMKW010000118.1:0-3157 GCA_050874545.1 Megasphaera sp. | reverse complement strand
TGCATGATGAGCCGAATCCGGAGATGACATCATTTATCTTCCGGGAAACCCTGATGAGTCATCTGCTGATTTGGGGTAATGCCTATGCCCAGATTATCCGAGACAGGTTAGGAAGGGTACAGGGCTTATATCCGCTCAGGCCGGATAAGATGACAGTCTGCCGTGATGAAAGCGGCCAGATTTATTACATCTACACCAAGACCACCGACGAGAATCCGGCCATCAAACCCTATGGCCAGGTGCCGCTTCGGAAAGACGAAGTGCTGCACATTCCTGGCCTTGGTTTTGACGGTCTGGTCGGCTATTCGCCCATTGCCATGGCACGGAATGCCGTAGGCATGACCATGGCCTGCGAGGAATACGGTGCCTCTTTCTTTGCGAACGGGGCCAGCCCCAGCGGGGTGCTGGAACATCCAGGCGTTCTGAAGGATCCGGCCAAAGTCCGGGATTCGTGGAATGCCGTCTACCGGGGGACGGGCAATGCCCACAAGGTGGCTGTGCTGGAAGAAGGCATGAAGTACCAGCAGATCGGCATCCCGCCGGAAGAAGCACAGTTCCTGGAAACACGGAAGTTCCAGCTCGATGAGATTGCCCGGCTCTACCGCATCCCGCCACACATGATTGGCGACCTGGAGAAAAGTTCCTTCAATAACATCGAGCAGCAGTCCAGGGAATTCGTGAAATACACGTTAGACCCATGGGTCATCCGCTGGGAGCAGGCCATGCAGAAAGCCCTGTTCCTGCCGGAAGAGAAGAAACAGTATTTCCTGAAGTTCAACGTGAACGGTCTCATGCGCGGCGACTATGAGAGCCGCATGACCGGGTACAGCATCGGCCGGCAGAACGGCTGGCTGTCCGCCAACGATATCCGGGAGATGGAAGACATGAATCCCGTCCCCGATGAGGAAGGCGGTAATCTGTACCTGGTGAACGGCAGCATGACCAAGCTCAAAGATGCCGGGGCCTTTGCCCGGAAGGGAGAAACGAATGAAACATAAATTTTGGAAGTGGGTGACCAATGCGGCCCCCGATGCCTTCGGCAGTGAACGGACGCTGTACCTGGACGGCCAGATCTCGGACGAGACCTGGTGGGGCGATGAGGTAACGCCGAAGGCGTTCAAGGAAGAACTGAATGCGGGCAGCGGCGATATCACCCTCTGGATCAACAGTCCGGGCGGTGACTGCTTTGCCGCTGCCCAGATTTATAACATGCTCATGGAATATCCGGGGAACGTCACCGTTAAGATTGACGGACTGGCTGCTTCGGCGGCCTCTGTCATCGCCATGGCCGGGACCAAGGTCTGTATGTCGCCAGTGGCCATGCTGATGATCCATAATCCGGCGACCCTGGCCTATGGTGACCAGTCAGAGATGGAAAAGACCATCGGCATGCTGAGCGAAGTCAAGGAAAGCATCATCAACGCCTACGAAATCAAGAGCGGCCTGGCCCGCACGAAGATTTCTCACATGATGGATGACGAAACCTGGCTCAATGCAAAGAAGGCGGTAGAACTTGGCTTTGCCGATGAAATCCTGTTCGACCAGAAGAAGGACAATGGAGAGCAGCCGGAAGCCATGATTTATACGCCAGTAACTGTTACCAATTCGTTGGTACAAAAACTGAAGCCCCATGAACCGATTCATAAAGTGCCAGCCGCATCCTTAGAAAAACGGCTGGCATTGCTCATTCATTAAGGAGGACAACAATGGATACGATTTTAGCACTGCGTGAGAAACGCAAGAACCTCTGGGATGCCGCCAAGAATTTTCTGGATACCGTCCGTGATGAAAATGGCATGGTCTCTGCAGAAGATGCGGCTCGCTACGACAAGATGGAAGCGGATGTAGTAAATCTCGGCAAAGAAATCGACCGCCTGGAACGCCAGCAGCAGCTCGACGCCCAGCTTGCCCAGCCCACTACTACACCGATTACTGAACTCCCTGGCGCAGGCCAGAATGGAGCAGAAAAGAAAGGCCGTGCGTCTGATGCCTATCGTAAGGCTTTCTGGGACAGCATCCGCCATAAGAACTTCATTGATGTACAGAACGCCCTGAGTGCAGGCACCGATGCTGATGGTGGCTATCTGGTACCGGACGAATTCGAACACCAGCTCATCGACAAGCTCCAGGAAGAGAATTTCTTCCGCGGCCTGGCCACGGTCATCCACACCAGCGGCGACCGCAAGATTCCCATCGTGACGGGTCATGGCGAAGCGTCCTGGATGGAAGAGAACGGCCTCTACCCGGACAGCCAGGATACCTTCGGCCAGCAGTCCATCGGGGCGTACAAGCTGGGGACGGCTATCCGTGTGTCGGAAGAACTGCTGAACGACAGCGCTTTCGACCTGGAAAGCTACATTGCCGGTGAATTTGCCCGCCGTATCGGCACGAAGGAAGAAGAAGCCTTCCTCACCGGTGACGGGAAGAACAAGCCGACTGGCGTGTTCCCGTCCGCGGAGCTGGGCGTGACAGCCAATGGCGCATCCATCACCTTTGATGATGTCATCGACCTGTATCACTCCCTGCGCATCCCGTACCGCCGCAAGGCCGTATGGCTCCTGAACGATGCAACCATTAAGGCCTTGCGCAAGGTGAAGGACAACAACGGCAACTACATCTGGCAGCCGTCTGTCACGGCCGGTACGCCGGATACTATCCTGAACCGTCCCTGCTACTGCACTTCCTTTGCACCGGAACTGGCGGCGGGCAGCCGTCCCATGCTCTTCGGGGACTTCAGCTACTACTGGATTGCCGATAGGGAATACCGCTCCTTCAAGCGGCTTAACGAATTGTATGCCGCCAACGGCCAGATCGGCTTCCTTGCCAGCCAGCGCGTCGATGGCATGCTGATGCTCAAGGAAGCGGTCAAGGCCCTGGAGATGAAAGCGAAGGGATAAGCCATGATTGTGACGCTGGAAGAAGCCAGGGAATACCTGCGGATTGATGAAGATGACACGAGTAATGATGACGTCATCCAGTCTTCCCTGGAAACAGCCCAGGCCCTCTGCCTGGACTTGGCCCGCTGCGAGGAAGCGGATGCCGAAGAGAATCCCGTCGTGTTCCATGAAGCCATCCTCTATGCTGCGGCTTTTTTGTATGAACACCGGGAAGAAGCAGACTACGCAGGCCTTTTGAAGTGTTTGCGCTGGCTTCTTTT
>JBNMKW010000117.1:0-3186 GCA_050874545.1 Megasphaera sp. | reverse complement strand
GGGTCCTTGCAGGATGTTTTGGCTGTGGCCAGGCATTCCATGACGAACTGCGCGTATTCATCAGTGCATTCCGCCATCTCCTCATCAAAGTACGTCAGGGATTTCGTCGGGTCTTCCACCTTCTGCCCCAGAGCTGTCTTCACTTTGAATTCGCAGAGCGTATGGGCATCTGTTCCCTGGCGGGCGAATTCACTGGAGGTATCCGGCAAATTGGCACATTCCTGGGCGGACGGCGGGCAGGCCAACCATCGGTAGCAGGAAGATGCGGACAGTACCGCATGTTTATCCGGCATGGCCAATCACCTCCAGGTCCTTCAGAAATGCTTCGTACTGCGCCGCATCAATGCCGGACAGCTTGTCCGCCCCATACTTCTGGATGAGACTGCGGACTTCTGCTGTGAATCCCTTGCGGGCCTTGTCGGCAGCGACTTTGCGGACAGCTTCCAGTGTCAGCGGCTGTTTGGCATATTCTTTCTTTTCCGATTCAGCCGGCTGTTCGTCCTGCGGTGCCTGCATTGATGACGCAATGCGGAGAAGAACTTTTCCACAGGTTTCCAGCTCAGATGCCAGTTTAGTAAGTTCTTTGTTTGTCATACTAATTACTCCCTTCTTTGACTTCATGGATTGCCAGTTCTTCTACCGAGTCACCAGGTATAATGATGGTCAGTTTCTCTTTACCGCCGAGCAGGAACCGTATGATCCGTTCCCGTACAGACATACACCGCACGGCGGCAACATGTCCGTCGCCTTTCATGGACGAAACGCAAATACTTAATCGTTGTTTCATAGTCTTTACTCCTTTCCGAGGCTTTTATTATTTTCCCCTCTACTCTTTAGCCTTGGGAGCAGGTCACTTCTGACGGTTTTTATAAAAATTTTTTTAAATCACAGATATACAAAACAGCCGGTACAGAACATCTTTCCCAATGTCCCATATCGGCTTTTTTCTTTACTCAATCTTCTGTTTTACGTCAGCCACAATAGTTTTAACCACCTGTTGCATTAAGGTAACATATAACCTGTTACGAATCTTCACCCACCAGCTCGTAGTGGTTTGGATTTCGGCTTCCAGCGGGTCTGTGAGGTTCTTCATCTGAGCTTCCACCAGTTTCTGGACGTCATCCAGGTCGATGGACTTAACGGCCGTTTCGGCTTCGCTCCTGGCAAAGTCTACGACGGCATTGGCGACGGCTTTCTTGATTTCTTCACGGTTCATAGTCATTTACCTCCCAAGATCAGTTGTTCATAATCAGTGACGCCCCGGGCTACTGCTCTGGCCAGGGCGTCCTGGTCATAGGCCAGGATTTCTTCATCGCCGGGATTGGTGATGAAGGCCAGCTCGACCAGGACGGCTGGCATGTCCGTGTTCGTGAGGACATAGAGTCCGTTAACACCAGGCGTGGCGATTTTCACGCCTCGGTCAGTGGTATCGAGGGCATGGACAAGCTGGCTTTGAATGCAGTTGGCCAGCATGCTGCCACGGTAACTGCCGGCGCAGGCCCAGGTTTCTGTGCCGTTGGCTTCTTCGGCTTCGGCGGCATTACAATGGATGGATACGAAGATGTCGGCATCACTGGCATTGGCAGCTTCGCAGATTTCTTCCAGACTGTCGGACTGGAGCAGTTCTGTTTCTATTCCTGCCGCATTTAGATAGCTTGCAGCGGATTTGCCAACGGCCAATGCTACATCACACTCGCGCAGACCCGTTTCTTCATTGACGGCACCCGGGTCGGGATTGCCGTTCGGCGCGTGGCCGGGATTCAGGAATACTTTCATTGCTTTTCTTCTCCTTTCTGATGAACGGCGGACTTCACTGTGCCGCCAATGTAACCGAGGAGCCCCGACGCAATTGACATGGCCAGCTCGTTGAGGGTATAAAAAATCGCCATGATCAGTGCTGTGACCAGCCCGATGATGACGATGCAGTCGGGGATATTCACTTTCTCAAACATAATGTTCAATAATCACTCCATTCCGATTTATAAATCATACAAACCGAAATCGTATAACATCATTTTTATTGTTTTTCAGACTGGCTGCATTGGAAAATTTACTGTAAGGAAAATACACCAATGCAAAAGCCGGGTATGCATATACACTAATATCGGCTTTGGAAATCCGACATGATACATCTGCAGTGAGCTGGCTGTCTTTCACGATTTCTGCCACAAAATCATGAGATTTGAAGAAGTTATATAATTCCCCGCCTTCTGACAGGCTGGCAAGCGTCACATTATCATGATATCCAATAAACAAGGCCAGATTATCCGCACTAAAATCAAAGTCAATCGTAGCATTTTTGTTTGCACTATCATAAGTATACAGTTCATACGTATTGCCAGATACAGTCAATGGAATCTTCAAGATATTCTTAGTGCCTGAATCCCAATAGTAAAAGACGTTCGTTTCTGATACCGAGATCTGCGTGGCCTGCAAGGTTCCTTCTGCCAGTTCTCCATCTGCCGTATAGAATTTCTTGCCTTTAGCAACGTCACCAGTTTCTGCTGTTGTATCCGAAACTTCACAGAATCTGGCTTTTCCGCCAGCCGTAAGCGGAAGCAGTACAGATGGCACCTCATTGTAGCTGGCGCCAGCGATTTTCACATCCACCTTCATGTCATCACGCTCCTTTATTCGATAGTCAGCACTTTGGTCAAGCTGTCTTGGGATACTGCAACAGAAGTCAATGATCCAGTCACTTTAGAACCGTTAACATAGGCCGTTTTCCCGGACACAATAGTACTCGCTGCTGCTGTTGCATCAGCCGTATCGACCACGCTGGACTTTCCGGCGACCCCGAGGATGGTTACCCCGGCTTTAATATTTCCCGTAATGATTTTTAACTGTTCTGAGGAAGCAATGCTGACGGTACCGCTGCCGTTATGGTAGCCGGACGGTACAGTATAGGTTCCTTTCACGACATTGATGGAACCTGTTACCGCACCATTGTCTGTCATTGTTCCTGTCACCACACCACTTCCCAGAAATACCGTTTTCCCGTTCCTGATGTCTGCCGCAACAGCATTTGCCGATGTCGTATCATAAAACTCTGCCGTCCCGGTTCCTCCTGCCAGAGGAATAGATACCTGCGGGACGCTTTCATAGGTGACACCATTGATTTTTACGTTTTTCGCCATGTTGATTTCTCCTTTACTCGACTTTCAACTCATAGCCATTAAAGCTGAT
>JBNMKW010000116.1:0-3573 GCA_050874545.1 Megasphaera sp. | reverse complement strand
TCCTCTCGTTCGACTTGCATGTGTTAAGCACGCCGCCAGCGTTCGTCCTGAGCCAGGATCAAACTCTCCATGATATGTGAAGAGCCGTTTGGCTCAAATTATTGTTTTTGGTGTGATGTTTCATCACGTTTTTGAATTGATTGACGTCTGTTTCTTTGCCAAGCAAAGAAACGACCTCGCACTCTGGCGTTCATTCGATTCTTACATTGTTCAGTTTTCAAAGGCCATCGCCGTCTTGCGACGGCTTGTATATCTTACCAAACTCAAACGAGCTTGTCAAGAACTTTTTTGAAGAAGTTTTTCTTCGTTCTCATAAAAAGACATATCCCGTCAGTTTTCAGGACTCTTTGCAGTGCCCCGTTCCCGACGGCTTGATTAGTATATCGCAAATCCCCTTCGCTGTCAACTATTTTTTTTGCATTTTTTGACAAAAACGATATACCGTCTGCCATTCTCTATATTTTACTGTAACTGCATTTTTACTACACTAATAGTTCTCACTGTTCATTAGTATCTTTTTGAGCCCAATTATCCAAGCGGCTTTTCCATTTTTGCGCCGTATCTATCGTATTTTCTGCCGTTTGCACCGCATCCTTAGCTTCATCATAGCGTTCTCTCCAACTTTTATCATGTTCATCATGCCATTTCTGTTGTCCATCTTTATAGCCGTTTTTATAATCATCATCCTGGGTATCGCTGATGGCATCAACATCCTTATCCGCATCTTCGTACCCTTGCTTATATCCCATATCATACGAATCATTGGCCCATACTGTCATACCACTTAACATTACACCTATACAGCACCATACAACAATCATTTTTTTTAACATTTTCTTACACCATATCCTTTCAAAAAAATTACACCGCCATTATAGTCTTCGTCACTTTCCCCGTCAAGCCAGTTTAGTTTTTATATGCATATACCTTGGTATAATAGTCTTCCGGTCTATCTTTTGTTACAATAAAAGTGTCAAAGGAACCCCTTCCAAAATCCCCTTTGCTTATAGTTTAACTTCCTTCCACCTCTTCAAAAAATACACCTAGCAGAAAGGACTCTCTTCACCCCACAGGGAAGAAAGTCCTTTTTGTTGTATAGTTATATATGATATCAGTTATATTAATTTTCCAATTACTTCATCTGCCGCTAATTCACTCCAAAGGAGCTGCATGACTGCTAAAATAAGCAAAATAGTCAAACCCAGCCGCATATAGGAAGAACGCGTAATCCAATCAAAAGGCGTCCTTTTTTTGCGTTCTGTAATTTGATACTGCACGTCGTCTTTTTTATTCAAGATGCGAAAATGGCGGGCTTCTTTATACGCAGAAAAAACGCCGCTAAAATTCATGGTCACATGAGCTTGCGAATCTTCCATGCAAGCCTTGGCGATTTCTTGAAGCTGCTGGCAAAATACAGATAAAAATTCACTATCGGCACAGGCACTGGAAAATGCAAAAAATTCAATTTCACATTCCCGAATACCTTCTTTCATCGAAATTTTTAAAAACGGATACTGCTTTTGCAAAACGTCCCGCCAAGTTTCTATTTTTTTTCGCAGTTCGTCAGGCCATGTATAGCGCACAGCCTGTCGGGGCGCAAATGAAATTTCACCGGAAAGGGTAAGCCGGTAATCGCCGTAATAATGACGAAGCCGTGTTTTCCAATTCATTTTCATCCCTCCTTAGGATAATTTAGCACCGCATGATGGACAATATACGGCTTCCTGCGGCACGGTTTCACCGCAATGCGCACACTGTCGCTTTCCAGCTGTCTGCGGCGGCAGTGCTTCTTTCCATTCGCCGTCCAAAACAGGCGTTTCACTGCCGCTCATGCGATCCATCCGCTGTTCTACTTTGTCTATCCGCGAATGCAACTCTGCTTCCGACACGGCAACACGTTCTTTTAAGCGATCTGTTTCTAAACTCGTCCGTTCTATACGGTGTTCTGCTGTCAAATCTTTTAAGACAGCGATAATAATAGCTGCCAGTAACGGACTAATCAACAGTGAAAACAATCCCCAAAGAATCGGACTGCGGCCGCGTTTATTAGCAAAATACGCAACTAAACCACAAAATATAATATATAAAACAATAGACATAATTCCACCTCATTTCTTTACTATATGTTCATTATACAAAACACGACTTCTCTTGTATAGACACAAACAGCAGGTTTCCATTGTCTGATGCAAGACACCCCCTTATCAGCCAGCAAACTGATAAGAGGGTGTTGAAAAACATAGGTTATTTCAAAAGATTATTGTCTGTAAAATAGTCGATACGCATTGCTTTACGTACATCAGCTAATGTCTGATTTGCTTTTTCAGCGGCTTTCGCCGTATTTACACGCAGCATGTCATATACATCAGGCAGGCGTTTTTCCCACGCATGGCGACGTTCGCGGATAGGCTGCAGTTCTGCCTGCAGTACGTTGTTTAAGAATTTTTTAACCTTAACATCACCTAAGCCGCCGCGCTGATAATGGGCTTTTAATTCATCCAAACCGCTGTATTCCGGTAAAAATTCTGGGAAATATTCAGGTTTGCAGAATGCATCCAAATATGTAAATACGGTATTGCCTTCCAAATGGCCCGGATCTTCACGGCGCAAATGAGTCGGGTCCGTGAACATAGACATAATTTTTTTCTGAATATCTTCCGGTTCTTCCGACAAATAAATGCAGTTGCCAATAGATTTACTCATTTTTGCTTTGCCATCAATACCAGGCAAACGAAGGCATGCTTTATTTTGAGGCAAAATAATTTCCGGTTCCGTCAACGTTTCTCCATAGACGGTATTAAATTTATGGACAATTTCTTTACATTGTTCCAGCATCGGCAGCTGATCTTCTCCAACAGGAACCGCTGTGGCTCTAAAAGCCGTAATGTCTGCAGCCTGGCTGACAGGATAACAGAAAAAGCCTAAGGGAACGCTGGCTTCAAAGTTTTTTTGTTGAATTTCTGATTTAACAGTCGGATTGCGCTGCACGCGGGATACTGTGACAAGATTCATATAGTACACTGTCAATTCCGGCAGTGCCGGAACCATCGACTGAATAAAAATAGTAGATTTTTCCGGGTCTATACCGCAGGCTAAATAATCCAATGCCACCTGCATGACGTTCTTTCGTACTTTTTCCGGATGTTCTGCATTATCCGTCAAGGCCTGTGCATCGGCAATCATAAAATATAATTCATCATATTCGCCAGAATTTTGCAATGCAACACGTTCCTGCAAAGAACCAACATAATGTCCTACATGAAGGCGGCCCGTCGGACGGTCACCTGTTAAAATAACTTTTTTCATACCTTGCTCCTTTGTAATGCATACCAAAATCCGTACTACAACAAGATATCTGGTAAACAGTTTATCAGTATTTAAATTTTTACATTCTACGTTATAGTTTACGCTTAGATATTCATACCGTCAATATTCGTTTTCTTGAATATACAAAAAAGGTGTAGGTTTACCATACATATGTTACAAAAATACTAAAAAGAGAATGCTCTTTTGTGTTATGCTTAGATCACCACAACCAAAGCAACAGAAAGGAGCATTCCCTTTGAATAGCAT
>JBNMKW010000115.1:0-3622 GCA_050874545.1 Megasphaera sp. | reverse complement strand
CAGAAGAAAGCCTCGGCACGGAAGACCGAAACGGACAATGAAAAATACGCCTTCCGGTGCTGGATGCTCCGGCTGGGACTTATCGGCGACGAATTCAAGACCTGCCGGCTCCACTTCCTCAAACACCTCACGGGCAACTCCGCATGGCGCAACGCCGCCGCTTGAAGGGGATAGCCTCACGGGCAGCTTCGGCTGCCCTTAGGGTGGTAGAAGGGCATTCCCTTCAGAAAGGATGAGAGCGATGAACAAAAAAATCTACATTGCCTATGGCAGCAACATGAGTGAAGTGCAGATGGCACAGCGGTGCCCCGATGCCACCCTTGCGGAGACAGGACGGGTGAATGGGTATGAGCTGCTTTTCAAAGGTTCCCTGACCGGGTGCTACGCCACTATCGAGAAGAAGACGGATGCTTTTGTGCCGGTCGTCCTCTGGCGCATTTCCGCGGCAGACGAACGGAGACTTGATGCATACGAAGGCTTTCCACGGTTCTACTACAAGAAAACCATCCCTGTCGAAACGGACGGCGGCACAATCCAGGGTCTGGTGTATATTATGCACGAAGACCGGCGCTTCGGCATTCCGGAAACATGGTACTACCAGAACATGGAGCGGGATTACCGCAAGTTCGGTTTCAACCTGTCCATCCTGCGGCGGGGATTACGGAACAGCCGGGCAAGGACGAAAGGCGCACGGGTACGGCTGATTTTTATGGATGATGTGCAGGCACCGCCTGCAGGTACTGAAGGCACCGTCCAGTACGTCGATGATGCCGGAATCATCCATGTGCATTGGGATACGGGCGGCAGCCTTGGTCTGGTACCTGATGCCGATGAATGGGAATTAATCGAATAAAATGCATAAATAACCGAAAAATGACTTGCTATTATGTGCGTTTAGAGTGATATATATACACGACGAAGGGGAAAGCCCCAAAGAAAAAGCACATGAAAGCGAGGAACTTACCATGACAAACATCTACGCACTCCGCAACCATTTCGAACTCCACGAATACAATACGGCAATTACAAGAGCCGATTTTGAAGCCCATTTCAAGGTTACCAAGGAAAAAGTGACATTCACTTTCAACGGCTGGGATGGAAACAGCTACCATGGCGAAAGCCGCACAGCGCGCGTCTACCGGACGGATGTAAAAGGCTATGAAGACGCCCGGTTCATCAAAGTAGGGAAGGGGCTTCATTACATCGAGGATGATCGCCAGATTCTTGAAGAAGCAACCGGGGAAACCCACCCGAGCGCCGGATGGCTGGTGAACGTAATGAGGGCCGATAAACGGTAAGCCTTCCAGAACTTCAGGCAGGGCCGCAAGGCCCTGTTCCTTGTCATGAAATAAATACATAAATGTTTGCGAAAAGACTTGCTATTATGTGCGTTTAGAGTGATATATATATACACGACGAAAGGGAAAGCCCCAAAGGAAAAACACATGAAAGCGAGGAAGTTACGATGACAAGATTTGAAAAAGACTACCACGAAATGCTGAAAGGCGCAGGGCGGTACATTCTGGAAAACCGGATGGAAGAAATCAAGAAACTGAAGAAAGAACAGCGGGCCTGCAAGAACCGCTTCCGATTCCAGACCCTCAGCCGGCTGGAATGGGAATACGAGGCTCTTGAAGAACTTTACTGAGGAGTCCGAAAAGAGACCGCAAGGAAATAATTGAAAAGTAAGAGGAGACCGCAGATGCGGCCTTCTCTGTCGTACAGCCCGCATGGGCTTTTTTTATTGGGAGGTGAGCGCCATTGGCTGTACGAGGAAGGAAACCAAAACCGACGGCACTCAAGGTGCTGGAAGGAAATCCCGGCCACCGGCCGCTCAACAAAAAAGAACCGCTGCCAAAGGGCCGTCTGCCCCGCTGTCCGGACTGGCTGGAAGACGATGCCAAGAAGGAATGGAAGCGGCTGGGGAAAGTTCTCTCAGAGATGGGGATGCTGACCAATCTGGATATGATGGCCTTTGCCGGATACTGTCAGGCGTACGCCCGGTGGAAAGGGGCGGAAGAATTCATTACCCAGCATGGGGATATGGTGCGGACGCCGAACGGTTACCTGCAACAGGTGCCACAGGTGTCTATTGCCCAGACCAACCTCAAGATCATGCTGAAATTCTGCGAGCAGTTCGGCCTGACACCGTCTGCCCGGAGCCGTATGGTCGGGGAAGAAAACGGGGCAGAAAAAGAAACGGATGAAATGGAACTGCTGTTAAGGGGGTGACAAGTTTGGCATTTGTGTATAAGCCGTCAGCGTTCATGCTGCCGGATTCCCATTATGATAA
Source organism: Megasphaera sp. (assembly GCA_050874545.1). Lineage (GTDB taxonomy): Bacteria > Bacillota > Negativicutes > Veillonellales > Megasphaeraceae > Megasphaera. Next base: position 1,329 of record JBNMKW010000115.1, on the reverse strand, counting down.
GGCAAAGGCGGACCGGGCCGTCGCTTTCATCGAGAATCTCTGTCATACCAAAGGAAAATGGGCCGGGAAGCCTTTCCTGCTCTTGCCCTGGCAGGAACAGATTGTGCGTGATTTGTTCGGTATCGTGAAGGAAGACGGGAAACGGCAGTTCCTGACGGCCTATATAGAGATACCAAAGAAGAACGGGAAGAGTGAGCTGGCTGCCGCTATTGCCCTGTATCTTCTCTACGCCGACAATGAACCGAGCGCGGAAGTCTATGGCGCAGCCTGTGACCGCAACCAGGCTTCCATCGTCTTTGATGTCGCCCGGCAGATGGTGGAAATGAGTCCCGCGCTCCTGCGCCGTTCCAAGATACGGTCGGCAGGGAAGCGGATTATCAACTACCGCAACGCCGGGTTTTACCAGGTGCTTTCCGCTGAGACTGGCACCAAGCACGGCCTGAATGTTTCGGGTCTTGTATTTGACGAAATTCATGCCCAACCGAACCGAAAGCTCTACGATGTGTTGACTAAAGGCTCCGGTGATGCCCGGGAGCAGCCGCTCTTTTTCATCATCACCACAGCGGGCAACGACAAGAACAGCATCTGTTATGAACTGCATACCAAGGCCCTGGATTTGATGCAGGGACGTAAGAAAGATTATACGTTCTATCCTGTTGTATATGGCTTGGGAGTTGATGAAGACTGGACGGATGAAGCCAACTGGTACAAGGCGAACCCGTCCCTGGGTCACACTATCAAAATTGAGCGTGTCCGGGAAGCGTATCAGAACGCCATTGAAAATCCTGCTGAGGAGAATGTGTTTAAACAGCTCCGGCTCAATATCTGGACATCGGCCAGCATCCGATGGATTCCGGAACAGGTCTACGATAAAGGGAACCTTCCCATCGACCTGGATTCTCTCCGGGGCCGGATGTGTTACGGCGGCCTGGATTTGTCCAGTACGTCAGATATCACGGCCCTGGTTCTGGCGTTTCCGCCACGGAATGATGATGAGAAATATATCCTTTTGCCGTTCTTCTGGCTGCCGGAAGACACACTGGAACTGCGGTGCCGCCGGGACCATGTCCTTTACGATGTCTGGCAGAAACAGGGATTCATCCAGACGACGGAAGGGAACGTCATCCACTACGGATTCATTGAAAAATTTATCGAACGCCTGGGTGAAACCTACAATATCCGGGAAATCGCTTACGACCGATGGAATGCTACCCAGATGGTGCAGAACCTGGAAGATATGGGTTTTATCATGGTTCCTTTCGGCCAAGGATTCAAGGATATGTCGCCGCCTTCCAAGGAATTGTTTAAGCTCCTGATGGAAGGGAACAT
>JBNMKW010000114.1:0-4109 GCA_050874545.1 Megasphaera sp. | reverse complement strand
TCTCGATGATCATGATAATATTGGACAGCATTGATTTTGAATTCTTTATTGAACTTTGCCATACTGAGGCCTCCTTAGTTTATTCTATTGTATCACCTTAGAAACCTCAGTTTGACTTGTCCTATTTATATGCTAACACCACAGAGCATGCAGAGACTACGTCTTTGCATCTTCATCGACACGAAAAGGAATGAATACATGAGGGCGTAGGGGCTTCTCCCTGCTTTCCCTACTTCAATACAACCGATCCCGGTTCGAGGATTTCGTCTAATTCCTGCCGCAGTGCATCTTCTGTCGTCACCCAATATTTTTGTGCTGTCAAAATCGTTTTACGGCTTCCCATCAAGTGAAAGTACACACGAACATTGCCGGGATATTTTTCTAATACAGCGGCAATACGGTCACTCAAATTAGTCCGTTCCAAATGTGCCGGTATTTTAATAAAAAGCTTCGTGCCGCTTCCGGGATACCAAAGCGCACCGATGTTCTTTGCCGCAGAGGCACTGACAACAGGCTGCGTGCCATCCGTATTTCCTAAAAGGACTACTTTTTCTGCAATAACTTGTATCCCTTCGTCACTAATGTCAGCCCGTCCCTGGACAGCAACAGCCATATCCATGGTGCAGGCATTCATGCATTGGCTAAATATCCTCGGAAATACGACTACCGGTACCGTTGCGGCATAATCTTCTATTGTCAAAATGACCATTTGTTCATTCCGTTTTGTCGTAACTTGACGCCGTCCTGTTACCAGACCGCCAATTTGTACTCTTTTACCGTCGTACTTACGGTTTTCTTCTCCAAAAAACGCCGTAATCGGCGTCATGCCTTTCATTTGTTCTTTGTACTTATCCAGCGGATGACCGCTAAAGTAAAAGCCGGCAAATTCTTTTTCCATCGCCAGCCGCACATCCAGCGGATATTCCTGCACATCAGGGTACTGCAGTGCCATAACCGGCGCATCATCGCCACTGTCAAACAACCCCATTTGCCCGGATGCATCATCTTTTTGTTTGAGTGAACCGACGCTCATGGCCTGTTCGACGACAGCCATTAATTGGGAACGTTTTTTGCCGAGTGAATCCATCGCGCCGCCTTTGATTAAATTTTCAATACTCTTGCGATTCACAATATGATAATCAATGCGGCTGCAGAAATCTTCCAACGACACAAACGGCCCGTCTTTTTCTCTGCTTTCCACGATTTTTTGAATCGCCAGCTCACTAATGCTCTTAATCGCCGACAGACCGACGCGCACACTGCCATTTTCGACAGAAAATACCTTTTGGCTGGTATTAATATCCGGTGCCAAAATCTTAACGCCATGGCGGCGGCATTCTGAAATATAATAGCTGACTTTGCTGATATCATTGAGCATGCTCGTCATCGTTGCCGCCATCAGTTCCGGCCGGTAATGCGCTTTTAAATAGGCTGTCTGCCAAGCCACAAACGCATAGGCCGCAGAATGGGATTTATTAAAACCATAGCCTGCAAAATAAACCATCAAATCAAATACTTTATTGGCAATATCATCAGGTATATTATTTTTTTTCGTTCCTGCCAAAAAATTAGCCCGCTGGGCCTTCAAAATGCTTTCTTTTTTCTTACCCATGGCACGGCGCAGCAAATCTGCCTGCCCCAGCGAGAAGCCGCCCATGACAGATGCAATCTGCATAACCTGTTCCTGATACAAAATAACGCCATATGTATCTTTTAAAATCGGTTCCAGCAACGGATGCAGATACGTTACTTTCTTTTCGCCATGGCTGCCCTTGATAAAATCATCTACCATGCCGCTTCCCAACGGGCCCGGACGATACAGCGCAACTAGTGGAATCATATCTTCAAAATGCTTCGGAGCCAATTCTTTTACCAGATTCGTAATCCCTTCCGATTCCATCTGAAATACGCCAGCCGTATCACCTTCCGTCAACAGCCGGCAGGTGTCCGGGTCATCTAGGGGAATATGGTTCATGTCCAAATGAATTCCATGGTCTTTTTCTACGAGTTTGACCGTATCCCCAATCACAGTCAGCGTGCGCAGCCCCAAAAAGTCCATTTTGAGCAGTCCCAGTTCTTCGACCAAATCTTTATCATACTGCGTCGTCAAATATCCTTCTTTGGAATACTGCATCGGTACATAATCATCGACAGGTACTGCCGAAATCACGACACCGGCGGCATGCGTCGAAGAATGGCGCACCATCCCTTCCAAGGCTTTACTCATTTCGACCATATGATGCACAGTCGCATTGGTTTCGTATTCATCATGAAATTCCTTGCTGATTTTTAACGCTTTATCAATGGTCAATCCTAGTTCTGTCGGCACCAGCTTCATAATCCGTTTGACTTCACTGAGCGGAATATCCATTACTCGGCTGACGTCACGCATAACAGCCCTAGCTGCCAACGTACCAAAGGTAATAATCAAGGCCACATGGTCTTTGCCATATTTTCTCGTTACATACTCAATTACGCGGCTGCGATTTTCATAACAAAAATCCATATCAATATCCGGCATCGTAACACGTTCCGGATTAAGAAATCGTTCAAAGAGCAAATTATATTTGAGCGGGTCTAACCCTGTAATGCCCAGTAAATACGCAACGACCGAACCCGCTGCCGAACCACGGCCGGGACCGACAGGAATCTGATGGTCCCGGGCAAATTTAACGTAATCCCAAACAATCAAAAAATATGACGGAAAGCCCATTTTATTGATAACGCTTAATTCATAATCCAGCCGTTCCCGCACTTCCTTCGTCACGGGATTATACCGGACAGGAAGCGCCTCTTCACACAATTTCCGCAAGTACGATTCGTCCGTTTCCCCTTCCGGCACGGCAAACTTCGGCAAATGCCGTTCATTAAACGATATTTCTACATTGCATTTATCAGCAATTTCCAGCGTCGTATCTATCGCTTCCGGCATATCCGGAAACAACGCTGCCATTTCGTCGCCGCTTTTCATATAAAACTCATTATTGACAAAACGAAAATGAGACGGATCATCGAGCGTACTGCCTGTAGAAATGCATAATTTAACTTCCTGCGCGGCCGCATCGGATTTTTTTATATAATGATAGTCATTGGTCGCTGCTAGTTTCAATCCATATTCTTTCGACCATTTCTTAAATGTTTCACGTACAATTTTTTCCTCTGTCATGCCGTGATTTTGGACTTCCAAATAGAAGTCATCCTTGCCAAAAATGCGTACCAGCCGTTCCAGCGTCCTCCTGGCACCTTCTTCATTGTGGTTTAAAATATCCTGCTGAATATGGCCTTCGATACAGGCACTCATCGCAATAATCCCTGTATGATATTGTTCTAATAAATCATAATCTACACGAGGTTTGTGGTAATTATTTTCGCCGTCAACAAACCCCTTGGACACTATTTTTACTAAATTATGATACCCCTCATTATTTTTAGCCAGCAAAATCAAATGACACAGCCGTTCCTTTGTCTTTTTTTCAAAACGGCTGCCGCGGGTCATGTACACTTCACACCCCAAAATCGGCTTGATGCCTTGGGCTTTGGCTTCTTTATATAAATGAATGACGCCGTACATATTGCCATGATCCGTAATGGCCACTGCCGGCATATTCATGGCTTTTGCCTGCTGTACCATGTCGGGAATACGGCACAATCCGTCAAATAAACTGTATTGCGTATGGACATGTAAATGGACAAATGGACGCATACCTTCCGCTCCTTTACGTTTCATTACTTTCTTTTTATTATAACACAGACTTCGCTTCGCAAAGAAATCGTATGTTCTCTGTATGATATAAAAAAAAGGCTGTCGCCCAAAGCGACAACCTTTTCTGTTTGTCATGGTCGGAACGGCGAGATTTGAACTCGCGACCTCTTCCACCCCAAGGAAGCGCGCTACCAAGCTGCGCCACGTCCCGATGACCTATATAGGATACCAAAAACTTACACATATGTCAAGTCACCGTATCCCTACGATAGTGTCAAGTTGTTGTGGGTATTTTATTTAACTGGAACTTGTTGGCAATAAAATCAGTTTGTTATTTATGAAATATGATGGTACCCTCCGTTCTTAATACCTTTCATCCAGCTTCCATGAAGTGCTTCTTCACTTC
>JBNMKW010000113.1:0-4152 GCA_050874545.1 Megasphaera sp. | reverse complement strand
TTCATAGCAGCCTGAAAATGCTGCCGTATCTGGACGAGCATTTTGCCAAGTATAAAAACGCCAGTCCGCAAGAGCTGCGAAGCCATCTAAGCTGGCAAATACAGCGTGAAATATTTTTTAAGGCCCAAACTGCAAAAAATTCCACTAACTTAGTTCAGGCCTTGTATAAACTGGTTTCGGTAGCTATCGAGGCTGCGTAAAAGTTGTAAAGTGCTGATTATATATTTCTTTTTTTTATAACACAAAAGCTGCCGCATTTGCGACAGCTTTATCTGTGTATTTCTTTTAATATTATTTTTGTAAATTAGCTTTCATTTCTTTTAAGCCCATCGGTTCATCTTTGAAAAGGTATGCCGGCATAATTTTGACATCTTCAATAATCGGCTTGAATCCCATTTGGTCGAGAATATCTTTTTGTAAGTCAATGCCAGGAGCAATTTCTGTCAAATGTACACCGTCTTCTTTCATTTCAAATACGGCACGTTCTGTAATGTAAAGAACATGTTGTTTGTGTTTGCGGGCATAGTTACCACTGAACGTAATATGGTCTACTGTCGGCACAAATTTCTGTACTTTACCTTCCTGGATGATGTGCAGTTCGCCGTCTTTAATTTCTTCTTTCAGCTTGCCTGTCGTGAACGTACCACAGAAGACAACACTCTTCGTATTCTGCGTAATGTTGACAAAACCGCCGCATCCGGCAATGCGCGTGCCAAATTTGGATACGTTGATATTGCCGTCTTTATCGCATTCTGCCAAGCCAAGGCAAGTCAAATCCAAGCCACCGCCATCATAGAAGTCAAACTGTGTAGCTTGATCCATATAGGCTTCAGCATTAACAGAGGCACCAAAACGAACACCGCCGAGAGGTACACCGCCAATAGCACCGGCTTCGACTGTCATTGTTAAGCTGTCGCCAATGCCTTCTTCGTTGGCAACGGAAGAAACGAGTTCCGGAATGCCAATACCAAGATTGATAACAGCTTCATTGCTCATATTGAGAAGCAAGAGAGCTGCCCGGCGGGCAATAACCTTCTTCGCGTTGAGCGGTGCCGGATCCAATGCTTTGACAGGAACTGTAACTTCACCGGTCAATGACGGATCATATTCGCAGTCAAAAGACTGCTGCCGTTTCGTTTCATCATCTACCTGAACAATGTAGTCTACATAGATACCTGGTACTTTAACAAGTTTGGGATCTAATGTGCCGCCTTTGACAATTTTTTCTACCTGTACGACCACAGTGCCGCCGCTGTTGTGAACAGCCTGTGCCAACGGTGTTGCATCAAAAGGAGATACTTCCTTAGAAAGGACAACATTGCCCCATTCATCAGCATAGGTACCGCGAATAAAACCGATATTCATATCCATGCGCGGATAGAAAAGTTGTTCATGTCCGTCAATTTCAATGACTTTTACAAAATCTTCTTTAGTTACATCGTTCAATCTGCCGCCTGTTACACGCGGGTCTGCAAATGTTTCCAAGCCAACATGCGTAATTGTACCTAAACGATGTGCTGCTACATCACGGAAATACTGGGACAAGGTGCCCTGCGGCAGGTTGTATGCCTGTATTTTGTTTTCATTGACCAATTTCTGCAGTGCCGTAACAGCATTCCAATGACCTAAAATAGCTTTTTTCAACATGCCTTCATGAGCAAAATGATCACCGCCGCGGCCATCTGTATTGCCCTGAGATGCAGCATAAATCAGTGTCAAATCTTTCGGTGCACCGGTTTCTAAAAAGCGTGCTTCCAATGCACTGGTCAAGGCTTCCGGCTGGCCGGAACCGACAAACCCATTCGTCGTAACGACGTCGCCATCTTTAACGAGAAGAGCCGCTTCTTCTGCTGTAATAATCTTTACTTGTTTCATTCGTTCCATCTCCTAGTTTACATAGTAGTAATGAAGTTCTCTGTTTTATGGCTTTATTATACAAAGCTTCCCATTGGAATAACAGATGAAAGACGGGAATGAAATGGTGGAAAAAAATTCCATAAATTCCAAAAGTCAACAGATTTTAACAGTACTGCAAAAACACATACTGAACTTTACGCTTCCTCATTTAGCGCTGGATGAATACCTAACTAGATTCTATCCTATTACAAGTGTGATAGATGAGTCGTTTAAATATGAGTAATATGACGAAGAAACATAAGCGATAGAACCCCTAAAAAGGCACCAAAGCCCAAACTGGTAAATGCCCATCCCCATGACTGCGTCGTATCCAATACCATACCAAAAACAGCCGATGATATGATAGTGATGCCATATCCAACAACAGATTGAATTCCCAATGTAAATTCCATTATTTCTGGATCTGCTAAATCAGCCACCGTAACAGTTAAAACAGGACTGTCACCAACAACTAAAAAACCATAGGCAATAACAACGACTGTCAGTAAGGATACGGGAGCATAAACCATCCAGCCAATATATATGGAACAAATCATACTGCCTGCCAAAAACACTAGCATCACAATAGTTCGTCCGTATATATCAGATAATTTCCCACCTATCCATGTTGCCAGCGCCCCAATTATAATACTAATTCCGCCTAATGTATTGCCGTATACAGCTGCTTTTTGCACATCATATCCCTGTGCTGCTAAGGCAAAAACCATAAAAGGACCAATCCAAGGCCACATAGTATATAATTCTCACATATGTCCCATATAGCTGGCATTAATCAGCAGGACTGGTTTATGAAGTAATCGCTTAAACAATGCTGCCGATACGGTCATGTTAGCTGTTGAAATTTGTAATTTTCCTAATGAATATACTGCCCAAGAACCAATACCCTCTCCTAATGCTGTACATACTATTAAAGCCTGCCAAGAAAACCAAGCAATAAATAGTCCAGAATAAAAAATAGACAATCCAGAACCTAACGACATAGCACTAACCGTAAGTCCCACTACTTTCCCCCGCTGCGCTGGCGGAAATACGGTCGAAACAATCTTAACACCAGGCACAAATACACCGCCCATACCTAGTCCAACAATAAACCGCAATATAAATGCACTATAAAATCCATGAGCTAATACGACAAAAGCCAAACTAGAAAAGCTCGATACTAAGCCTCCCAGTATAAAAATTTTCTGAGGACTATGCGTATCACTAAACAAGCTGCAAATCAATACGGATAAAACATACCCAAACTGAAAGGATGCTACAATGAGTCCTGTTTGTGTTGCTGTTAAGTTCCATACGGGCTGCAAAATAGGCAATACAGCTGAAAAGCTATACCAATTCTGTGTGATTAAAGTAACAGCTGCAAAAATAGACCATAAAATACGATTTAAACTTGCGGGTTGTATCGGATTAGACTGCATAGTATTACCTCCTCGCATCGTTATTTTATTGTGATATACATTTAGTATAGATACACCTAAATAAAAAAAGAAGATACTCAGGAATTTATGAGTATTGTTTATACACAAAACCCCGCTGCTTACTGCGACAGCGGGGTTTTGCATACATAACATTATATTTTTAGGGGATTATCATAATATGCTATTGCTATTATTGTTTTTCCAAAGCGTCCCATGCTTCATTTGCACGTTCTACGAACATGTTGCGAACGGCTGCATTTTCACCGAGGCCATGAATGTACGGCGTAACTTTGAAACCTTCTTTTTCCAAAATGCTCTTGTGGGAATCAGCGTCAGCACCAGCCATATCGTTGTTGGCATGATCGCCGGCAACCATCATCATCGGCATGAGCGTAATGTTTTTGATGCCCTTGGCTTTCAGCTGCGGAATAACGGTGTCCAAATGGGGCCAGCCTTCTACAGAATATACAAATACATTGCCTAGGTTAGCAGCATCTAAGCGGTCCTGCAAGACGGCATAGTATGCATTAGCCGGATGCGGCGTACCGTGGGCCATGACGAGGACTGCATCTTTTTTACCAATTTTCGGGAATTGTGTAGAAAGAGCCTGAACAAATTCAGCTAAGTCATCACGTTGATCTTCTTGACCCATCCAATACAAAATCGGCGTACCTATGGTCATGCGTTTGAAATCATTTTTATAAAGATCAAAAATTGCCGTATCATATGCGTATTCCATACCTGGAATAACATCCAATGTTGTAATGGCTACGCGTGTATAACCGTCTTTTTTTAGCTGTGCCATTGCTTGTTCCGG
>JBNMKW010000112.1:0-4296 GCA_050874545.1 Megasphaera sp. | reverse complement strand
TATGTTGTATACTAGTCATAAGAAGGACTCCTTTGTAATGGATTTATGGTGATTTCATTATACCAAAGAAGTTCCTTCTTTTTTTATATGATCCTCTTTTTAGCCTAATAAAGTTTTCCCACAATTATTTTACACTAACAAGTCTAGGTTTACTGTCGATTTAGCGGCTGTTCTTTTCCATATAAATACATATAACCGTAGTACAGACATATAACACAAAAAAGCAATCCGAATTTATCGTATGATCTGAAGCACCTGCTGATATACATCTTCATGAATCGCCTGAATAGGCCGCATTTCGTTGTGAAATGCACAGGAAATCCGCTGCCATTGATACTTTTCTGCCAAAACATCGTAGGCTTCGTGACAGCGCCGCAAAAAATCCTCATTGCCTTCGTGAATATCCCCGGTCTGCCCGCCAGTCTTGCCAACACGTTGAGCCATCAGCTGTTCTGTGAGTACCAGCGGTACATCCAATAATATAACACAGTCCGGTCTAGGCAGTCCCATTTTATCAAATTCAAAATCTTCCAGCCAATCCAAATAAGCATGCTGCTGCAAAGGATCATCTATTTTTATCATCTGATACAGCATATTGCTCGTCGTATACCTGTCGGCTACAACAATGCCGCCATCAGCTAAAAACTGTTTCCAGTTCATTTGATATGACGCAAATCGATCTACCGCATAAAAAGCAGACGCTGCATAGGGATTCACAGCATCTGCTTCGACTCCAAAATCACCGCGCAGATACATTTTTACCAAGGCACTGGAATCACTGTTATAATCAGGAAAACTGACAGCCCGAACCGCTTTGCCGTCTCGCTGCAGGTGTTCGACAAGCAGTTTTGTTTGTGTCGCTTTGCCGCTGCCGTCGCCACCTTCTATAATAATCAATTTACCATTCATCGTTTCACCTTTCCAATACACAAATTGTCTGTAATGTCCCATCCGCCGGGCCGTTGGGATGGTACCCTTCAGCCAGCTTTTCTTGTATATATGCCATACATTCTTTAGTAATCACTTCGCCAACGCCGATAACGGGAATGCCCGGCGGATAAAACGTAACCGTTTCGGCAGCAATACGACCTTCGGCTTCAGCAAACGGAACGACTTCTCTAACAGCTGTCCATGCGTCCCGCGGCGCAACAGCCACCTGCGGCGTCGGCAATGGCCGTTCTTGCACTGGTACAGATGCGCATACTTCATGAGCTTCAGCAATATGCTGACAAGCGTGCAGCAAGGCCTGTACTGATTCTTCATCATCACCCAATGTAATGAGTGCCAACACATGATTTCCGGCTATTAATTCTACTTCTATCCCCTGGGCCCGCAACGCCGCCTCAGCAGTTCTGCCATCCAGTCCCAGTCCTGAAAAATCAATCGTTACTTTCGTTTCATCAAAACCGCCAACAGCCTCATACTGCATAATTTCCCGGCCAAATGAAAAAACTCCTGGAATCGCATTTAGCTCTTGACGCAGCTGCCTAGCCAGTACCATAGCATGACCAACGAGTTCTGTTCCATGCAGTGCCGCTTGTTGTCTGGCACTATCCAGCGATGCTAAAAACCAGTAATGCGGACTCGTTGACTGTACGACAGCCATAGCAGCACTCACTCGATCCAGCAGTGGAAAGCCCCGGCGGCAGTGCAGCATAGAAGTTTGAGTCAAAGACCCCATTAATTTATGCGTACTCTGCGCTACACAGTCGGCACCGCAAGCCAATGCTTCGTCTGGTAAATCAGAATGAAACGGTAAGTGTGCTCCGTGAGCTTCATCAACTAAGACAACTAATCCACGGTCATGAGCATATGCGGCCATTTCTGCCAAATTTCCGGCAATGCCATCATATGTAGGATACGTAAAGACAACGGCTTTGGCCTGCGGATGAGCAGCTATTGCTTGTTTTAAAGATGACAAATCCGGTCCCAATGATACTTGTTCCTTTTCAGCAAAGCGGCTTTCCATATACACGGGTACAGCTCCGCTCAAAATCAGGCCGCCTATGACACTGCGGTGTGCTTCCCGAGGAATAATAATTTCATCACCGTCTCGACAAACAGCCAGTATCATAGCTTCTACGCAAGCAGTTGTACCATTGATAGAAAAAAAAGTTTTTCCTGCCCCATATAAGTCCGCTGCCAAATCCATCGCTTCTTTCAGCGACGCTTCCGGCTGAAATAAATCATCTAACGCATACATAAGACCCAAATCGCGCCGCAGCGCATCACCAAACAGATTTTTTTGATACGCAGAAATTTCTTTCCCCAATTTATGCCCCGGTGTATGAAACGGAACCATTTGAGCACGGCAGTATGCTTCCAATGCTTCCACAAAAGGTGCTTTCTGCTGTTTTTCTCTATTCATAGTCAGCCTCACCGTTTTTCCAAAAAATCTTCGAGCAGTGCATAGCTTTTTCCGTACGAAAACTGCTGCATGCGCTGCAAAGACCGCTGCAAAGAACCATGAATACGGTACGATGCAAATTCATCCGGCGTTACCCAATGATAGGCAATATGTTCATCTGAAATAACGACATGCTCCGTTTTCGCCAGCGCCGTAAAAATCACGCCGTTTAAAAACTGTCCGTCTTTCTTTTGATAGCTCCAAATACCAGCTGGTGCTTCCAGTTCAATGTCCAATCCAGTTTCTTCTTTGACTTCACGACGCAGTCCCGTTTCAAAATCTTCTGTAAACCGCAGGCCGCCGCCGGGAAATTCCCAATGGTGCAGCCCTTCTGCATCATTTTTTTGCAGCAACAGCAATTTCCCCTCAAAAAAAATCATCGCTTTTACGCTTAATCCCATCAATACATTTGCTTCCTGCGCCATAATATGCCCCCATCCATGTAGATTCAAAAAGTTTAGTGCTATTATACCATATTCTATACAGCAGCGGATATACAGACACTCCCTTTCGTGTATATTTTACAACGATACAGAATATCTTATATCTGTCCCATTTACGTTTGCCAATATATCTTGTAGAATGGAAGTACAGATTTTTTTGAGGAGGTTTTAGGTTATGTCTGCTAAACGAGTTCTTGCTATACATGATATGTGTTCTTTTGGCCGCTGCTCTTTGACGGCTGCCATCCCTGTTATTTCTGCCATGGGATTTCAAGTCTGCCCATTTCCAACTGCCTTATTCAGCAATAATCTAACATACGGTAATTTCACATTTTCTGATTTTACACCGCATATGAAAGAATTTATGGACAAATGGACACAATTAGGATTTTCCTATGATGCCATTTACAGCGGTTTTTTGGCAGATGCCGGCCAAATTGCTATTGTGGAAGAAACCATTCAGCGTTTCAGCAAAAAAGACAGCTTAGTCGTCGTAGATCCAGCTATGGCCGATGACGGTAAATTATATCCTGTCTTTACGCCTGATATCGTAACAGAAATGAAACATCTCATCAGTCATGCAACAGTTATTACGCCAAACTTTACCGAAGCCTGCCTGCTCTTGGATATGCCGTATCCAGAAGATGCACCGTCTACGAAAACAACCAGTGCGCTCTGCCAACGCCTGAGTGCCAAAGGCCCCAAAAAAGTCGTCATCACCAGCGTACCTTCTACCGATGATACTATCAAGATCGTCAGCTACGATGCCAATACTTCTTCATACGACGAATACGTCGTTTCTCGCGTACCGTTTAGCACCTGCGGCACCGGCGATTTGTTCACTAGTGTCCTTACCGGTTCCCTTCTTGGCGGCACATCCCTGCATAATGCCGTACAAAAAGCTGCTGAGTTCTTAGCCTATGCCATTAATTATACCTATGAAGCTGGTTCCGATTACCGTGAAGGTGTCCAAGTCGAACCTTGTCTGGCTCATTTGATAGAAATGCAATAAACTACACAACATATATACTTTGTCAAATGTTGGAAGGCCTTTCAATTCATCCCCTACTAAAAGACATGAGTAAATTTTTCTCATGTCTTTTTTAGTTTACATGGAACAACTATAAAATCCGTACTCGGAATCTGTCAAAGTTTTGAAATTCAAAGACTGCTCGTTTCAATACTTTTATCTTATTATCCATCCCTTCGGTAAATCTATTGGAATAGTGAATACGGATGTCCACAAAGCCCAACATTTAGTATAGAACCAAAAAAAGACACCCTGTACAATCACGTACAGGGTGTCTAACAATAATTTCAGCAGAAATTATTTCAATTCAACTCTATCAACATTTCGTTAAAATGAGAATGGCTCCATTAAGTCATTTTTAAAGCCTTATTTTTTCCAAATCAGCCTTATTTTCGTAGTTTTTGAAAAAAATAGTA
>JBNMKW010000111.1:0-4312 GCA_050874545.1 Megasphaera sp. | reverse complement strand
GGATTGCACCATGATTTCAGACGGTTACGCTTCAACATTGAAACGGCTGATTACCTTTACCCAAGCTAAATTTATTTCATTGGCAGATATTGTCGGTTATGACGTGTCCTACGTAAACAAATGGAGCAACGGCACAAAGCTTCCTTCATCGCGTTATGTAGAACGCATCAATGAAGAAATGGGCCAATATTTTGCTGAACTAATTATTAAACAGCGAAAAAAAGAAAAGTTTTTTAAAACGTTTCCCATTACTAGTGACACAGAAGATTTAGGATTTGAAATCAGTCAATATCTTTGTTCTGCTTATCGTTCTACACTCAATCAAAGCCATACTCCTAAAACGAAAGACAGCCGCCCAGCTATTAAAATCATTACGGGTCATCATGACACGGCAGCTTTTTTAGCTGATATACTGCAGAAAAGTATTCAAAACCTAGAAGGAGATGGAGAGCTTCTCGTTCTAGGTGAATTTAATACATTGTATCAGGCCGGATTTTGGAAATATCTGGAAAATATAGAATTAGGTTCCAATACGCTGACAATTCGCGTTGGCCTAGATTTAAATAAATTAGAAAAAGATGTATCTTTAGTGCAGCATATCTATCACATTATAAATCATTTCTTGGATTTTGATTTCGTTTTTTACGATATGCATGATATTGACAATGCAAATCTCATCATATTAAAAGGGTCTTTTGCTGTTCAATACGCTCTATCCAATCCGCCGCGTTTCAATATGTGCACCTATATTTTCGATGAATCGACAGTTTGGGATATTTACGAACGATTCAGTTTTACAGGTACGTCCAAAAAAGCCCTGACATCTCTTGCCAGTTCCCTGGGCATGGATGACATGGGATATCGCACAGCCTTTTATGCTACCAATAGCTTTTTCTTCTTTTTGGCCAACGGGTTCGAATTTTTATTGCCTCATAAAGTATTTGAAAGCATTATTGAAAGCACATCACCAGAAAAAGCATTTTCTATTCAGCGTCTCTGCCTAACTTGGGAAGAAGTACTAGATGTATCGGAAATCGAATTTTTAATGCCCACTACTTCATTGCTGCGCTACGTAGAAACAGGCTATATCTATCTGGCAGATGTTCAGTATGCTTTAACACCACAAGAACGAAAAGCTCATATTCAAAGTGTTCTGGAAGGCATGCAAAAAAATACCCATATGGTAATGGGTATTTTGCCTTTCTCCTGTGGTGATTCTAAATATAAAGGGGAAAATGTATCCTTCTATTCCAATTATAAGACGGGTTTCTTAAAGAAAAATAAACGGTATATCAAAAACAATGCTCATCCGTTTTATCTGATTATTAATCCACAATTTCATGAAATTATCCTCAACTATTTTAAGAGTTTAAAAGAATTGCCGACATATCATCAATATACCTTAGAACAAGTTACACAAAAGTACAAACAATACAAATCTTTGATTGAACGAACTTTATCTTTGCAAGAATAAGTTATATATACGAAAACGCAGCCTAACACATAGGCTGCGTTTTCGTATATATAACATTAGTATTCTTTATTGGTACACTCGTTCCATCTGTAATGCCAAATTAGCTACGCGACGAATACGCGGCTTACCGCCAGGCATACCTGCCGAAATTACACCAGCTTTCGTCGCTTCATCGGCAGCTTCTTCTACGCCATAACGATGTAATACTACTGCAACGGCTGAAGGAATCACAATATTCATCATATGACTACCTCCAAATAACGGATCCGAGCAAACAGGAATGATCATATCCAAGGCCCAATCTAAATCCGTTCTTTCACCACGGGCTACTTTGGGAAGAATATCATTTAACAGCCCTTTAAGAAGAACATGTTTTTCACCACAGGTAAATTCCACATCAATATACGCATCGAAAGCAATATATTTCATAGCCATCTTACTCGTACGACGTGACCCGCCATGAAGCTGCAAAATATGAATCGAAACGGGTTCTCCTTTCATGGCACTAAAAATACGAGCTGCATTGGTTTCTACCGTCGTCATTTTTTCCTTTTCTAAATCAGCTACGACTTCACCCAAAGATGCTCCTGCTTGAAGCTGTTCATACGCATAGGTGCTAATATGATGCAGCAAATGATGAACATACGGCTCTGTTCCTTTAACTAATAAATCCGTTACTTTACCACGATGCATCGTATGTGCTTTGCGAGCTGTCAAATTAATACTGGTTAATGCATATTCGGGATTAAAAGAAGATTGAATTCGGTCGTCTAGCGTAACTTGTACGGCTTTATTTGTATCTCCTTGAAAATACATCAACGCTTTCATCAAGACGACAGCGTAACCACACATATGACCTAATGGAACATTATGACGTGCACCGCTGCCGCCGGCAATTCCTTCCTTAAATACAGAAACAATTTCATTGAGTGCCATCATACCAATAACCGACGGCCCGCCAATATCTTTCAGAATCAACGCTAAATCACCAATGACCATTCCGGTATCATATTCTTCATTGGTACCGCGAATATGCAATTTCTCTGGAAGACCTGCCGTTTTAGCTGCCGATTGACCAGCTACAAAGGCCGACGTAATCTTGCCATACGGCCCTATTTCTTCACTCACGCTGGCATCAGGATGAATAATTTCCAAAATAGCAGCTGCACCAAATAAGGCACATGTAAACGGATCATAATGCATGCCGGCATCACGATACGCTTTCATCATGCCTAATGTACCATAATGAGCTCCGTTTTTGGCTAACTGTGGAAATACGATATCTTCGCCCAGTGCATTATGTCCAAACATAACACTGCCCAACAGTACACCTGGTACAACATCGCCATCAATTTACCTTCGGACATTGCCTGGTATACAGCCGCAACAGCCGGAAATCCCGATAGTTTATTATTGCTCTTAGCCGTTGGGATATTAGCTACGCCACAACGGTCATTGCCGGCAATCATTCGCGCCAGGGCACCTAATTTTCGATTTCCAGCCGGCACACCGACTTGGGCTTTTGTGCCAGCAATATACATCATCACAGCAGAAATCAATGCCGCATTCGCAGCATCACACCCACCTTCTTTACAAACACGGACACATTTTTCTAATATCGTTTCCATCGGCAGTTTTTTTGTATTGGCATTTTATACATCCAAATGTCCGCCTTGTTCCAGTTCTTCAATAATCACGTTAGCAACCGTATATACCGATAAATTCAACATGCCATGACCGCCGGCTAAGGCTTCAATACGATCCCCCGTCAATTCATCCGGATCTGACATCGCTGCATATTCTACAATCGAAAGCAATTCTTCTCTTGGCAACACATCGTTTTTCATTATATATTCCCCCATTTTTCTATATCCCAAATAATCGGATCGTTTGTTGTCTGAAATAATTCTATTATTTTTTGTCGTAAACGCGATACGACTACTTGTCGTTGAAACTGTTCCCGCAATACATGCGCTATTTCTTCCATACTATCTGCTTCCGGTCGATATGGCTGCGGTACATTCGGTGAATATTTACAACCGCAAGTAAGAGACATCGTCTTATCTCCTTGTTTAAAGATTATTTTTCTTTGTAAATACATCACTTCAATATATCACTGAGTCGTAGGAAAATAATGCCACCCTGTCGTACCGATTTCTTGAACCAGGCAAGTTTCCATAGCTTCCTGATGTGCTTTATCGCAATCAATCATATACGTATATCCAGGCCGGCCTTTTTTAGTTAATGTACTAAAAACTTGTACGTTCATCGCACCGGCCCGATATAAACAATCAATAGATAAAGCTGCGTCTTCACCACTAATGTTGTCACACATAGCGATAATCAGATATCGAGTTTTTTCCCCTCGAAACATGATATACCTCCTACGTTGATAAAATATTATGATTTACAACTACCCCACACATATAAAATTTATAATCTTTTATACTACATATACACATTTATGTTGATAGTTTAATGATACTATACCGTATTTTTTAATAAAAATAAAGTCATTTTCGTTATGTTTCTAATACCATTAAATTTATGAGCAATTATTATTATATACAGCAGTTTACAACTTTTTGAACAAATAAATATCGCGTAACCCCACTTTGAAGTATAATGAATCTGCTAAAACACATCATCTCAAAGGAGTTACGCGATGAATTCATTATACCTTAAAAATTCAACGAGGGGTAGTCTGTTTCAATTCTTTTCTCGTTATTTTTCTGCAGCTACACGGCCAACGAAGTGCTTGTTGACCTGGCTGGTTATTGCCCAGTTGGCCTTGCAGTCTTTCCCATCCCTTCGTTTTCTTCACCGAAATTTCTTATC
>JBNMKW010000110.1:0-4327 GCA_050874545.1 Megasphaera sp. | reverse complement strand
TGTTGTATACTAGTCATAAGAAGGACTCCTTTGTAATGGATTTATGGTGATTTCATTATACCAAAGAAGTTCCTTCTTTTTTTATATGATCCTCTTTTTAGCCTAATAAAGTTTTCCCACAATTATTTTACACTAACCTATCACTCAAGCTACCTCCCTATTTTCTGCAGTCAATCGATACTATCAGCCGCTTGTACCTCTTTTCATTTTTCAACATGAATTATCGGTTTAAATGCCATAAAAAAACGAGTCCAGATTGTTTCACTGAACTCGTCTTTGTCAGACTATCATCCGTATGTTGTTTTTAAAACTTTCGCAGCATCATCATCAGCACGAGAACGGCTGCCATGCCGACCAAGGCAATTAAGCGAATGACTGTGCCGGAATTCAGCTGCTGTTTCTTTCGTCTGCGCCGCCGGACGGACTGTCGTGTGCCGGTTGCTGTGCTTCGTGAAGCTTTAGGCTGCTGTGATGTATTATCCATTATACACCTGGCCAAGCCATTTCTTTGCCGCCGAGAATATGAGCGTGCATGTGATGTACTGTCTGGCCTGCTTTTTCACCGGTATTAAAGACAACGCGGTAGCCGTCTTTATCCAAGCCCAAAATCTGTGCTACTTTTTGAATTGTGTAAAGCATTTTGCCGGCTACATCGGCATCATCCGGAGTCAGAGAAGCAATGTTGGCAATGTGTTTTTTAGGAATGACTAATACGTGTACCGGGGCGACAGGCGCAATATCTTTGAAAGCATAGAAATCATCATCTTCATATACTTTTGTGCTTGGAATTTCCCCTTTACTGATTTTACAAAATAAGCAATCTTCCATGTTACAGTTCCTCCTTTAGTGTACCAAATAGTATATGGTTATCTGCATGAGTCAGCGTTGCAGCAACGATTCTTCCTTCGCAGGCTGTCTGCAAGCCGTCTACACAGACCCGTTCATAGTTTTCAGAAAATCCTTCGCCATGACTGCCATCCTGTTTTTCAATCAGAACCTGCACCGTGCGTCCTACCATATCCTGCAGCAATTCGTCTTTCTGCGCCGCAGACAAGGCATTGACCAGTTCTACACGTTTCTTTTTGATATTCTGCGGTACTTGCTGCTTCATGGCAGCGGCAGGCGTTCCTTTACGCGGCGAATAAGGAAAAGCGTGAATGTGGGAAAAGCGCAGCAAATGCAACGTGTCCATCGTTTCTGCAAATAAATCGTCTGTTTCACCAGGAAAGCCCAAGATTAAATCCGTAGAAACGGTCAGGCCGTGGATACGCTGCCGCAGAACGCGGATTAGCTCGATAAACTCCGTTTTGGTATAATGACGGTTCATCGCCTTGAGAATCGCATCCGAACCAGACTGGAGCGGCAAATGCAAATGCGGGCAGATACGCGGCGAAGAATTCATAACGTCAATCAAATCATCATCAACTTCCAACGATTCTACAGACCCCAAGCGGATACGCTGTACATCCGTTTCATTGAGCAGGCGGCGCAAAATCAAGGCCAACGTTGGTTTTTCCGGCAGTTCTTTGCCGTACGCACCCAAATGAATACCAGTCAGTACAAGTTCTTTGAAGCCAAAAGAAATAAGCCGTTTAGCTTCTGCAATGACAGCATCGGGCTGACGGGATTTTAGGCCGCCGCGCGTATAGGGAATAATACAGTACGTACAAAAATTATTACAGCCTTCCTGAATTTTCAAATCAGCCCGCGTATGCTCTACTGCAGACGGATACAAAGGAATTTCTTCAAAAGCATCCGGCTTTAACACGTTGTGCACAGCCTGAATCGTTGCCGTATCTTCCTGCCCTAACAATTCTTTTACAATGGAAACGATTTTTTTCTTTTCATTGGTTCCGACCACTGCATCCACGCCTTCCATGGCAGCCAGCAATTCCGGATCCAGCTGGGCATAGCAGCCCGTGACGATAACTTTAGATGCAGGATTGCGTTTTTTGGCGCGTCGAATTAATTGACGGGACTTTTTTTCTCCCATCTGTGTGACAGAACATGTATTAATAACGTATACATCTGCAGTATCCGAAAATTCCGCATCTGTAAACCCTTCAGAGAGAAACAGACCGCGCATGCTGTCTGTATCATATTGATTGACACGGCACCCTAAGGTAGCAAAGGCTATAGTTGGCATCTACTTAAATCCTCTTTCATACATGATAATAGACAACGCCGCAATTGAAGCCGTTTCAGCCCGCAAAATCCGCGGGCCGAGAGATACGGTCCGGCACCAAGCCAGCTGTTCAGACGCCAAGGCAATTTCCTTGTCAGCAAAGCCGCCTTCCGGCCCAATGCAAATGACTATGTCCCCGACGCGTACTTCTTTGCAGACTTCTGCCAGCGGTGCTGTTTCCTGTTCATAGGGAATGACAAATCGGTCTTCACTGTATGTCTGCAGTAGTTCCGAAAAACTGCAAACGTCTGCTATCGTCGGCACATCGTCGCGGCCGCATTGTTTTGCTGCTTCCAACGCCAGACGCTGCCATCGTTCTTGTCTGTTTTTACGGCGAGTATCATCTAATTTTACTACACAATGTTCCATTTGTACAGGAACAATGGTCGCAGCACCCAGTTCTGTTGCTTTTTGGACAACCCAATCAAATTTATCGCTTTTTAAAAGACCTGCTGCCAAAATCACGCTGCCGTTTTTTTCACTGCCATCAGAAAGTTTTCGGGCTGGTGTCAAAAACGCCGAATGCCCTTCCATTCGTGTAATAAAACATTCATACGTGGCACCAGTACAGTCCGTGACATTGAGTGTGTCCCCTACAGTATGACGCAGTACGACGAGTACATGATGCGCATCATCAGCAGACAATTCAAAAGTCCCGCAAATGGGAAACTTCGTAAATATTTTTCGCATTACAGCCTCCTCATCGTGACAGCATACCAGCCTTGCTGCAGCCGTTCGTCTTCCCAAGCAAAGCCGGCGTCTGCAGCCGCTTTCCGTACTTCTTCAATTCGTTCATCAATAATGCCACTGGCAATACATACCGCATGGGGCTTCATATATGACGACAGCGAAGGCAGCAACATGAGAACCGCATTCGTCACCAAATTAGCGACAACGACATCCGCTTTGGCTTCTTCTTGAGAAACTGCCGCAAGCAAATCGCTGTTGGCTACGGTAATGGTATTTTCTACGCCGTTTAAGGCCGCATTGTGTTTAGCCTGGACTACTGCTTTTTCATCAAAATCAACAGCTACCACATGGGATGCCTTTAATTTAGCTGCTGCAATGGCCAAAATACCCGTACCCGTTCCGATGTCAAAAACGACATCGCCTGGCTTAACAGCTTGTTCCAAATATTGCACGCACATACATGTTGTCACATGAAAACCACTGCCAAAGGCCAAGCCCGGATCAATGGTAATCGTCTGTTCGCCTGCAGCAGGTGCAGCTTTTTCCCAAGAAGGTTCAGCCCAAAATGTACGGGATATTTTCTTAGGATGAAAATGTTTCTGCCACGCATAGAGCCAGCTTTGGTCATCTGCTTCCTGCTGGACAAGCTGCCAGTTGCTTAGCGTTTCGTCCCGCGCCGCCAAATCAGCCATACGGCGTCGTACTTGTTCTGCTGCGTCTCCCTGTTCCGGCGGAAAATACGCCGTTATACGAATACGGCCCCATTCATCAGTTTTTTCATCATGAATAATCGAACCATTGCTGCCGCATTCATATAAAAGAAGGGCCACCAAATCGGTGGCCTCTGGGGAAACAAGCAAATCGATTTCATTCCATTTCATCGATTGTTCTCCCTTTTCGTTTGTATTATAAATCTTCTTTTATGTCTTTTTTTAATTTGCTCCAAAAACTTTTCTTTTCTTTCGGTTTATCTTGTGTTTTAGAGCCTGCTGCCGGTTGTTCAGCCGACTTTGGCTCCCCCACCCAAGTTTCGCCGCCAGCGTAAGCAAATTCTTTGAGCAAATCTTTTTGCTTAGCACTCATTTTTTTCGGTACAGCCACTGTTACCTGGACATGATGGTCACCGCGGCGGTTCTGCGAACCTAAGACGGGAACGCCCTTGCCGCGAATGCGGAATACCGTCCCAGTCTGTGTACCTGCCGGAATTTTTAAGTCAATCTTGCCATCCAGTGTATCGACGCGAATCGTCGCCCCCAATGCAGCTTGAGCAAAGGAAATGGTTTCCTGTGAAAGAATGTCATTGCCTTCGCGGGCAAATTTGGCATCTTTACGTACAAAAATATATACGTACAAATCACCGTGACCGCCGCCGCGAACGCCTGGTTCCCCTTCACCGGCTACACGGAGCCGTGCGCCGTCATCGACACCTGCCGGAATCTTGATTTTTAATTT
>JBNMKW010000109.1:0-4372 GCA_050874545.1 Megasphaera sp. | reverse complement strand
CATAAAAGCGGTCTACAGATACGATATTGCCGACGCGAACCGGAATCTGCTGAACCAATGCTTTTTCATAGGCTGTACGCAGCAGCGCAAAGTCTGCCATCGGGGCGTAGTTAATGGCACCGCCAAAAATATTGCGAATGATGGACGAGTCTGTCGTCGCTCCCTGGGCAATAATGACATCACGCAACTGAATATCTTTACGCATGGCACCGCAAGTACCAACGCGAATCAGTTTTTTGACACCGTAATCACGCATGAGTTCTGTCGCGTAAATAGAAATAGACGGAATTCCCATTCCGGTTCCCTGCACGGAAATACGTTTGCCCTTATAGGTTCCAGTATACCCCAAAATACCGCGAATATGGTTATAGCAGACAGGGTTATCTAAAAATGTTTCTGCAATATATTTAGCGCGAAGCGGATCGCCGGGCAGTAAAATGCGGTCTGCAATATCGCCTTGTTTTGCTTCAATGTGTAAACTCATGACATGAATCCTCCCTTATTTTGTATATATTGTATATATGAAGTATTATATCACACTCTTTCCGCCTGCGTGAATAGCCGCTTCAGCGTTTGTTTGTCAATTTTTCCACTCTCATTTTTTGGCAGACTGTCTAGCACGATACATTTTTTCGGTATTTCATATGCTTGCAGATACGGGCGCAGCGTCTTCCAAAGCATTGCCCTGTCTATGGCATGCGCTGCCCCGCCGAGAACTGCGGTAAGACAATCTGCATACGCACCGCATGTGACAAAGACGGCAGCCTCACGGACTGGCAAATGTCTGCACAGCGCTTGTTCTATACGATATGTTGATATATGTCTGCCGTTGACATTGCAGCTGTCATTGCTGCGGCCTAAAAAATACAGATTGCCTGCTGCATCCATACGTCCTCTGTCATGCAGTGAAAAAGGTATCGTAATACCCAATACATGATACGGTGTCGTCACCAGAATCTCTTGATTTTTTTCTATCGTCACAGATACACCAGGAAACGGTTTGCCGACACAGCGTATATCTGCCGTCATCTCTGTATCGGTAATATAAGTAATATAATTCAGCTCACTAGCTCCATAGTACAATATAATTTGGCTCTGCGGAAATATCTGCTGCAATCGCTGGGCCTGTGGTCTGCCCAAAGCCTGGGAACCACTAATAATATGTCGTATAGTTTGATACGTACGACTTGCTGCCTGGGGCAGCAACTGTAATTTGGCTGGAATCAAATATATGGCATTGGCCTGATAGGCTTCCATCAAGGCGAGCCACGTTTTGGGATGAAATGAATCGGCGCCTATCACCGTGCCGCCAACGGCCAGTACGCTGAGATACAAATTTAAATTGCCGGTAAATGCCAAACTGCCCTGACAAAATAAAATCGTCTGATTCGTAATGCCAAAAATGTGATTCTGCACCGGAAAAAAATCAGCCCAGCTGCCATAATTCCGCCAAAGGATTTTGCTGGGACCGGTAGTGCCAGAAGTCATGACACCCATACAGGCCGTATGCGGTACATTTATCACGGTTGGCAGCTGCACAGCAGCCGTTGCTGTCGCCATGACAGGAACTGCCGTACTGCCGCTGTACGCCAAAAACTGACAAAGCTGTACGGCTATAGAGGAACCGCTGATAACGTGAACCGATTCATTCGATGCTATTGCTTTTCTCATGGCTGCTGCCTGTTGCCAAAGTTCGCCATATGTATATGTTTCTGTTTCTGTAATGAGTGCTGTTTTCGCAGCAGGCTGTTTTCGCAGCATATCTATATATTGCATGTTCTTTTCCCTTTATCATCAAAACCACTATACGCGTTCTACCAGCAGGGCGCACCCCAAGCCGCCCGCTCCGGCAATACTGCAGCAAGCCAATGTTCCTTGTTTTTGGCGCAAGGCTGCCAGTGCATGCAGTGCCAGCATGGCACCGGTCGCGCCATAGGGATGGCCGTATGCCAATGCGCCGCCAAGCACGTTGTATCGGTCCACGCATTGCGGATACGCTCTAGCAAACAGTTCATCAATAAGGGCGAAGGCTTCATTGACTTCAAATATATCGATATCTGCCGCTTTCATGTGCTGCTGCCGCAGCAGCTTTGCCACACTTTGTACGGCTCCGATAGGACTTTCCAGCGGATGTGTCCCGACAGCACAAGCCCCTTTGATTTTTCCCAACGGATGCCAGCCATATGTTTTGCAACATGCTTCTGAACATACGATGAGCATAGCCGCGCCATCATGAGTCAAACACGTATTGGCTGCCGTCAAAACCTGTCCCTGCGGCAGGATGCACGGCAGACGGTTCAGCAGTTTTTGACTCATATGCCGCCGAATCCCTTCATCCCGCCGACTGCCGTGTACGCTCACCTGCATACGGCGCAGCACACCATCTTGTTCTGCCTGACACGCCAACTGATGGCTTCGCAGCACCCAGGCATCTAAATCCTGCCGCCGGATATGCGCGTTTAGGGCCACCGCTTCTGCACTTTTCGTCATAATGTGTTCATCCCGGTATCCCGGCATAAACTGTGCTGTCATATAGGTATCCCCTGTTCCCGTATACGCCGGATGATTAGGATGATAGCTGCGGACAGGCTGCGTCGAAACACTTTCAAAACCACCGGCTATACATAGCTGTTCTTGCCCGCAAGCAATTTTCGCACTGGCCGTGGCGATGCTTTCCAACCCGCTGCCACACTGCATATCTACAGTATACGCCGGTATCGTTTCCGCCATACCGGCCCGTAACGCCATGAGCCGTGTAATATTACCGCCGCCTCCTACGGCATTGCCGCAAATAATGCTGTCAATCGCGTTTTCCGGTATATGATAGGTTTGAATAAGGCGTCGCAATACGCTGGCTCCTAATACATCTGCCGGTATATGCCGGTACATGCCATTGTATACGCCAATGTAACTGCGCAGTCCGCCTACAATATATACGTCTTGGTTCATGCCATCTGTCCAAACAGTTTATAAATAGGCCGTGCCAGTGCCGCAGCGGCAACACATTTGACAATATCTAAGGGAATAAACGGTAACACGCCGCTCATAACGGCAGCTTCCCACGGCATGCCTGTTACCAATTTCAGCTGGATGACGCCCAGCAAATAAATGCTGGGAATACCTAATACAATCGCTGCAGCAGCAAACCGTTTAAACTGATAGTGGTTTCCCTTCATCCAGGCAATCAGGCCTACAGCAACGACGTATCCCCAAATATAGCCGCCTGTAGGGCCAAACATTTTTCCCGGTCCTGCCGTACCGCCTGTAAATACGGGCACGCCAATTAAACCAATGCCGATATATACCAGCATAGTCAGACACGCCTGCTTAGGCGGCAGTAAAAAAGCAACCAAATTAACTACCAGGGTTTGCAGCGCAATCGGAGACTGTGAAAATGGAATCGGAATAATGATATATGCAGAAATGCAGTTTAACGCAATTAATAGTGCCAGCCGTGTCAACATCGTCGTTTTTGTTCCTTTGTTCATCATATACACCTCATGTTCTTAATAATTGAATTGTGAAAACTTGATGGGTTTGTACATATCCGCACCATCGCCCTGCCTCCTGCACAACCGTGACAGTATCATCAGCATACACAGGCGCATGAAAAGATACTTTCCAATGCAGCGAAGAAACAGCCAGCGTCCGCTGTATATACCATGCAATATACAATCCGGGAACGATAGGATGCTCCCCTCGGTGAATCGGATTATTGTCACCGCTTTGTATACAGTATTGTTGTATTTCTTCTATTGAAAATACATGCGAAACCATGCGCGCCTGTCCCGCCGGAAGATGGGATATTGATAGATGTGCCTTGGGAGAGGCAGCCTTGGGTTGACATACTACACACTGCATGTACTGACACATACAGCCATTCTCATTGATTCCTTGTATGGTAATACTACGACAGGAATGCCGCACAGGTGTCATTTTAGAAACAAAGTAACTTGCCGGCCCTGCTATGTCAATTCGCACTGTGCCGATACGCCAGCCATAAAACAACGCTTGATTGCATCGCGCTAATTCTCGAATCATTGGCATCATCTGTTTCACCTCCCTGCCCAGGTACGATGGCATTATAGCAAATCCCCGCTCATTTAGTCAACCATTTATTAGTCGCTTATAAGGTTAACATTTGTATTGTAATCCCTATCGTGATGCTTTTCACATATATAATTAATATTTTATTTGAAAATGTTCTTATACAGAAAGGTTTGATTACAAAATATTAATGAATAGGTACGTTTTATTGACTTGTATGCCTTTTTTATCTCAACAGCCCCTTAATATGAATATTTAGCATGAGAAATATTCTTTTTCCCCTTGCATTTCTTTGTGAAAAAATGTACTATATAGACATCGAGAT
>JBNMKW010000108.1:0-4469 GCA_050874545.1 Megasphaera sp. | reverse complement strand
CTGGCAAATACAGCGTGAAATATTTTTTG
Source organism: Megasphaera sp. (assembly GCA_050874545.1). Classification (GTDB taxonomy): domain Bacteria; phylum Bacillota; class Negativicutes; order Veillonellales; family Megasphaeraceae; genus Megasphaera. The sequence continues at coordinate 4,440 of JBNMKW010000108.1, read as the reverse complement.
ACACGTTGGTCTCTAAGGCCCAAACTGCAAAAAATTCCACTAACTTAGTTCAGGCCTTGTATAAACTGGTTTCGGTAGCTATCGAGGCTGCGTAAAAGTTGTAAAGTGCTGTTATTAATGTATAATAATGATAAAACCAATAGTAACACAAGTAATATTAAGTGATATTATAATTTTCTTGAGTTGACTTTTACAAGGTGTATTCGTTGCATTCCATTTTTTCTATGATTTTGGTATATAAATGAGCCATTATAAGATAAAGGTTCTATAATAAACGTTAGGGACTTGTGGACATCCATATTCACAAGTCTCCTTGTCTTATATAAAATAAAGACATATCTAAACTGCATTTTAGCTCAATCACTACGAAGAGCCGAAAGGAGTATAGACATGTCTCGAATATCATTTTACCGAAGGAGTGAACAACAAGATAAAAGTATTTGAAACGACTAGCCTTCGGTTCCCGGAATTTTGTGACCATTCTGTGTAAAACAAAAATAAAAAAGACGTGAGAAAAGTTCACTCACATCCATTCGTCGTGGATGATTTGAAAGGCACCCTAATATTTGACAAAGAGCCTAAAACTTACTGCGTAATTGTTGGATCAGGAAAGAAGTAAATCTATTATTCTAAAGCAGATTTCCAATTTTTAGGAAACCCTATAAATGAAAGACGGATAACATCTGCATAATCATCCATAAGCTTTTCGAGTTTGTGTTCAAAATCCTGCCATTGATAATTAGAGTTCAGCATTCGTTTTACGGCGATAAGAACAGGAAACAGCTTGTTTGACCTTTGCGGTATATGTTTTGCTAAATCTGAGTATAAATGAGGTGCTTGCTTTAAAGGCATATTATAGAGACGACTGTAATGCGCACATATATTGCGTATCTCAACTAATGAAAGAATCCAGCTGCTTAGATACTGCGGCTTCGTGTCATAAAGAGAAGAAATTTGGCGTTTATCTTCCAAGTTTAAAATACTATACAGTGATGATAAGTTTCCAAATGTAAATAGCTCTATAGCGACCCAAATAGGGAAATGACCGCCATACTTCAAATTATGATGCTTAACAAAAGGCACATTTTTTTGTCGGCTACGTTCTTTTTCAAAGTTATCTATAATGATTTTATGAATAGACTGCTCATGTTTGTTCTTTTTGTTGAGAAAGTTTGATGCATCCATATATCCTTCTGGGCCATATTTCAGTGAAATACAATAGGAAAGCTGGGTGCGTAATTGTACTTCTAGTTGTTCAATCAGGTGGAATAGTGCATTTCTAAGAGAGCTGTCAAACAAATAAAGACGGTAGATATGGTTCAAAGAAATACCATCCAGATATTCTTCGGGTTTATCCGACTTTTTCAGACCGATGCCATAGCCGCTTAATCGATAATAGTTAACTCGCTTTAAAATTGAAATGGCAGCATCTGGTGTTGAGATTGTAAGATTATGGACATGAATTAGTCGATCAATTTGCTGATCATATGTGAGGGCCGGCTTTAGTTCCATCAAAAAAAACTCCATATAAAAAAGTCCCACCATGGTCCGCAGTGCGTTTCCGCCTTATGCGTGGTGGGCTCTATCAACTTTATTATACTAAAAAACATAGTAAAAAGCAAGATTTGCAGGCATTAAGATTGACTGTGCGGCCTGTTTTATAGATGAATTGTCAAGTCAAGTGCAACGCTTTTTGAAAAATAGACATAATAAGATGTGTTGCAGCCAAGACATTTTCTGGGTCTTAGATTAAGTTCATCAATTTTCTCTTGAATATAATCATCCGAAATATCTGTGATGTCCTGTCCCTTTGGAAAATATTCTCTCAAAAGGCCATTTGTGTTTTCATTGGTTCCTCTCTGCCATGGCTGATGTGGCTTTGGAAAATAGAACGTTACACCAACTAAAGCTTCCGTTATTTTTGCATGTTTGGAAAACTCTTTTCCTCTATCCGGCGTTATGGAATGGAGAGGCTGCCCATGCAGCAATTCGATTATAACCGTATTAACTGCATCAGCTCTTTTCTGGTCAGCCTTGCCTCCTAGAAGATAGCGACTCTTTCTGTCTACCAGAGTTACCAGGCAGGCTTTGCCTTTCTTTCCCGTAACAGTATCTGCCTCGAAATGACCACGGCGGGAGCGGTGTACCGCACCTGCTGTATGTTCCGAAATATCGTGGCTTACGGGAAACTTGCCGCGGCGTTCCTCTTCTCCTTTCAAATGACGTTTTTTCCCATGATGTCTTTTCCCATGATGTCTTAATTTCTTGATGAACCCTTTACCATATCTATTCGTTAAGGGATCATCAAGCATCCCAGCATGAATAGCACGATAATAGTACCAAAGCACTTGCAAAGGACTGCCCTCTAGCGTAAGACGATGGGAAATCTCTTCAGGAGACCATTGATGAACAGAAATTAGTGATTTTACTTTTTTTAGCGAAAGGGGGTAATATACTCTTTTTCCCATCCCCATCCCCATTGAAAAAAAAGCATACCTTGCCAGCCTACAAAAAGGCAAGTACCTATGAGAGTTTGCCTGAAAGCTACATAATTTTTATTACGGAACATGATGGGTGGAAACAACGTCTTGCGCGCTATCATGTGAATCGGGTTATCGAAGAACTGCAGCAACGATTTGAAGACGGCGAACATATCCTGTATGTGAATGGTTCGTATCAAGGAAGCAATGCCATTGGCGAGTTGATGAATGATTTTCGTTGTGATACGGCAGAACATATGAAGCTCGATGCGCTGAAAGAAGTCGTATATCGGTATAAAAACAATCCGAAGGAGGTGGCTATGATGTGTGCAGAACTAGAAAAATGGAGCTTGGAAGGACGGCAGGAAGGACGCAAAGAAGGCGAAAGCCGCTTGACGGCATTGTTAAAACTATTAAAAGATTAAAAGCAGATAATCGCTGGCAAGATTTGGATTTGGCCATTGAACGAGAAGACGTAAGAGAAAGACTGTATCACGAATATCATATAGAATAAACAAGAAAGCCATGGCTGTATACGTAATTATATACGATACGGTCATGGCTTTATGTGTACGGCATTTATAGTTTAAAAATAGTGTAAGAAGGCAGATGATACCAAGCCTGACTACGGAGTATAAGCTGCTTCGGCAAAGGGTATTCTTGGATATTAGCTAAAAAATACCCCAACGGATACAAAGAAAAACAAACGTTGCTCAAGCCATAATATCCGTCAATTTTAATCTAATTCTAATCTTTCTAGGCTGTTTTTTAATCTTGTTTTAATCTTTGTAGGGTATACTGTGACCTATAGTACCTGGCTCGTAAGTATGATACAATACAAGGAGGAACGTAGAGATGAATACGCTCAAGATTAACCGTATGAATGATTTTTATTTCAAATACCTGCTGGGCAGTGAACAGCGTAAGCATTTGACAATTCAGTTTTTGAATGCCGTATTGTATGAAAATGAAGAAACCCAGATTGAAGACGTTTCGTTTCTAGATAAAGATCAAGATCCCGAGTTTGCCCATGAAAAACTGAGCAAACTTGATATCTTAGCCCGGACGAATACAGGTATGCAAATCGATATTGAAGTACAAGTACTGAAGCATGCCTATTTGTCCGAACGGTTTTTGTATTATTGGGCAGGCTTGTATGGGTCGCAGCTCAAAGAGAAAGACCAGTACACGCAGCTGAAACCCACGATTTCCATTATTTTGTTGGATTTTGTGTATTTACCGGAAACTGCATGGCATAACGTGTATCATATTTACAATGATATATCAAAACAACGGCTGACGGAACATTTTGCCATGCATTTCATAGAAATGAAAAAATTCACATACAGCGACATAAAAAAGTTGACGAAATTGGGAACATGGGCAGCGTATTTTTCCAACTGTGATGCTAAGGAGATGGAGGTGCTGACTATGAATAACAACGTGATGAAGGATGTAGCCAAAGCGGAAAACGCGTTTACGAATGATGAAACGATGCGGTATCAATACATGCTGCGGGAAAAAGCAATTCGTGATTACTATTCGGGCCTAGATGACGCAAAGCAGGAAGGTATTGAGATAGGTGAAAAACGTGGAGAAGAACGCGGGCGCAAGCTGGGGGTGGCGCAGGGCGTGCAGCAGGAAAAGATGGCGAATATACTCGGCATGCTGCGGGAAGGCATCGATATGGCAGTGATTGCCAAGATTACGTCTTGTTCGTTGGAGGAAATTCGGCAGATAGCGGATAAACAGCTTGCTGAAGATACCTATTTATAGGCTCTTTGGCAACTGTTGGAGTGCCTTTTACAGCATCCACTACAAAGAATTTAAAATCAATGCCGTTCCATAAAAAGTATCCTGCTCATCGAGAACTGAAGTTGATGAGCTGAGCCAAGAATTTAGGCATTCAAAGACCATTGCCGAGCTATTGACTTGATTCTCCATCAAGGGACGGTCGGCG
>JBNMKW010000107.1:0-4681 GCA_050874545.1 Megasphaera sp. | reverse complement strand
GTTCCAATGGCTGTGTGGACCGGGCAACGGTTGCCGCTGCCGGGTATTCACCCTTTGCCGCGCAGGAATACAACTACAACGTCAAAGGATGCAACCAGCTCCGGGCCGATGCCGAAGCCCAGGGACTGGCAATCCCCTACGACCCGGCACAGCTGGAGAAAGGCGACATCATCATGTACAACCGCTACAGCAAGCCGGATCCGAACTGGCATGTCGTGGTCTATGACGGAAACGGCGGCTGCTGGGGCAACAGTTCCAGCGTGTACGGGTGCTTCCATCATTACGAAGGGAGCATTGACATGGGGAGCGACTATTATCCGGCGACCATCATCAAGACATCGAGGGGGTGACGGGAGATGCAGAAAAATCCATACATCAGCCTGCTGAACCTCATGGAGCAGGTATCGCGGAGCAGCAACAGCCCGTCCATCCAGATTGGCGAGATACTCCAATCTCCGCCGGACATCCAGGTGAAATACAACGGCATCGTCCTGTCCAAAGAGGAGCTGTGGATTTCCCATTACCTTCTGGCAGGCTATGGCAGGACAGCCCGGGGCCATCTGGTATCGGCTACCCAGAACCGGGCAGGCGGCAGCGGGGATGCGGCGTATCAGTCGCATAACCACGACATCCATAACGACTACACCGATTCGGTGATTACCACGGATACCCTGAAGCCGGGCATGAAAGTCGCCATCATGCCCATGCTGGTGAACGGGAAAATCCAGCAGTATGTGATTTTAGATGAGATTGTGAGGTTGGACGGATATGGCTGATCCTTTTGTGGCCTTGGCATCCGGAGCGGATGCCAGCGTCAGAGAAACCTTGCCGCTCCTTTCGGAATACGGCTATGACTTTGAGAAACATCGGTTCCGCTATGACGAGAATGGCAATAACATCACCGTGACGGAAGATGAAGCCCTCAAGGTGTGGATCTATAAGGCTCTGATGACGGAACGATACCGGTACCTGGCCTACCATGACGAATACGGCATCACCATTGAACCCTATCAGGGGACGATGCCCAACAGCGTCTATACGGCAGACCAGGTCTGCCAGAATATCCGGGAGGGGCTGGCCGTCAATCCCTATATTGCCCGCGTCAACCGGGTGGATGTGGAAAAGCGGGAGAAAGATGATTTGTTCATTCTGGTGGATGTGACATCCATTTACAGCGATGAAAGCATTACGGTTGCCGCAGAAAGGAGCCTTGCATGAGCAATTTGTTCGATGCCCAGACAAAAGACCAGATCGAGAGCCGCATGGTGCAGACCCTGCACACGCTGGCTGCTACGGACAAGACGGCCATCGAGGGTTCTTTTGCCCGGGATATGATTGATGCCAATGCCGTAGAATTCGAGAACAGCTATGCCGAGATGGCCATGCTCCGGGACGCGGCCTTTGCCGAGACTTCCTGGGGCGAATATCTGACGCTCCGGGCAGAGGAATTCGGCATCCAGCGGAAACAGGCCGTGAAAGCCAATGGCCAGGTGACGGTCACCGGGCAGCCCGGGGCCTACATCATACGTGGCAGCCTGTTCCAGACGAAAGACGGGCTGCGCTTCTACACGACAGAATCCGCTACGATTCCATCAGACGGAACGGAAGCAGACATTGCTGTTCAGGCCGCAGATACAGGGGTGAAAGGGAATGTGGCACCAGGGACGATTACGGAAATCCCTTATTCTATCCCAAATGTATACAGCGTGAACAATCCGGAGAAATGCACGGACGGGGCCGATGAGGAAACGGATGCGGCTCTTCTGGCACGGCTCCTGTTCCGGGTCCGCCAGCCCATCACGTCCGGTAACGCCAACCATTACCGCTCCTGGGCCATGTCCGTGGACGGGGTGGGCAACTGCAAGGTCATCCCGCTCTGGAACGGGAACGGTACGGTGAAAGTCATCATCGTGACGGCAGAGAATGAATCGGCTTCCAGCGAGCTGATCCAGAAAGTGGCCCGGTATATCGAATCCCAGCGGCCTATCGGGGCTACCGTGACCGTGGTATCTCCGGCACCCGTATCCGTAGATATTACCGCAGAAGTATACGGCACTGTCAATGCGGATGCGGTAACGGCTGCTGTGTCTGCCTATTTCAAGAATACGGGTTTCAGCCTGTCCTATGTCAGCCTGGCCCAGATTGGCCGGCTCATTCTGAGCGTGAACGGGATTACAGACTACCGGAACCTGAAGCTCGGCGGCAAGGCAGAAAACATCCGCCTGACCAATGAACAGATTCCGGTAGTAGGAAAGGTGGTGCTGAACCTTGTCAGCGAATGAATGGATGAGGCAGCACCCCATTGATGTACTGGACTATCTGCCGAAATTCCTGGGGCAAGATCCGATGTTCAAAAAGACGGCGGATACCTGCAGCACGGAGCATAACCGTCTGCGCCTGGCTCTGCAGGACCTGGCGGACAACTTCTTCGTGAACACAGCCACCTGGGCGCTGCCTCTTTATGAATCGTTCCTTGGCATCAAGCCCGGGGATGGGGATACCGACGAATTCCGCAGGCAGCGGATTCTCTTCAAGCTGCAGCATGTGGATGTATCCACGGTGGATTTCATGAACTCCATCGTGAACCTGTACAGTGTCGGCCACATCGAGGAAGTGAACGAAGAATATTATTTTAAGGTGTACTGCATTATGAATGACAAGGATACGGAAACGCTCTCGAAGCTGATTGCCCAGCTCGACATCTACAAGCCGGCCCATCTGGGCTATGCCATCTATCTGGGCTATTCCTGGAACGGGAAAATCCACTGGGATGGCGAGGCGACGTTCTCGACAGCGACCATCGTATCCGGGAAAGGAGTGACGGCAAGTGGCTGAGTATATCAAGGAGAAGTGGGCGGCAGATTTTCCGGACCGGGCCGGGCAGGAAGTCCGGCCAACAGAAGCCGTAGAAAATACGCTGGATTATGATGTGCTTTTCCCTCAGTATCTTTCGGAAGACCCGGTCGTCTTCAATCAGCAGAACAGGACCGTATCCCAGCTGGTCAGTAATGATGCCCGGCTCTATGAGCGGATTTCTGCTACGGCAGCCGACATCAATGCCCATCTGACCAATGCCAAGGCCCATGCCCGTGGCATCAGCGGCAATGCGGCCAGTGCGTCGAAGCTGCAGGCGGGGTGGAAAATCCACCGGGTGCTGTTTGACGGCACGAGGGACATCACCCTGCCGGATTTCAGCGGCTGCGGCGAAAAGACAGCAGGCCAGAGCGGCATGGTCCCGTCACCGTCTGCGGGAAAACTGAATACCGTCCTGCACAGCAACGGCAGCTGGGGCAAGGTCACCTACGCCGATATGGACGAGGAAGCCGTGGCCAAGATTCAGGCATGCCCGTTCCCTGTCAATGCCATCTATATTTCTGCGGACGGGAAGAATCCGGCAACGTACTGGCCGGGTACGACCTGGGTGGCCTTTGCCATGGGGCGTTGCCTGATCGGGGCTGGGGCAGCAGACAGCGGGACCATGTACAAGGCCGGGGACAAGCTGGGTGAAGAAAAGCACACCAGTACCCTGGCAGAAATCCCTATTCATGGCCATACAGGGAAAACTGGCGATGCCGGGAACCATAACCATGACCGGGGCAATATGAATATCACTGGTGCTTTCTGGGGCCGTGATGTGCAGAGCGGGTACAACGGCAACGGGGCCTTCTTCATCAGCGGCCGCGGGAACTGGAATGATGAAGGCGGCAGCTATCATGACAATTACCCGTCCGTCATGTCCTTTGAAGCGGCCCGGTCCTGGTCCGGCAGGACTTCGACGAATGGCAGTCATGCCCACAGTTTTACGACAGAGAATGCCGGAGGCGGACAGCCACACAACAACATGCAGCCATCTATCGTCGTGTACATGTTCCAGCGTACAAAATAGGAGGTGAGAAATATGGCTGAATGGTTACAGATGGCCGCGTCTTTGGTATCGGTCCTGATGCTCTGCGGCGTCATCTTCAATTTCAGTGTCATCAAGCCGCTGAATGAATCGGTACGGAGCCTCCGGGACTGTATCGCAGAACTGCGCCGCCAGCTGTCGGATACGGAAGCCAAACGGCAGAAGATGGCGGAACGCCTTTCCCGCGTGGAGGAGGCAACGGATCATGTGCGGCACCGTCTGGATGTAATCGAGCGGCGGCAGATTGAATAAGGAGGTGGCAGGATGGGCTTTTCAGTTATTCGGAATCGGATTTCCATTACCCGTGGGGATTCGGCACAGATTACGCTGACCATTCGGGACCGGGTGACGGGCAAACCGTTTGTGCCGGGAGCGGATGACCGGCTTACATTTACCGTCAAACGGGCAGTGACGGATAAGGAAGTCCTGATAACAAAGACGCTGGATAACGGCATCATACGCCAGGAAAGTGACTGCCTTTTGTTGTTGCTGCCGGAAGATACGGCACCACTTCCCTTCGGTGCCTATCGGTACGATGTGGAATTAGTGCTGGTTTCCGGCTATACGGATACAGTTATCACGCCCAGCCCGTTTATTGTGACAGGGGAGGTGACGGCCCATGGAACGATATAAAGGAAAACTGGAAGGGAAAAGCACACTCTGCGGAGTGCTTTCTCTGCCGCAGGAGCCGTCCGGGGCGTATCAGGAAAAACAAATCATTCCCAGTGATGTGGAGCAGGTCATCATGCCAGATAAGGGATTCACGGCCATGCGGTC
>JBNMKW010000106.1:0-4830 GCA_050874545.1 Megasphaera sp. | reverse complement strand
TACACGATAAGTACAGGCGCAATAAACACGGGGAACCTACCTCGCAGTTGGTCTTGGCTAATATACGAAAGCTGCAAGCCGCCAGTGTCAACGTGGGAACATTGATGGTGATGAACTCTGCCGAGGCTATTGATGCCGAGAAACTGTATGCTTTTATCTGTGACAACAAACTGCATATGAAAATCCATGCGGTAGTCCCCTGTGGGCGAGCTTCAGATCGCCAGGATACGGATGCTGTTTATGAAAAATATCTTGCGTTGCTTAAAGAGCTATTGACGATGGTGCTGGAAAGTGATAGGAAAATAAGTATTCAGCCGTTGGATTATTTATTAGATGCAATTTTAGGCATTTCCCCTGTGCGCGAGTGCTCATACAATGGAAGATGCGGCAGTGATTTGCTATGCTTGTATCCCGACGGCGAGGTGGGCTTCTGTGGCAGGGATAATTTATCTCGCCAATTCATTTACGGCAATATCCATGAAAAGACTCTGCTGGAACTGTATCACTCCGAAAACGCCCAGAAGATTAGGCAAAGGCAGGAATACCTTGCCCAGCATGATTGCCAAGGCTGTCCGGAGTGGGATTTATGCCACGGCGGTTGCGCCTATGAAGCCTTCAATAGTTTCGGCAATGTCATGGCGAACTACTCTCATTGCCAGCCGTGGCGGGAGTTCCTGCACTATTTACGGACGGAGGGATTGAGCAAATTCAAGCAGTCGTTGATAAGGGAAAAGATAAAACATCGTGAACTGTTAAGGAGCAAAAAGAAAATCATGCGAGAAATCGAGGGGATAAATTTGGCTGGTGGTGATGGCTGATGCTGGATATTCTGCTGCTGAATGTTCATCGCCGCTATTTGAACTATATTCCTCAATACGGCGGTTTCCTTGGGATATATCTATTGGCTGCCTTTGCACGACAGGAAGGTTATCAAGCCAAGAGCTTTTCTGGCACTTTGCTGGAAGGACAGAAAAGGGTCGATGCGTTATGTGCCACTGGTGGTGTGGCTATGGTCGGCCTGTACTGTGACTACGACAATGTAAGCGAGAATGTATTCCTTTGCCATTATATCAAAGAAAAATATCATTTGCCGGTAGTAGTGGGCGGTCCACAGGCTACGGCTCTGCGGGAGGATTTCTGTAGAAAATCGGGCTGTGATGCCTTGGTTCGTTATGAGGGCGAATTGACGCTGCTGGAATTGATGAACTATTTTTTGGAAGATGTAGGAGATTTAGCGAGCATACGCGGCATTTCGTTCCTGGATAACGGAAAGCTGATTACAAATCCGGAACGGCCATTGATTGAAAATCTGGATCGATTGCCCTTCATTGATGAGGATTGCTACCTGGAACCAAGACAATTCTTTCATGGTCTCAGCATCATGACAGGTCGCGGCTGCCCTTTTCATTGTGCCTTTTGCCACGAGGGGGCACATACCCGCAAGGTGCGTTTTCGCTCCGTGGCAAATGTATTAGCCGAGATAGACGATTATCTGGCCAAAAATAAGTCGGAAAATCTTTATATACTGTTCACTGACGATACATTGACCTTGCAACCTAAGCGGGTCAAGGAACTGTGTGACGGGCTGGTAAAGCGGCAAAAAAAGCGGTCTTTCAAGTGGTTTTGCGAGGGGCATGTGCATACGCTCTACAACCACCCGGAAATGATAGCGGACTTGGGACGTGCCGGATGCACTCGCATTCAATTAGGCATCGAGGCCGGGACAGCCCCTGTTCTGAAAGCCTACGGAAAAAATACGACTCCGGAGGAAATACTTTCCGTCGTTCGCCAATGCCGTGATGCTGGGATTAAACAGATTTACGGCAATATCATTTTGGCGGGGGCTAATTTTAGCAAGGAAATCTATGAGCAGGACAAAAAATTTGTTCAGAAGCTGCTAAAAGAAGGCTGTGGCACGGCAGAGATTGGCGTGGTGTCTTTTTGGCCATTGCCGGAAACGCCCATGACCACTGCCCCTGCGGATTACGGCGTCAAGATATGCGACAAGGAATTTGTGACATCGGTGGGAGATTTCCCCCAAGCGGAAACGGCTGAATTGGATAGATATGATATAGCCATGATGCAACGGGAGCTGGAGGAAAGGATTTCCCGGCAGATGATAGACATGCTTGAAAATTGGGAGGTGCCTACCGAAAGGGTATTGAGCTGGTTTGCTAAATCAGCCTATCGGGAAGGATACGGTGGCTGGTATGTGAAGCTGTTAGGGCAGGAAGTTTTGTATTCCTATTATGAGATGTTGTACCTTGGCGAAGGCCAATCATCAAAGGATGTTGATGAAATAGCTAAAGCCCATCCGTTGCGAGTGGTTCCTTTGTATAAGCATATGCAAAGGTGCGGCGATGGGCGAGTGGAGATAAGAGGTGAGTACTTTTCTAAGGAGGAAATGGATATCGTGTTGCTGACCACGGGCAAAGTCAGTGTCGAGGAAATTTGTGAGCGCACAGGTAGTGACAATGAAATAGTGATGAACGTGCTGACCCGTTTGGAACGGCGACACTTCATCGTATATGCAATTTGACGGAGGAATGGACTATGAGAGAATTGACGAACTATCAAAGCATCTTGCAGGAAAAGTCCGAGGTGGCAGAAGGATATTTCTGCAAATACCCGGATTTAGCCATTGATGAGGTAAAGCGGTATCGCGATATAAACAATACCAAGGTAAAGAGCACATTGCCGGAAATCATGGTCTATGGCATATTTAGTGCTGGCAAGAGCAGCATTATCAATGAGCTGATTGGCGATGATAAAGCACGGGTTTCTGAGATTCCAGAAACGGATAAAATAACCTACTATGATTGGCAAGGGTACAAATTGGCAGATACTCCTGGTGTCGCTGCTCCTATAGAGCACGAGGAAATCACAAAGGAACATTTGAAAAAAGCCGATATTGTTCTGTTTGTCATGAGTAATGCAGGAGGCTATGAGCGTGAAACCAATTATAGCCGTATGAAAGATATTGCCGATGCTGGAAAGAAGATCATCATTGTTCTTAATGATAAAACTGGCGACTTGGGAAAACATGATGATACGCTGCAACTCATTAAGCAAAAAATCGATGCCAATATGCGCAAAACCGGCATAGCTAATATAGATGACAGATTCCATATTGAGATAGTGAACGCTGACAGGGCACGTAAAGGGAGGATAACCAATAAAACAGCTCTTGTCGAAATGAGCAATATCAACGGGCTGAAAAACGTCATTCTGACGGAATTGAAAAAGACATCTTCCTTTGATGTACTTCGGAGGTCAATCCTCCAGATGGAAGAATGCTTGGAGAAATTTGCCGAGGAAGTAAAGGCACAGGAGAGCTCCGAACTGCTAGTAAAGATGAATCAAGTGCTGGAAAACTTTGGTATACAGTAGCGGAACATTCGGCAGCAGGTAAATACGTTTATCGACAGAAAGACGGACTTGCTGGCTCCCGAAATGGCAGAAGCTATTTGGTCTAATCGCGAAAACCAGGATAATATAAATAAGGTCGTAGGGGAAAAGTTAGCCAAGTTAAACCAAAGCGTGGAGGAGCATATCCAGCAACTCATCGAGGAAGCGACCGAGACGTTAGACATGGAGCTGAAGTCATTTGTGGAGGTCAAGATTGAAACCAGCAGTGTCGATGCCGATAGCTTAAAAAATATTTTAGCGAATTTAGAGCAGTTAAACAGCAGCTTGACAGGCGAGGCATCTGTCAATAAAGATTTGCTGACCGATACGGGCGATTTCGACATGAAAGAAATCATGGTCACGCCAGCAGTGGCAGAAATGGTGGGCAGTCTGTTGGTAGGCAGTGGAAAATCCGTAGTGTCAAGTCTGGCAAAAACGAGTATCGGCAAGGCGTTTGCCGGTACCACTATCGGTAAGATGTTAGGCTCGGCGACAAGTTCAGTCATGCCGATGCCGCCGATTCCTGGGCCAATCCCAATCCCTGGGCCAATCCCTCCAATAGTGATAATAGAAATCCTTAGAAAAATTATTAAATTTCTAGGTGACAACGATGATAATAAGCGTTTGGAAGAAGAAGCAAGGCAGCGAAACGAAGTAGCTAGACAACGTTTGGAAATGGAAAAACAGGCGCGGCAGGAAATTAATCAAAAATGCCTATATTGGGTAGATAATTTGGCTGATGAATTAAAATCTGCTGCAAACCAGGCCATTAAAGAAACGCTAAACACTTACGAAGAACCTTTTAGGAAGGAGCTTGAAAATCGTCGCGAGCAGGGTGCAGAGCGCATGAATGATGTGGCGGCACTGCGTTCCCTGTGTAATGAATACCATCAGCTGTTGGTAGAGTTAGGGGGGAATTAATAGCTTTTGAGGATGGTGCATTATGGCAAGATTCTTTCCCACAATTGACAAAAATTTTCATAGCAGTGATGGGGAGGCAGATTTTGTCATCCTGCATCTGGTGCTGGGGATATTGTCTGTAGAGGTAAAGTCTGGCGGCGTTGCCTATCGTGAGGGGAACTGGATTCAAATCAACCGTTTTTCAGGGACGGAGAAAGTGATTGACCCCTTTCATGTCCAATCATTTGCAGGAACTGCGGGAAAATAGGGAGGGGAATTAAAGGCATAAAAAAAACGGTTGCTTATGCAACCGTTTAATGCTCTATGGAGCGGGCGAGGGGAATCGAACCCCCCTCTTTAGCTTGGGAAGCTGACGTTCTACCAATGAACTACGCCCGCAAATTGTGAAAACCAACAACACCTATATAATAGCACGATTTATATATAATTTCAAGAACAGGATTTTATTTTTCTAAAACCCGAATTGCAATAATAAGTTGAACACCCGGCGAACCTTTATGC
>JBNMKW010000105.1:0-4888 GCA_050874545.1 Megasphaera sp. | reverse complement strand
TTTAGCTGTATATGTTACTTTTTCCCAGCCTTCATATTTTGTCGTAAAAATAACGGTATCCGTATGATTATTTTTTACTGTAAAATCACGAAATACAGCATCATATACATCGTCATCCAAATTACGCTGCTGCCACCCCAAGTCATTCCAAGCAGCTCCCAAGGCAATCAGGCCGCCTTCATGCTGTGATACCCTCACATTGGCAATCTGCTCGCCGTTGAAATCCAAGGCTAGGTTTTGTCCGGTCAGATTGATGCGAATTGCATAGTTTCCCTGGTCTTTGACCTGAATAGCCCGTACAAATTCTTCCGAGCCTTCCTCAATCGTCTTCGGCGTTTCCTTCGTCTTTTCCTTCAGCCGTTTTGTATATACCTTAGCCAGCCCTTTGGACGGGGCATACCGTGAGAAGGCTTCCAATTCCGTCACCTCGGCATCGTGTTCATCTTCATCTACCGAAATAGGCTTCTTGCCTTCCAGTTCAGGAATTGATTTTTTAAACAATTCTGTTTCTGCGCCGTCTTTGCATTCCGTAATATAGATGTCATTTCCCTTCGTCTTGACAGCAATATAGTTTTGCAGCTCGTCGTCAGCCCGCAGGTAAATGGTCTGCGTACCGGCGCGGTTGCCAAGCAGCTGTGCCGTAACCGTCACATCCGGGTACATGGCACTGTTTTTCAGCACAATACGGCCTGTATCGTTAGGCAGGCTGGTCAGATAAATCGTCTGATCTTTAAATTCTGCCGCACCCTTTTCCAGTTTCCACTTGCTGTATTGATTGGCTTCCCCTGTATTAAAAATCATATCCTTATGCGTATCGTATTGAATCCGCATGAGCAGATGATTGACAGGCCACCATGCCTGGGGCTGCATGCGCGTCAAATCATAAATACTGCTGTCCGGTACATTCAGGCAGTATCCTTCACGGTTGAAATTCATGGCAAACAGCTTACGCAGCCAGTAAGCATTGACTGCGCTGACCTGCGGATTGTTGCCGAACTCACCCGTATTGGCATGCATGAGAATGCTGACTTTTGGCACATATCCCAATGTTTCCGTATACACATCGGTCAATTTTTCATAGTCATAGGAAATGCGCTTTTTCATGCGGTCATAGCTTTCTTTCGGCACGCCGTTTTTATCGCGAATATAATCCATCAGATAATGATTATAGCGCCGCCCCAAATAAGGTGCAATTTTATTATACATCAACGGGTCCATTTCACCAAGATAATTTCCATATCTATCGTAGACATTGATAAAAAATAAACGGTATCCATTGGTTCCCATATCCCAAAATCCGTATTTCGGCAGCCGCTTCAAGTCATCCGGCATCAAAAACTTCGTATCTTTGCGGTCAAATTTTTCCGGATACGTAAACGTCGTCGCTCTGTAATTAAGGTCTTCCAAGATAGGATTGGAAAAAATAGCCGTGTCGCGGCGGCCGTCTTCAAACATCAGATACAGTGCCTTTTCCGGTAATTGTTTGCCGTCATGGTAATAGGCTTCAATATCGTCAGATGTAATCGTTTCATATCCCTGCCGCTTCAAGGCTTCCAAATGGGCCCGCAAATTGTCCTGCCCGATGAGCAGCTGGCTGCCTTCGGTTTTCTGTACGCCAAAATAAGACAACGCCACAAAACCGTTTTCTCTGGGCGATTCATCCGTATACGGCTTGTATACCGGCTGTGTAATATACAGCCAAAGAGCCGTGCCGATAATAAAAAGAAAGAAGGCAAACTGTGCCGCGTATCGAATCCGCTTGATGCGGTTTTTCCGCTTTGTAAATTGTTTATTTCCGATAGGCTGTGTCTTCATGTCCTCGCCTTCCTTTCCGCAGACTTCTTCTTTTTCTTCTGCGATTTCAGCAGGCTGGACACATCAGCTGTAGTCATACGCGTCCCCCACGTCGATTTCCAAAACGTAACCCAGGCAATCGGCATCTGCCAGAGCAGCACGGCTTCATAATACAAACAAAACCACAGGCCGTACAGCCACGTAGAACTGCGCCGCAGCAGCAGCTGGCAAAAACTCATCAGCAGGGCCATCATCAGTATGCCAACCAGGAACGTCGTCGGAAATACGCGGTGTGCCAACGGGATATAGCATAGATTGTAAACGACGATGACAGGAGCCAAAATCGGTACAATCAGCCCCATATAAAAGGACAGCGCCATAAAAGGTTCTTTGCGCCACATAAACGTAGCGGCAATAAATGTTTCCCGCAGCCAAGAGCGTTTCCACCGCATTTGCTGCTTTAAGAACACTTTATACGTATTGGGGACAATAGTCGAGCAAATGGCCGTATCCTGATAGGTCGTGCGATGATGACGCAGGATAAAATTAGTCATTGCCCGGTCGTCGCCAAAAGTTGCTTTTTGTCCCAAGAATTTTTGATGCAGCCAAGCATCGCTGTACTGCAGCACCAAATCTTTGCGGTAGCACGAAAGCGGCCCGGAAAGACACGTAACGGCATCAAATATGCCTTCTGCAGCTTTCAGGATACGAAAGGCAATATAGTAGCGGACAGACTGCATTTTTGTCAGGTTGTTGGTAAACGTATTGGCTACATCGGTCCTGCCGGATACGCCGCCCATAGTTTCATCCTGAAAAGGCTGGACGAGATTGCGAATGGCAAAGGGATCCAAAAAGCTGTCGGAGTCGACAAAGACCAGCAGTTCATGCCGAGCCAGCTTGGCCCCTACAGCCAAGGCTTCCCGCTTGCCCATGTTCTGCGGCTGCAGATGATACCGCACGCGGAACGGCTGTGACGGTGCGTCTGCTTCGTTTGCCGCGCCGGTATCCTGGCGACCCCGCGCCATTTCCTCCTGCAGTTCCTGAATCGTTTTCTTGATTTCTTCCGGCGAATTGTCGTTGGAGCAGTCATCGATAACGATGACTTCCAGCTGCTCCGGCGGATAGTCTTGATTGACACAGCTGAGAATCGTCCGCCGGATCCATTTTTCTTCATTAAAACAAGGAATAATAACCGTAACTCCCGGCGTAAAGTCCGGATTAATAGGCACGGGACGGTAAAATGCCCCAAACAAATACCGTGTCAGCAAAAAAGTCGCCGCCAAAATACTGTATAAATAGAGCATGCGGTTAAATTCAAAATACAGAATACTTTCGGCACGCAATAAAATGACAAACAACGAAACAAAAAGCATAAACACAGAGGCTACAGTCAGCATATACCGCTGGCGGTGTTTGTGCGTATACTGTGCCAGTAGCTCCTGAAACTGAAAACCGCAGGATACCATGGGCTGTCCTTCTGCTGTCGGGACGGTGCGCACCCAAAGAGCTTTGATTTTATTGATTTTCATTTCATAGCCTTCGGGCATCGTTCCCGGTTTGATTTCAAAAGACAGTTCGACCATGGCAGATTGTTCCACAGCTTTGATATAGGCTCTGGGAATATCGCACAGTATGCCGGAGCCAGAAAGATTTTTTGCCCGGCCTGCAGCTTTCAAGACTTGGCCGCTGGCCGTATGAATGCGAAACTGCACGGGATAATCGACGTGATACCGCCGTCCGGATGCTACCTTTTCCTGGCTGATGACATAGGACTCTGCCGTTTCTTCCCGCGCCGTGCCGCGACGGTCTACATTGGTCCGCAAGTGGCTGCTGTCCGGTACATTCGGCAGTTTTCGTCTGTCTGCCAACGGTTCCAGCAGTATATCTTCTTTCGTATCAATGGCCTGATGAATCGCTTCTTGTATTTCTTTTTGCTGGACGATTTTTCGTATGTCTTTTCCTTGTAAGGTTTCTTCTGCTTTTTTATGTGTATCCATGTTTCTTTGCCTCAATATCCCATACCTTGATATAAAAGAGCTTCATCTTGTTTTTGTTCTTCTTTCGGCAGCGATTTTGCCTTGGCTGTACCTGCCTGGCTGTATCCATTGCACAAATATGCCGACAGCGGCATCGGATAGAATTTCGCCGGGTCGTCATCAGCGCGGGCATCATTGATTGTCATGAGCAAATCCAGTGCCGGCGCCGTATACACTGCCAAATCACTCATATGCATAACGAGAACAGCTCCTTTGATGACATGCCCGTTTTTGTCAAAAATCCCTTCTTTGATGGCTTGTATCATATGCTGCAAATCGGGCTGCATATAATCATGCGTACTGTAGGAACCGGCAACGATGTATTCATAGCCCGTATCATACAAGGCTTTAAACCCGGCCCGGCTTGCCGTCAGCGTCGGCGGGCGGAAAAACGGATGATAGACAGGCGTGCCGTCGCTGTGGTACAAATCTCCTACAATATCGCGCAGCTTGGCATCTGCCGTGCCGTAATCCACCAAATACCGCGCATAGGCTTTAGCATACTTAGTACCATCCATAGGATGATGTTCTTCGCTATGAGATGCGACATCATGGCCTTCCATAGCAATCGCCCGTACTAAATTCGGATTTTTCATAATATTTTTGGTTAGTACAAAAAATGTCGCTTTAGCATGATGTTTGCGAAATACGTAGAGGAGATGATTCACAGCTGAATCATTGCCAAAATCGTCAAAGGTAAAAAATACAGCCGGTTTATCTGTATGTACCAAGCCAGTCAAATCACGATACCGTTTTTCTTCAACCGTAAAGCCAAACATGTTATCATCTTCAATGGCTTTATTGCCAATATAGCGGTCACGTATAAATTGATGAAACGGAATACGGCGCGGCCGTACATAAGCAGTACCGTCCTGCGCATACTGCTTATGCGTATCTATTGTATACAACATATCTGCATGCTGCAGTATATGGCCGATAGATTCAATCGCATAAGCCGAATCATTATTTCCATTGACCTTCGGATCATCATAAAACGAATGATACGCAATGTTGTCAATTTTATGCCGCTTGATTAAATCCATAACATTGACGACCAA
>JBNMKW010000104.1:0-4906 GCA_050874545.1 Megasphaera sp. | reverse complement strand
TTTAGCTGTATATGTTACTTTTTCCCAGCCTTCATATTTTGTCGTAAAAATAACGGTATCCGTATGATTATTTTTTACTGTAAAATCACGAAATACAGCATCATATACATCGTCATCCAAATTACGCTGCTGCCACCCCAAATCATTCCAAGCAGCTCCCAAAGCAATTAAGCCGCCTTCATGCTGAGACACTGATACATTGGCAATCTGCTTACCATTGAAATCCAAGGACAGGTTTTGTCCGGTAAGAGTAATGCGTATCGCGTAGTTTCCCTGGTCTTTGACCTGAATCGCCGGTACAAATTCTTCTGCGCCTTCAGCAATCGTTTTCGGCGTTTCTTTTGTTTTTTCTTTCAGCCGGTTCGTATATACCTTAGCCAGCCCTTTTGGAGGGGCATACCGTGAGAAGGCTTCCAATTCTGTCACTTCGGCATCATGTTCATCTTCATCTACCGAAATGGGCTGCTTTCCTTCCAATTCTTGAATCGACTTTTTAAACAATTCTTCTTCCGTGCCGTTTTTGCTTTCCGTAATGTACAGGTCATTTCCCTTCGTCTTGACAGCAATATAGTTTTGTAATTCGTCATCCGCCCGCAGATATATGGTCTGCGTACCGGCACGATTTCCCAGCAGCTGCGTCGTAACTGTCACATCCGGATACATGGCACTGTTTTTCAATACGATGCGTCCTGTATCGTTTGGCAGGCTGGTCAAATAAATCGTCTGTTCTTTAAATTCTGCCGCACCTTTTTCCAGCTTCCACTTGCTATATTGATTGTATTCGCCTGTATTAAAAATCATATTCTTATGCGTATCGTACTGAATCCGCATGAGCAGATGATTGACAGGCCACCATGCCTGGGGCTGCATACGCGTCAAGTCATAGATGCTGCTGTCTGGAACATTCAGACAGTATCCTTCTCGATTGAAATTCATGGCAAACAGTTTGCGCAGCCAATACGCATTTACTGCGCTGACCTGCGGATTATTGCCAAACTCGCCCGTATTGGCATGCATGAGGACGCTGACTTTCGGCACATACCCCAGTTTTTCCGTATACACATCCGTCAACTTTTCATAGTCATAAGAAATGCGTTTTTTCATGCGGTCATAGCTTTCTTTTGGCACGCCGTTTTTATCACGAATGTAATCCATCAAGTAATGATTATAGCGTCGTCCCAAGTAAGGTGCAATTTTATTATACATCAATGGATCCATTTCACCAAGGTAATTTCCATATCTATCGTATACATTGATGAAAAATAAACGGTATCCATTGGTTCCCATATCCCAAAAACCGTATTTGGGCAGCCGTTTTAAGTCATCCGGCAGCAGAAATTTTGTGTCGTTACGGTCAAATTTTTCCGGATAGGTAAGCGTCGTCGCCCTGTAATTGAGGTCTTCCAAAATAGGATTGGAAAAAATTGCCGTATCACGACGGCCGTCTTCAAACATCAGATACAAGGCTTTTTCCGGTAATTGTTTGCCGTCATGATAGTAGGCTTCAATATCGTCGGATGTAATCGTTTCGTATCCCTGCCGCTTCAACGCTTCCAAATGAGCCCGCAAGTTATCCTGCCCTATGAGCAGCTGACTGCCTTCTGTTTTCTGTACGCCAAAATAGGATAAAGCCACAAAGCCGTTTTCTCTAGGCGATTCATCGGTATATGGCTTGTATACGGGCTGCGTAATATACAGCCAGAGAGCCGTGCCGATAATAAACAGGAAGAAAGCAGACTGTGCCAAATACCGAATGCGCTTGATGCGGTTTTTCCGCTTTGTAAATTGTGCATTTCCAATAGGCTGTGTTTTCATGTCCTCGCCTTCCTTTCTGCCGACCGCTTTTTCTTCTGCGATTTCAGCAGGCTGGACACATCGGCCGTCGTCATACGCGTCCCCCACGTAGACTTCCAAAACGTAACCCAAGCAATCGGCATCTGCCAAAGCAACACAGCTTCATAATACAGACAAAACCACAGCCCGTACAGCCACGTAGAACTACGCCGCAGCAGCAACTGGCAAAAACTCATCAGCAGTGCCATCATCAGTATGCCGACCAAGAAGGTCGTCGGAAATACACGGTGTGCCAGCGGAATATAGCATAGATTGTAAATGACGATAACAGGCGCCAAAATAGGTACAATCAACCCCATATAAAAAGACAGCGCCATAAAAGGTTCTTTGCGCCACATAAATGTTGCCGCAATAAATGTCTCCCGCAGCCAGGAACGTTTCCAACGCATTTGCTGCTTTAAAAACACCTTGTACGTATTCGGTACAATAGTCGAACAAATTGCCGTGTCCTGGTAGGTCGTACGATGGTGCCTTAGGATAAAATTGGTCATAGCCCGGTCGTCGCCAAAAGTTGCTTTTTGTCCCAAAAACCGTTGATGCAGCCAAGCATCACTGTATTGCAGCACCAAATCTTTGCGGTAGCATGAAAGCGGCCCGGAAAGACACGTAACGGCATCAAATATACCTTCTGCGGCTTTCAGAATACGAAAGGCTATATAATAGCGAACTGACTGCATTTTAGTCAGGTTATTGGTAAAAGTATTCGCTACATCAGTGCGGCCGGACACACCGCCCATGGTTTCATCCTGAAAGGGCTGCACGAGATTGCGAATCGCAAAGGGATCCAAAAAGCTGTCAGAATCCACAAAAACCAATAGTTCATGCCGCGCCAGCTTGGCTCCTACGGCCAGTGCTTCCCGCTTGCCCATATTCTGCGGCTGCAGATGATACCGCACGCGGAACGGCTGCGACGGCGTTTCTTCTTTTAGGGCCGTGCCGGTACCCTGCCGTCCCCGAGTCATTTCTTCCTGCAGTTCCTGAATTGTTTTCTTGATTTCTTCTGGTGAATTATCGTTGGAACAGTCATCTACGACGATGACTTCCAGTTGTTCCGGTGGATAATCCTGGTTGACACAACTAAGAATCGTCCGCCGAATCCATTTTTCTTCATTAAAACAAGGAATAATGACCGTAACGCCTGGCGTAAACTTCGGATTAATCGGCACGGGACGGTAAAATGCACCAAACAAATAGCGTGTCAGCAAAAAGGTTGCCGCCAAAATACTGTATAAATAGAGCATACGGTTAAACTCAAAATAGAGAATGCTTTCGGCACGCAATAAAATGACAAATAAGGAAACAAAGAGCATAAACACAGAGGCTATAGTCAGCATATACCGTTGGCGATGTTTATGCGTATACTGTGCCAGCAATTCTTGAAACTGAAAACCGCAGGACACCATAGGCTGGCCCGCTGCTGCCGGCATCGTACGCACCCACAGGGCTTTAATTTTCTTGATTTTCATTTCATAGCCTTCCGGCATCGTTCCCGGTTTAATTTCAAACGACAGTTCAACCATCGTAGATTGTTCTACGGCTTTGATATAGGCTCTGGGAACGTCACATAATATACCGGAACCGGAGAGGTTTTTCGCTTTGCCTTTTGCTAAAATGACTTGGCCGCTGGCTGTATGAATGCGAAACTGCACGGGATAATCGACATGATACCGCCGGCCGGATGCCACTTTTTCTTGGCTGATAACATAGGACTCTGCCGATTCTTCATGCGCCGTGCCACGGCGGTCTACATTCGTCCGCAAGTGGCTGCTGTCCGGTACATTCGGCAGTTTTCGTCTGTCTGCCAATGGTTCCAACAAAATATCTTCTTTCGTATCAATGGCCTGATGAATCGCTTCTTGTACGTCTTTTTGTTGAACGATTTTTCGTATGTCTTTTCCTTGTAAGGTTTCTTCTGCTTTTTTATGTGTCTCCATTTTTCTTTGCCTCAATATCCCATACCCTGATATAAAAGGGATTCACCATGTTTTTCTAATAAATCATGTTCTCTCGTTCTTACTCCTCTATGTAGTCGCTTTTTAGTATCATCTGCTTGATTATACCCATTGCACAAATACGCAGACAACGGCATCGGATAGAATTTTGCTGGGTCATCATCGGCACGGGCATCATTGATCGTCATGAGCAAATCCAATGCTGTTGCAGTATACACCGAAGTATCACTCATATGCATAACGAGGACAGCTCCTTTAATGACATGTCCGTTTTTGTCAAAAATACCTTCTTTAATAGCTTGTATCATATGCTGTAAATCAGGTTGTTCGTAGTCATGAGTACTATAAGAACCAGCTACAATATATTCATACCCTGTATCATATAACGCTTTAAATCCAGCCCGACTTGCCGTCAGCGTTGGCGGACGGAAAAAGGGATGATAGACAGGCGTGCCGTCGCTGTGGTACAAATCTCCTACAATATCGCGCAGCTTAGCATCTGCCATGCCGTAATCCACCAAATATCGCGCATAGGCTTTAGCATACTTAGTACCATCCATAGGATGATGTTCTTCACTATGAGATGCGACATCATGGCCTTCCATAGCAATCGTCCGTATGATATTTGGATTTTTCATGATATTTTTAGTCAGTACAAAAAATGTCGCTTTAGCATGATGTTTGCGAAATACATATAGGAGATGGTTAATCGCAGCATCCGTACCAAAATCATCAAAGGTAAAAAATACAACCGGTTTATCCGTATGTATTAAACCAGTCAAATCACGATAGCGGTTTTCTTCGACTGTAAAACCAGCCATCAGCGCATTATCAACAGCTTTATTACCAATATAACGTTTCTGCATAAAATCATGAAACGTTATATTACGAGGTCGTACATAGGCGATACCGTCCTGCGCATACTGCTTATGCGTATCTATCGTATACAACAGTTCTGTATGCTGCAGTATATGGCCGATAGATTCAATCGCATAAGCCGAATCATTATTTCCATTGACCTTCGGATCATCATAAAACGAATGATACGCAATGTTGTCAATTTTATGCCGCTTGATTAAATCCATAACATTGACGACCAA
>JBNMKW010000103.1:0-4966 GCA_050874545.1 Megasphaera sp. | reverse complement strand
GTTACCAAAAAGCTGTCTAAATGAACGCCATCAAATTTTTCGGTCAATTCACGTACAGCTGCATCCCCTTTATCTTGTACAGCCTGCAAAATTGCTTCTACACTGGCACGAATATCTGCGCTTTCTGACTGATCTCGTTTCGTAATCTTGCGGATATCCCGCAGTGTCAACCCATCATCTGGAACTTCTATCCATTCCATGCTCTATTCCCCCTCGCTCAGGCTTCCATTTCCTTTTGCTGAATCACCTGCATTAATTTCTGTATTTCCTTATATTTCATCTTAAAAGAAACAGGATTACAAATCATGCGGGCACTGAAATCCATAAAGTACTGCAGTACTTCCAGTCCGTTGGCTTTCAGCGTATTTCCTGTTTCTACAATATCGACGATAACATCAGATAAGCCGACAAGCGGTGCTAGTTCTACCGAGCCGTTCAGCTTGATAATATCGACGCTGTGATGATGCTGCTCAAAATACTGCCGGGCAATGCGCGGATATTTGGTGCCAATTGTAATGCGTTTGGTCATATCAACCGGTTTGCCAGCAATCCCGGCAACTGCCATACGGCAGCGGCCTATGCCCAAATCCATCACTTCGTACACATCCGCACCGGGAGCTTCTTCAATCAGCACATCCTCGCCGACGATGCCTACGTCTGCTGCGCCGCGTTCTACATATACGGCCACATCCGGCGATTTGACCAACGTAACTTTCAATAAATGACGGCTGTCTTCAAAAATCAATTTGCGGCTGTCTTCGGAATACGTAGAAAACACATAGCCGCTTTCCTGCAAATAGTTCATGACTGCTTTATGAATACGCCCCTTTGCCAAAGCGATATGAATTGCCATTTTTACAGCCTCCTCATCAGTTCTTCTAATTCTTCTGCCGACAGTACCTGCCCGTCCTTATAATAAGCACCGTTGCGGTACATCGCATGAATGCTGTAATCCCGACTTTCGATAAAAGAGGCATCCGGATAAGCCGCTACGCGGAACCCTTGGGCGCGCCAATGCATCAAATCACGAATCAATGTCTGATCAGAAACTGTATAAGAAACAGCCAGCTGGAACGAAGGCTCTGTATCTTCCAGTAAGCCGGCATCACTCATGAATTCATACAGCAAGTTGATATTCATGCCAAAACCACAGGCCGGACGATCTACACCAAACTGGGCAGACAGTCGGTCATAGCGGCCACCGTCAATAACATCATAGAGCGCGCCGTCTACATAAACTTTGAATACCATATCCGTGTAATACCCTAATTTGCTGGCAAAGCCAAAATCCAGCTGCACCTTATCCGCAAATCCGGCATACAAGATATAATCATAAATTCGTTCCAGCCGCGAAAGCGCATTGAGCATACCGCTGTTGATACAAAGTTCCTTTGCCTTGCTCAGCGTCTGCGCATATGGCCCAAACAAAACCGGCAGGGCTTCCAATGTCTTACGGGCGTCGCCAGACAGCGGCAGAGACGAAATATATTGACGGCACGCTACAAGATTGCGATCTGCCAAATACGAACGAAGTGTATCCTTTTGTTCTTCATTCAGCGGCAATCCATCGAACAACGCTTTGGTGTACGCCGCCGTGCCGATATCAATACGAATCGATTCCACACCAACGGCCTTCAAAATTTCTGCAGCCATGACAATGACTTCGCCGTCGCATTCCGGACTTGCATCACCAAGGATTTCAATACCGCCTTGGAGGAAATCTTTACCATAGGTGCTGCGACCAAAATATTCACGAAATACCGTACTGACATAGCCAAACTTCAGCAGCTGGTTAGGCCTGGGAAATTCCCGTGCCGCCGTTTCTACTACAGGCAGCGTGACGTCCGGCCGCAATACTAATACCCGTCCGTCCGTATCAATCGTTTTGACCATCTGCTGACGCATATGCGGAAAAAAATGCTGATATACATCATAATCTTCAAAGTTTGGCGTTTCAATAATTTTACATCCGTGATTAAGAATCACAGAAATGATTTTTCCCTGGATTCGGTCATAATTTCGCATTTCATCATGATGGAGCATTTTGACTCCATCCAATGTACGATGATTCATTCTATGACCTCCTTTACATGTGATTTTCTTTATTGCTTTACCTTGGTAAATAATAAAAGAATCGTTGATGTAAATTGTATCACAAAGCAGCAAAAATAAAAATACTTTTTTCCAAAAAATTTACAATTTCACTCA
Source organism: Megasphaera sp. (assembly GCA_050874545.1). GTDB lineage: Bacteria > Bacillota > Negativicutes > Veillonellales > Megasphaeraceae > Megasphaera. The sequence goes on along the minus strand of JBNMKW010000103.1, from coordinate 2,758 downwards.
TAATTTTTACTCTTTTTCTTCAGATGCTGACTGCAAGACCTTTTTGACAGCTTTTTCAAACTTAGGCCGGGGAATCATGACCCGGTGGCCGCAGCCACAGCAGCGAATCACAAAATCGACGCCGATGCGCAGCACTTCCCATTCATTCGAGCCGCAGGGATGAGCCTTTTTCATCTGCACAACATCCCCAATATGATACCGAACAAAATTTGCCATTCGTAACTCCTCCTCTATGTACCTAATCATTAATTATTAACATTATATAGCGGAAACAAAATAAAAGAAAGATTCGGCTCTATTATTCCCTTTTCCTACGGCCTGTGGTACTATATTGGATAATGGAGAAGCATTCGCCTTCTCGGATTATGAATTTTTTATGGAGGCATTTCACTTGACACCAACACAGCAACGAATGAAACATCTGTATCTCTTCTGCTATGCCATTGGCAGCTTATGCACTTGTATTACACTGGCATTATTGCTTTGGGTGGCTATTTGTATTGCCTTTGAAATGGAGCCGCTGGCTTCCGTTTCATTTTTACCGCCAATGCCGACATTTGTCGTCTTTATACTGATTTTTGCTATTTTAGCTGTCAGCATTGTTTCCTGGCAAGTCGGCGCCAACTATCATCAGCAATATGAAACACTGCTGAAAAAGAATCATTAGAAAGGTGAGTACATGAGAAAGACTGAATTCATGGACCTCTTGAAGTATTATTTCCGTCACAGCGACAAAACAGACCTAAAAGGCATTTTGGAAGACTGCGAAGAACAATTCCGCCTAGGTGCCAAACAAGGTCTGTCTGAAGAAGAAATATGCTGTAAGCTAGGTCACCCCAAAAACATTTATCGGTATTATATCGGCAAGCCGATTGTACCAGAAGATAATCCCCGCATGCCGGATGAAGGCTATGGCTATCCTGCCTATAACCCGCCATCTCCCGACACAGCCGATGCCCCATACGATTGGGACAAAGACCCGGACACTATGCGCCGGCGCGCAGTCAGTGAATCCTATTACCGCCAGCCGCCTTCGCACACGACACCGCAGGGATACGACCCGTATGGCAACCACAATCAGCCAAGACAGCAGTCCCCATATCCGCCGCAGCACCGGCATTATGAAAACGAACCCCAAACAGGAAAAGATTTTCAATGGGATGCAGAAGAAACAAAAGTACCTAATGCAGCCAAAGCAGTTGCCAGCCCGTTTTTAGATATTATCGGCACGCTGTTCAGCGTCGTCAGCGGCATTTTATTTTTTGCGTTTGCTCTGGCCATTCTCGCCTGCATAGGCATACGCAGCCTGCCTGCCTATTTTCTGACAGATCTCCTGCCTCTGCCGACTATCTCGCTTTCAACGATGGGCTTTGGCGTCTTGGCCATACTCTTTGCTGCCTTGACAGCGTCTTATGCCAGCCAGGCCTGCCAACAGGCAGCCCGCTCCACCCGAAACAGTGCAACGAGGAGGAATCATAACTAATGGCTAAAGTAATTATTTGTTTTATTATGACAATCGTTTTCTCCTTCCTCAGCGTTCACTCTTTCATGAGCAATGACTACGGCCCATTGAAACAATGGATGCTCTACTACCAAGAATACAAAGCCCTGCAGGGTGCCCTCGACAAAGGCAACGCCGGCAAAGCTGAACTACTGGCCAAACTCAAAGCCATGTACCCAGAACGCGCACAGGAAATAGAAAACCGCTTCAAAGCCAAATACGGTGATTTAAAAGACGAAGCAGAAGAAAAGAAATCATCCTTGTCAGATACGCTGCAGGACGTCACCTCCTCTGCCCGCAATGAAGCCGCTGCCGCACGGAAATCCACGCTACGTCAAGAAACAACGACACGGTCATCATCTACAAACAACAATACATCGCGCAGCACAACACGCACAACAGATACCCGTCGCGACACACAAACCCAGTCCAATCGCTAATAAAGAAACCGACACAATGCCTCTTTATGCGAAGACATCGTGTCGGTTTCTTTATAAAAATCTTACTGCCTCACTACCCAGTAAATTTAACGCTAAAATTCTAGAGACAGAAAAATTTACGTTTTCACGCCATATGGTTTCTTTTTGCTGCAAGCTATGCTAAAATAAAAAACAGAGATAGCCCGATGGCGGAACATCGGCTCTCCTCGATGTTTTTTAGACTGAAGAAGGCCGTGTACCGCAAGGTATGCGGTTTTTTTCATTACGTATTACTAATTACTTACGTACTGAAATAATCAGCACAACTAATGTAGCAAACGCTATCATCAAGGACAACGCTTCATATACACTCATGCTGATCACCTCGCTTCCGCAAGGAAAACCGAATACATCGAACTACCTCATGCACTAAGTCTAGCAAATTTATGTTCGAACTGCAAGCGTAAAAAACTTAGATTTTCATGCCATATAATTTCTTTTGGCTACCGAATATGATATAATAAAAAACAGAGATAGTCCGATGGTGGTACATCGGCTCTCCTCTGTATATTATAATCTTGAAGAAGGCCGTGTACCGCAAGGTATGCGGTTTTTTTCAATTTATAACATAAGTATTATTTACGTATTGAAATAATCAACACAACTAATGTAGCAAACGCTATCATCAAAGACAACGCTTCGTATACACTCATGCTGATCACCTCGCTCTCGCGAGGAAAACCGAATACATCGAACTATCTCATGTATGATAGTGTAACAAATTTATGTTCGTATTACAAGATGCAAGAACCTCCTGACCATGTGTCATATACAATGG
>JBNMKW010000102.1:0-5217 GCA_050874545.1 Megasphaera sp. | reverse complement strand
TCTTTATACGTACTCAATCCCAAACGTGTCAGAAATTTTATTGCTAAAGGAACATTAAAAAGTTTGACTAAGAAATAAAAATATCGTATACTGTAGTTGAAAAGAATACTTGAGAATCTGAGGACGGAACGGGCAGCCGTCGCCAGAAGGCCGCAAGGCCTGATTAGGAGATGCGGGAATGTCACCCCGCCTATTCTCAAATGTTAAAGAAGGCTACAGTCATATGCAGCCTTCTTTTTTTTGTATATAAAGGATTGATATATTGAACATTATACTAATTTATCAGCAAATGCCCTTTCATGTGCGGGCATTGACACATAAAAATGACGATGGCAGCTATACCATCATCATCAACAAAAACATTAGTGCTGCACGCCAAAAAGAAGCTGTTCTTCATGAATTGACGCACATCGAAGGCAACGACTTCTCCGCCGAAACTCAGGCGACGCTGCTGGAAGAAATGGTTCGCCGGAATACCGATAGCTGCGATTTGGGAAAATTCAATTTTTTCTATCATTATATAAGTGCATAAACCTCCCCGTACAGGTGCTCGGGAAGGTTATCGAAATGCGGCTGAAGTTTTAATAAGAGGAAGTGTAGACTTAATGTCAATCGACAAATATATCGCAATCCGCCTAGATGACCAACAAAACTGGTTTAGCAAAAAGAGTGCTTCTTGCCAAACAAAATATAAAATGCTGCGCTACGCCGAATCAGCTTGTATCTTACTGCTTCCATTGATTGGGCTTTTTACAAATCCTGACATGATACGCAATATTTTACTGGTTGGTATTGGAGCCTTGGCTTCTTACTTTCGCTTCTTCTTGGACATTAATGCCTATCATGATTTATGGATACGCTATCGCCTAGCTAGCGAAGCCTTAAAGCGTGAAAAGCTCCTGCATGCTACGCATACAGGAGCCTATCACAGTGATAATCGAGATGAAGTTTTAGTCATCAATGTTGAGCGAATCATATCTGCCGCTAATAACGATTGGCAGCAACTGCTGGATGCTGAGATTCCTATACCTCATTCTACCGGTTCATAAGTTTTGTCAAATATATCAGGCTTGCATGGATACTGCTCCCCTTTTACACCGGTAATAATCCAGTCACCAACAGCTGCACGATGATCGCCTTCTAATGTATGAATGATTATTTCCCTATCAGTCTGATATGCTTCAATAATAACAGGCTTTTTTCTAAATTTTTTCTTTTTCATGCGAATCACACCCTTTCATTTTTATAAAGGAGAAGTATTATACCTCAACTAAAAATCTATGATTTGTTTATCAGCCATGCTTGGAAATACGGAGCGGAGTATGACCGACTTACAGACTTGTTAAATGCAGCTCCTTATTTTCACTATAGAAATTATTCAGCTCCTAAGGATAAACCACTTATAGTCCCAGGTTCTGCAGTTACCAATGTGATATTAAAGGATTGTATCGACAAAAAGATTCGCCCTGTGAATGCAGTTATTGTATTATCTGGCATGTACTATTATTATCACGATTGGATGAAAGTTGAAATGAATATCGCTCACTATTATCATAAACCAATCATCGCTATTAAGCCATGGGGAAATCAATTGGTTCCCAAACAAATTGCAGATATTTCCAATACCGTAGTGAATTGGAATACGGATTCAATTGTTTCCGCTATTCGACAATATTCAATCTAATCTATGTACCTAAATACCTAAACAATGATGATATTGACACGGTCCTAAAAATCATAGACGGACTCAAAGTACGGGATAAGGAATAGAATACAAGATTTCAAAATAAAAAAAGGAGATACCCTATAATAAATGGATAAAAACGAAATTAATGTATTAAAAAGCAAATTCGATAAAATTGCACATTATGATGAAAATATAGGTATTGAATTTTGGTATGCACGCGAATTGCAATCAGCACTAGGATATATTCGTTGGGAAAATTTCGATACAGCTATAAAAAGAGCTAAAACATCTTGTGAAAGTGCTGGTGTCACAGTGACTGACCATTTTCGTGACGTCACGAAAATGGTTGATATTGGGTCTAATACAACTCGTAAAATCAATGATTTAAAACTCACACGCTATGCATGCTATCTTATTGCACAAAATGGTGATCCTAGAAAAAATGAAATTGCTTTTGCACAAAGTTATTTTGCCTTACAGACGCGCAAGCAAGAATTAATTGAAGACCGTATTAATTTGCTCCGACGTTTTGAAGCTAGGGAACGTTTATCAAAATCTGAAATTTTATTATCAAAAAATATTTACGAACGTGGCGTAGATGAACGAGGTTTTGGACGCATACGTTCAGCAGGTGATGCCGCTCTTTTTGGTAAACCTACTGCAGCAATGAAAGCACAATTAGACGTTAAAAACAATCGTCCATTAGCTGATTTTTTACCTACTCTTACTATCGCTGCCAAAAATCTGGCAACAGAAATGACCAATTATAATACAGAAGAAAAAAATCTCTATGGAGAACCATCCATTACGCAGGAACACGTCAGCAATAATAAAGCCGTCCGCGGAATGTTGGGAAAACGAGGTATTCGTCCTGAAACATTACCCGCTGCCGAAGATATAAAAAAATTAGAAAGGCGTGTAAAATCTGAAGAAAAAAAGCTTGCAAAAGGCACTGGATTTGGTAAAAAAGAATGACGATATTGACACGGTCTTAAAAATCATAGACGGACTCAAAGCACGGGATGAGGAATAATCGAGGTCGATTTTTCAAAATAATAAAAAAGATATTATGTACGCCTTTCTATACGCATCGTACATATACGTATTTGCTTTATACGTATATTATGGTATGATAAAAGTGTAAGGAGGGATAGCATGAATTTTAAGGAAATTGAAAAAATCATCAAGGCCGACGGATGGAAGCTTAAAGCATCCCAAGGATCACATTTCCAATATGTGCATCCTGCCAAACCTGGCAAAGTTACCATTCCCAATCACGGAAAACGAGACTTATCACCAGGGGTTGTAAAATCCATCCTAAAGCAAGCCGGATTGAAATAATTCGGCTTGCCCTCCTACATCTTTTTTTTAGAAAGGAAGGTGCACTCTAATGCTTAGTATGTATCCCGCTATTTTTTACAAAGAAAAAGAAGACGGTTATTCTGTTATTTTCCCCGATTTAAATCATTTAGCGACCTGTGGCGATACGTTAGAAGAAGCCATGGCCATGGCAGTCGATTGCTTAGCCGGTTACTTGTATACAGAAATGCGAGAAGGAAATACCGTTCCCGCTCCTACGCCGCTTGATAAGGTCGATCCGCACTGTGAAGATGATGACGATTGGGAATATGAAAAATCATTTGTCAATTTGGTATCGGTTGATGTCGCTGAATATGCACAACTACACTTTAATAAGCCTGTAAAGAAAACGCTATCAATCCCTCAGTGGCTAAACGACACGGCAGTTCGTCGTAAGGTAAATTTTTCTAAAGTATTACAAAACGCCCTAATTTCTGAATTAAATTTAAAAAAATCGTTATAAACGGGCATTTATCTTGATAATATATTTCATGTGTTTTATACTGGAGATACTTAGAGAGAGTGCTGGAATCTCTACGGGGACCAGTGCGAAGAAAAGGCCTTCTCCATTATATGGAGGAGGCCTTTTCTTTGAAAGAATTTAGAACAATTGACGAGCAAACCCAACATTGAAATGCGCCTTATTTAATTTAGAGGAGGCTTTATGAATAACTTTCAATTTCTTATATATACCTCGGCAGAAGAAAATATTTCTGTAAATGCGGTAATAAAAGACGACACTATTTGGCTTTCGCAAAAGGCAATGGCCGAATTATTCGGCGTCAACAAGTCTACTGTCAGCCGCCATCTGAAGAATATCTTTGAAGAAGGCGAATTGCTGCGAGATTCAGTTGTTGCAAAAATTGCAACAACTGCTGATGATGGGAAAAATTATAATATCGACTACTATAGTTTAGATGCCATTATTTCTGTTGGATATCGAATCAATTCTCATCGGGCTACTCAATTTCGTATTTGGGCTACCAGTGTTTTAAAAGAATATATGCTCAAAGGTTTTGCTTTAGATGACGATAGGCTAAAACAAGGGAAAAAGCTATTTGGTAAAGATTATTTTCGTGAATTACTGGAACGCGTCCGCTCGATCCGTGCCAGTGAACGACGTATTTGGCAACAAATTACCGATATCTATGCTGAATGTAGTACAGACTATGATAAAAATGCCCCCACTACTCACGCTTTTTATGCTATGGTTCAAAACAAATTTCATTACGCAATTACCGGACAGACAGCAGCAGAAATCGTATATACGAAAGCTGATAAAACTAAAGATAACATGGGGCTTACTACTTGGAAAAATGCTCCTTCCGGCAGAATTCTTCAGTCTGACGTAACAATTGCTAAAAATTATCTTTCTGAGAAACAAATTAAGCAATTAGAACGGTCCGTAAGCAGTTACTTTGATTACATTGAAGGGCTGATTGAACGTGAAAATACGTTTACCATGGAAGAATTTGCCCAAAGTGTTGACGCGTTCTTATCTTTTAACCGCTATGATATTCTAAAAGATAAGGGCAGTATTTCGCGTTCTATGGCAGAAGCAAAAGCGAAAGCCGAATATAAAGAATTTAATAAAACACAAAAAATAGAATCTGATTTTGATAAAGAAATAAAAAAATTATTGACAAATAATAAATAATTCAATAAACAAAATCCCGCCACCGTACTACTAACACGATGACGGGAAGTGCCACTCATCATTATTTTTTCTCTCTCATTACGGCCTCTTCTACCCAAGGAGGTCATACTATGTTTACCTATCATTTTTCATTTCGCGAACGCAGCGGTGCCTGGCAGGTCATCTTGTCTTACAAGGATCAGGCTGGCCGCTGGCGTCAAAAGTCTAAGCAAGGCTTGGCTACGAAAAAAGCGGCCAAGGCTGCCGGTGGAAAACTACTGGAAGTCGTAAAGGAGGCCATGGCTACGCAGCCAATCGATTCCGAGCTTACAGACATCTCCCTCAAAGAATTTTCTGAATACGTCTTCCAAAGCCGCCACTTGGCATATAATTCTATTTTGGCGTACCGCTGTGCTCTGAATAAGTATGGGGCTGAACTGCTCGCCATGCCGGTTCGAAAAATCACGTATCTTGACATACAGCGTGCCATACGTGGCTGGACGTGCTCTTTAGCAAGCTATCGAATGTACCTTTC
>JBNMKW010000101.1:0-5231 GCA_050874545.1 Megasphaera sp. | reverse complement strand
GTAAGATACTTTTTGACGTTCTCATTCATGGTGTCTCCTTTCCCGTTATAAAGTCAAGTAAGTACGCATATTCCCTGCAAAAGTCAAGGCGTGTCCGAATTTGACACGGAGTTAACTCATTTTTTAACTCAGCTTTAACTCACTCATCATAATAGATGCTTGCATCATAGCCAAAGCCAGCTAAATTATCCGTGAACTGGTGCATCCGGATGATGTTATCAGGATATTCAGCTTTGAGATAATCCGGGCATGCTTCCTCAAATGTATTCCCTGAGCCATAGTTAGCAACCCAGTACGGCGTATAATCGGGTAAATCCTCGATGTGTATGTGATGAGCTCCTTCAGCGCTCAACCAATTCCAGCTGGCGTATACACCGTTATACTGATGGCCATAATCCGTCATGCGGTTTAAGAACGCCCTGCAACATTCCGTAACATCGCCATTCAACATCCTCTCACTCTCTGCATCGTACCAGATGCCCAGCGGCGGCGTTTCCCCGCGCAGATATTCTTGGAGCCATCCGGCCACCTGGTCTGCTTCCCGTACTGCTTCATCGTAGGTGAATGCGTGTGCGAAATAGTATATCCCATACTGCAGTCCGTGCTCTACCGCATGATTGACATGATCGACAAACATTTCGTCCAGACTGGAGCGCTCGCCGATCTTTAAGATAACACCCTCAATGCCGGTATCAGCGAGTGCCGGCCAGTCCACATTCTCCTGCCATGCAGAAATATCGATTACCTTCATCATTATTTCTTACCGCCTTTCTTATTCGGTCTGTAATTTCGCGGAAATGGGCACATCTTAAAAAGACTGTATTCCATTTCCTGCACTTGATTTACATAAAAACCCTGCCGCCTTGCTGCGTATGCAAATGCCGCGAACTAATTCACTCCACGCTAAACCATTCATTTTCCCTCCGTGTTCTCCTGCACTTTCCTGTGCAGGTCTTTTCCTGCCACTTTGCCGCCTAAAAAGCCTACAAGCCCTATGGCGATATTGTTTTGTAGTTGTGTATCACCGCCGATAATTTCGGCGATTATAAGAGCAACCACAAGCCCTATAGCGATAATTTTATCCGTTGTAAAGTATTTAGCCTCCATTTCCCCCTCCTACAACACTGTCAAGCCTGTCCAGTCTGTGATGGGCACTAGCCGCGCTGGCTTCAACCTTTGCGACACGCTCCTGTAGTTCGTTCCGTCTTTGTTCGCTGTATCTTAGTTCGTCCTTGAGTTCTGAAACGATTGTTCTAAGCCCTTCGATGGACTGGTTCAACGGTTTCAGGACGATGTAAGAAAATGCCCCTGCAAAAAATCCTGCTATAGCTACCGACTGCGCTATTGTGTTCAAAATATCCATTTCACCACCGCCATACAACACCTTCCGCCCCTAATGCCCCTATGGCATCCGCGCCAATATCTCCCCAGTCTGCGCTATGGCTGTCCGGGTGACGACTGTCATACCATTCTTTAGCCCCACCTATGACAACGACATTGAATAAAGCCCTTTGCCAAGGTTTCCATTTGCTAAAGGGCTTATTCTGGGCAAGGACAATCCCTGCCGCTGCACTTGCACCGATATGGGCGGCCTTGTCTTTTCCTGTTTCGGCAAAACATACAGACGGCACAAGCATAGCTATAACAAGCGTGGTTGCCATCAAACTTTTTATCCGCATTTTCTTCCACCTCCTCTCGTTAATACAACGCCTGCCAACAACTTATTTTTTAGAGATAAAGAATCACAATGGGCAAGCATTCCCAAATAGCTCATTAAGCTGTTATGGAATCTTCCTAATGTGATTTTCCCTCTGAAAAATTCTTTTTGTAAATATTTAATACGACGTTTTAATTTGAGGGCTGACTTTTTGCGCAGTCTGATATGTGTGTTAAAAACTCTGTAACCGCAAAAGTCAACGCCCTGGCTTACCGTTCGTATGCAAGTTTTATTGTTTAGTTTTAAGGCTAGTTTGTTGACAAGAAAATCGTCCATAGCTGTTAAAACTTCTCTTAATCTTTTCTTGTCTGTGTCTACGATAACCATATCGTCCATGTAACGTATATAATATTTACATTTCAATACTTCTTTGGCAAAATGGTCTGCCGCGTTCAGATAAAGATTAGCAAACATCTGTGAGGATAAATTTCCAATAGGCATACCGACACCAGAAAGCCGCTGTCCGGAATAATCACAATCATCTACTTCAATCCCAAAATCATGCTCACTGCGTATAATGGTTTCTAAAAGCCACAGTAAATCTTCGTCCTTTATAATGGCTCTAAGCGTAGCCATCAATACATCATGGTTAATTCGGTAAAAATATTTGCTTACGTCCATCTTTAGAACGTACGCCTTCCCCGGCTGCTGCCTGATGTATTCTTTCAGTTTCTTCACTGCTCTATGCGCACCACCGCCAACTCTGCACCCGTAAGAGGTCGATATATACCGCTTATCAAATAACGGGTTAATTTGGCGATATATTGCCCATTGCACTACCCTGTCTCGAAATGGCAATGACATAATCAGTCTTTTCTTTGGGTCATAAACAAAGAACTCATTATATCTGCCTACTTTGTAGGTTTTATAAATGAGTTCATTTTGTAAATGTATTAAGTTTTCCTCAAGGTTCGTTGTGAACCTCATAACATCATGCCTGTATCGTTTACGCTTTCGTGCCTCCTTGTATGCTTCATACAAATTTTCAAAGTCATAAATTTTACTATAAATATTATTAAAACGTTTCACGAAAAAACTTCAATCCTTACTTCTCTATATTTTATTCTGCCTATAACAACGATACATCTTTCGCGGTCAGCTACTAACTGCATCGTTCCGTTTTTATTTTTTTATTGCAGTATATGTTCACCTGCAATAACGGAGAATAACTCCTTTAATACTTCTGTACTGGATATAACCCCGTAAGGTTATAACTTCTGACGGTGAAGTAAAGCGGAGCGGAAACCGACGTTGCCATTCGAGTTCGAACGAACGTTGTTCAAATCCAAATCGAACAAGCCCGCATTCGAGCCGTTGTTCCAATTGCCACCCGATAACGAGATACGTAAATAGCTATTCCCCAATAATATTTTTATTTTTCCGTTGTTTGAATCCAACCGCCTAACATTCTGCCTACTTCCTCGATTGCCCGCGATAATCGTTCGTAGCGTTTTGTGTTCATATATCTGCGGCTATGTCCTATGCGTATAAAATTCTTTAATACAACCAATTCCACATCAGCGTCCCTTAATGTCGTTTTCTTAAAATATTTCTTTGCCGCCGTAATAATCAAACGGTAAAAAGTCAATCCTGCTTGTTTTGTATCTGCCCCTAATAAATATTTTTCAGACTTTGGATATTGCTGTACTGCGTCATATATTTCGTCCAGTAAATCATTCGTTTTTGTAACTATAGTCAGCTTATTAATTCTTCTCAATCCTTCCAAAAAATTCTTTGTAAAAAGCTGGGGATGGGCTACCGCCCGCTCCTGCAAAACACAAGTATCAAGGGTCAAATCGCAATATAAGCGGAGCGGAAACCGACGACGCCAATCGAGTCCGAACGAACGCCGTTCAAATCCAAACCGAACAAGCCCGCAGACGAGCCGTCGTTCCAATCGCCACCCGATAACGAGACACGCTCACCTTCGGTGTTGCAGTAGAAGTGGTCATCAGTCGTGTTGCCAGTAGTAGGAGCGAGCGCGAGCTGCTTAAGAGTGTTCGGTATCGTGAAACCGCTGTTTGCTACAAGGTCTTTGAAGTTGCCGTTATAGGCTTTTACGTTTGCACGAGCTGCGCCAATCTTCATACCGTCGCCCATGTAGAAAGCGCTTGTATTTACCCAGCCACTGGCATTGTTTGCAATGTTCGCAGTGTCAAAGTTGTTCATGGCTACGCCGTCTTCGCCGTGAATGTAGATATGGCCATCAATGATTTTCGCGCCGTCGTTCCACTCCCATACGTTTCCGCAAAGGTCGGAAATGCCATACGGGGTGTTGTCGTGATTCCACGTCACGGGACCGCTGCCCGTAAGAGTGCGCGCGTCACCGCCCATTACGCCGCATTCATGCGTAGCGTCATAGGCTTTGCCAGAGTTCGTGTTGCCTCTGGGCATAAAACCGTTTTTCTTACACCACAAGGCAATGGCCGCCCATTCAGCGCGGTTCATAATGTGCCAGCCCCGGCCTTTTGCGTCGCAGACGGCTTTAGCGCTGTCAAAGGTGATGTAGGCCGCTGGGTCTTCGTGAGGCATAGAATATGCTTTTCTGTCCACGACAATATTCTGATATTTGGAAATCAGGATTTCCGGTACTTCCTTGCCATGCACGACAAAAGCAGGATGTACGCCTGTTCCTAAATCTGCATCTACATCTTCCATACGAAATTTCGGAATCACACACATCACGGACGGATTGCCCGCACTGTCATAAATCAGGGTGTTCTTGCCTCCTGATGCATTTTCCAAGGCACGGCGTTCTTTGTCTACAATAAAGCTATACATGATAAATTCCTCCTCATTCTTCAACTTCCAACGGATACTGTACGGTATACAAATCACATTCGATATTATCTACATTCGGCGGCAAAATTCGTTTTGCCATGACCGGCTCTCCCTTTTCGCTGACTTCTCCCGTATCGTATATTTCCGTACGATACGGTTCGATGGTTAGTCTCATCAGTGGAGCTACGCCCTCATTAATGCAGATAGTTCCCATGTAGTCCTGGCAAATATCAAAATCCACTGCAACATCACGCTGCAGTTCTTCGATATCCAGCGATACCACATTTTCGCCCTTCCCGATAAATAGCACATAGCCCTCAAACCGATAAGGAACATACTCACTTTTGCCCCATTTTTTAGGGTGTTTTCTGATAAACATAACTTCCTCCTTACGCCTTGGCCTGTACCATTGTCCAGTGAACCTTGATGTTATCTGCTTCGCCGATACTTTGAATGGTAAAGCCATAGTTTCTTTTATCTGTCACCCGCAGCTTGGTTTCCCGGCTGTTGGTAGTCGATTCGATGTCCAGTGTTACACTGTAATTTGTGCCTACAGCCGCATAGGGCAAAGGCACCGTCACAGCCGGTGTTTTCCCGTAAGCCACACGATAGTGGCTTTCTACCCGGCGAATATCGGCGAAGGTAACGGAGTTAAGATTGGCCGCTGTATCTCCTGCCGGTACAGTAATACGATACAGGCCCAGCAGCCCATCAGGAATTTCCTCGCCCACCT
>JBNMKW010000100.1:0-5349 GCA_050874545.1 Megasphaera sp. | reverse complement strand
GAAACTTGCCGCGGCGTTCCTCTTCTCCTTTCAAATGACGTTTTTTCCCATGATGTCTTAATTTCTTGATGAACTCTTTACCAATATCTATTCGTTAAGGGATCATCAAGCATCCCAGCATGAATAGCACGATAAATAGTACCAAAGCTTACTTGCAAAGGACTTCCCTCTAGCGTAAGACGATGGGAAATCTCTTCAGGAGACCATTGATGAACAGAAATCAGTGATTTTACTTTTTTCAGCAATACAGGGTCGTCTAATTTTTTGTGAGGATGGCAGTGGAAATGACGCTGACGGGCTTTCGCTTCTGCCTCAACAGGAAGATAGTGCTTCCCGGAAGCATTGCGATGCAGTTCACGAGAAATCGTGGATTTATTCCGACTCAATTTTTTGGCAATATACGTAAGCGTATATCCTTTTGCTAGAAAAAATAGTAGCTTTTCTTGTTCAGATAGTATAAGATAATAGTAGTGGCACATGGAATCACTCCTAACGTAATGTTGTCGTTGCAAACACCATTATAGCAGAGATCCATGTGTCATTTTTATTTCAAGTTATTGTTGCACTTAGATTGTAAATCTGCCTATATAAAATAAGAGGTATTGTGGACATCCGTATTCACAAGGCTCCTTATTTATATAAAATAGAAAGAGTTTTTTGAGTGCAAGGAATAGACTACAAAATATGACTAGGATGACCACATAAATTGGACTAGGGGTGATCACACCACAAAAGTTGGACTAATACCAAATAATAAAACAGTCCTAGTACTAGGGTTGTTTCATATATATGATAAATTGATTGCATTATGATATAATGTTACTACATAATATACGAGGAGTTGAAGTATTTTGAAGGGAATTATATTAGCAGGTGGCAGTGGAACGCGGTTGTATCCGCTGACGATGGTGACTTCGAAGCAGTTGTTGCCTGTGTATGACAAACCGATGATTTATTATCCCTTGTCTACGTTGATGTTGGCAGGGATTCGCGATATTTTAATTATTTCTACGCCGACGGATTTGCCGAATTTTGAGCGCCTTCTTGGCGATGGTTCACGGTATGGAATTCATTTGTCTTACAAGGTACAATCCTCACCGGATGGACTGGCGCAGGCGTTTATTTTGGGTGAAGAATTTATTGATGGCGAGCCTTGTGCCATGATTTTAGGCGATAATATTTTTTATGGTGCCGGCTTAACCAGGCATTTGCAGGAAGCGGCCGCCAATAAAGCAGGTGCGACGGTCTTTGGCTATTATGTCGATGACCCGGAACGGTTTGGGGTTATCGAATTTGATGAGGAAGGCAAGGCCATTTCCATTGAAGAAAAGCCGGACCAGCCGAAATCGAACTATGCCGTTACGGGATTGTATTTTTATGATGAATATGTGTGTGAATATGCCAAACAGGTCACGCCATCAGCCCGCGGCGAATTGGAAATTACCGATTTAAACCGTATCTATTTGGAACAAGGTAAATTAAACGTTGTTACATTAGGTCGGGGCTATGCATGGCTTGATACGGGCACTGTCAACAGCTTGAGTGAGGCCTCAAATTTTGTCAAAGCCGTCGAAACCAGAGCAGGCATTCAGATTGCGGCTTTGGAAGACATTGCCTATGGCCATGGCTGGATTGACAAAGACACGCTCATGGAAAGTGCTATAAAATATGGCAAAAGCCCGTATGGACAGTATCTCAAAAAAGTAGCCGAAGGACGGTTTTTGAAGGATTGACGCGCGTTGCGCGTTGTTTGGCGTTTGTTGTGGTTCGTTTGGCGAAGGATGGTGAATATGGTTATGTCTTTGCGGTCATTTGAGGATTTGATTGTATGGCAGCAAGCGATGTTGCTGGCACGTGAGACATATAAACTTGTTAAACTTCTTCCCATTGAAGAACGATATGCCATATCCGACCAAATGCGTCGGGCAGCTGTGTCTATTCCTTCCAATATAGCCGAAGGACAAGCAAGAAATACTAGTAAAGAATTTGTTCAGTTTCTTTATATTGCCAAAGGTTCGAATGCAGAGTTGCTGACACAGTTAATTCTTTGTGTTGATTTCGAATATTTGACAGAAGAACAAATTCAGCATGCTAAACAATTAAGCTACAAGGTTGCCCAGTTACTAAGTGCTTTGATTCGGAGTCTCAAAAGCAAGAGTGAGCAGATAAAGTAGTCTGTATGGCACGAACCACGCCAAACGAGCTACGACAAACGATATATTAATATATGAAAAAGGAGAAAATACGTGTCATGAACATCATCATCACCGGCGGGGCCGGGTTTATTGGGTCTAATTTTGTGTTTCATATGCTGCGATTTCATCCGGACGATCGGATTATTTGTTTGGATAAACTGACGTATGCCGGAAATTTGTCTACATTGGCACCGGTTATGGACAAGCCGAATTTTCGCTTTGTCAAGGCGGATATTTGTGACAGACAAGCTGTATATCAGCTGTTTGAAGAAGAAAAGCCGGATATGGTGGTCAATTTTGCGGCTGAATCCCATGTGGACCGGTCTATTGAAAATCCGAGTATTTTCTTGGAAACGAATATTATGGGGACGGCCGTGTTGATGGATGCGTGCCGTAAATACGGCATTCAGCGGTATCATCAAGTATCGACGGATGAAGTGTATGGCGATTTGCCGTTAGATCGGCCGGATTTATTTTTTACGGAAACGACGCCGATTCATACATCGAGCCCGTACAGTAGTTCCAAGGCATCTGCCGATTTGCTGGTGTTGGCGTATCATCGGACCTATGGGCTGCCTGTGACGATTAGCCGTTGTTCCAACAACTATGGGCCCTATCATTTTCCGGAAAAGCTGATTCCTTTGATGATTATCAACGCCTTGCATGACCAGCCGCTGCCTGTCTATGGCGATGGTCTCAATGTGCGGGACTGGCTGTATGTGGAAGACCATTGCCGAGCTATTGATTTGATTCTCCATCAAGGAACGGTCGGCGAGGTCTATAATGTCGGTGGGCATAATGAAATGAAAAATATCGATATTGTCAAGCTTATTTGTAAGGCACTGCACAAGCCGGAAAGCTTGATTCATTATGTGACGGACCGCAAAGGCCATGACCGTCGCTATGCCATCGACCCGACCAAAATCCACGATAAACTGGGATGGCTCCCGGAAACGAAATTTGCTGACGGGATTCAAAAGACTATCCAATGGTATTTGCAGCATAAAGACTGGTGGCAACCGATTATCAGCGGCGAGTATCAGCAGTACTATCAGAAGATGTATGCTGGTAAATAGTGTGCAGTAGTTAGTGGTTAGTGGGTAGTTTTACGGAGGCACTGTGCTGTCCATTTAGGTGAAAGGGAGAGTATGGTAGTACAATCATATCAAGATTTGATTGTATGGCAGAAAGCGATGCAGTTAGGGGGAAATGTATATGCGTTGGTAAAATTGCTCCCTGCTGAGGAGCGATATGCATTATCAGATCAAATGAGACGGGCTGCTGTATCGATTCCTTCTAATATAGCAGAAGGCCAGGCAAGAATTTATTCAATTTTTGTCAGTAGCTCGGGGCTCTAATGCAGAACTTATGACGCAAATATTGTTTTGCGAGAAACTAAGGTATATGACTGCAGAGCAAACACAAGAAGTAAAGGTTTTAATAGATGAAATTGGAAAGATGCTTACTTCATTAATTTTGACATTAAAACGGACTTTGTAATGGCAATGAGGATGCAGTGGTTAATTGTTAGTGAGTGGTTATTAGTAGTTAGAACTAGTCACTAATTACTAATAACTTGAAACTTGAAAATAACCAATGCATCCTCGAAAGGAGGATACATTGGTTATTTTTGTAACAGGTGTCAATGGGCAGCTGGGGCATGATGTGATGAATGAATTGGCAAAACGAGGGCATACAGGTATTGGCAGTGACTTGGCTCCTGCTTATAATGGCATGGCAGATGGGTCGGCAGTAACGACAATGCCATATATTTCCTTGGATATTACGAATAAACAATCTGTAGAGGAAACAATATCTCGTGTGCATCCCGATGCTGTCATTCATTGTGCTGCTTGGACGGCTGTAGATTTGGCAGAAGATGATGATAAGGTCGCAAAAGTACGAGCTGTTAATGCCAGCGGTACCCAGTATATTGCATCAGCTTGTAAGCAGATAGACTGTAAAATGGTATATCTTAGTACGGATTATGTGTTTGACGGTCAGGGAACGACGCCATGGCAGCCGGACTGCAAGGAGTATAAACCGCTTAATGTATATGGACAGACCAAGCTGGAAGGAGAATTGGCCGTCGCCAAGACGCTGGAAAAATACTTTATTGTCCGTATTGCTTGGGTCTTTGGCCAAAATGGCAAGAATTTTATTAAGACAATGTTAAACGTTGGTAAAACCCATGACACCGTACGTGTTGTCAATGACCAAATTGGTACGCCGACATATACGCTGGATTTGGCACGGCTGCTGATAGATATGATAGAAACCGACAAATACGGCTATTACCATGCCACGAATGAAGGCGGCTATATTTCTTGGTATGATTTTACGTGTGAAATTTTTCGTCAAGCGGGCTACACGACAAAGGTGATTCCCGTTACGACGGCTGAATACGGTTTGTCCAAGGCAGCACGGCCCTTTAACAGTCGGTTAGATAAAAGCAAGTTAAAAGAAAATGGATTTACGCCGTTACCAGATTGGAAAGATGCCGTTAGACGGTATTTGGAAGCAATTCGTGCATAGTCATGTTTGCGATGCAGTTTTTATAAAAGGAGATAGTATAATGGGGCAGATACAAGTTGAAAAGAATGTCGGTGGTATTGAAGGATTATGCGTGATTACGCCGACTGTACATGGTGATGGGCGCGGTTATTTTATGGAAACATATAACCAACACGATATGGAAGAAGCGGGATTTCATATCCGGTTTGTTCAGGATAATCAATCTATGTCCACAAAAGGCGTGCTGCGGGGACTTCATTTTCAAAAGCATTTTCCCCAATGCAAATTGGTTCGTGCCGTTCGGGGCAGTGTATTCGATGTGGCTGTTGATTTGCGTCGTGATTCAAACACCTTTGGCAAGTGGTATGGCGTTACATTGACAGAAGAAAACAAAAAACAATTTCTCATTCCCGAAGGCTTTGCCCATGGTTTCTTGGTACTTAGCGATGTTGCCGAATTTTGCTATAAAGTCAACGATTTTTGGCACCCCAATGATGAGGGCGGCATGGCGTGGAATGACCCGGAAATCGGAATTCAGTGGCCAAAACTAACAGGCACATACCAAGGAACGCCAAGTGCAGCAGGATATCAATTGGAAGATGGTACCCCGCTCAATCTTAGCGATAAAGACCAAAAATGG
>JBNMKW010000099.1:0-5469 GCA_050874545.1 Megasphaera sp. | reverse complement strand
CCCTCAATTAGTATCGTTATCTGCCGAATAGGCAGTTTAGAAATATTCCACTACACTACATCATCTTATGATGCAGTTATCTGCCGAATAGGCAGTTTAGAAATCTATATAAGTTTACGGAATTTAAATGTATACGTTATCTGCCGAATAGGCAGTTTAGAAAGTTTAATCTGATTTCAGAAAGTACATGTAAGCGTTATCTGCCGAATAGGCAGTTTAGAAATGTTCCAGCAGTGGTCCCGATTAATTCGGCTGGTTATCTGCCGAATAGGCAGTTTAGAAATATCACTCGATCCGTTCCAACTACAAACGATAGTTATCTGCCGAATAGGCAGTTTAGAAATCAGTAGGACAATTAGTAAGTGATTTTACTGTGTTATCTGCCGAATAGGCAGTTTAGAAACACAGTCGGGAAGTCATAGTATGAGTCATACTGTTATCTGCCGAATAGGCAGTTTAGAAATGTCCATGTTTTATTTCCTTTAACTGTTTGATGTTATCTGCCGAATAGGCAGTTTAGAAAGTTTGCACAGTTCATCGACAATAGATGATTCGGTTATCTGCCGAATAGGCAGTTTAGAAAGTTTGCACAGTTCATCGACAATAGATGATTCGGTTATCTGCCGAATAGGCAGTTTAGAAATGCCGCCCTCGCCGACAATGCCGACATTGGTAGTTATCTGCCGAGTAGGCAGTTTAGAAACGAGTACGGCCCGGTAAAAGTTGCGGCGCATTGTTATCTGCCGAATAGGCAGTTTAGAAAAAAATGGGGAATACACAACGCTTCAAATAATGTGTTATCTGCCGAATAGGCAGTTTAGAAATAAGCCAATGATAAGAAACATTAAGGCTTTTTGTTATCTGCCGAATAGGCAGTTTAGAAAGCTATCTTGCCTTGTATATCAGCTTGTTTAAGGTTATCTGCCGAATAGGCAGTTTAGAAAATCACACGGCGCCGAGCTGGTGACATATTGTAGTTATCTGCCGAGTAGGCAGTTTAGAAATCACTAAAATTGAGTTCAACATTTTTGCATCTGTTACCTACCGAATAGGCAGTTTGCAGCACTTTACAACTTTTATGCAACCTCGGTAGTTACCGAAACCAGCTTACACAAGGCATGAATTAAGCCAGTTGAATTTTTTGCAGTTTGGGCCTTAAGAGACCATTTCCAGCCGTAGTAGACTGCAGAAAATGTCATATCATGGGAGGGCGTGCAGTGATTCAACTCAACCAAAAACTTAAAAGCCTCTTGATAGCTCTAGAAATATTCTAGGGCGTTTTTTGTTTGCCATTAACACTCTTTTTCACGACGTACGGGTGCCGCCGATTGCTGGATAACTTATAAACGGTACCATAGCCATTTGGAAGTTTCATAAAAATCACTCCATTTTTATTTAGTGTACCATGAGGAGATAAGAATGAATGAAAATGAATTAGTTGCACGGCTAGATAGAATCGGCGAACAGCTGACAGCACGAAATAGAGAGAGGCAAATGGGTATAACGAAATTGCGGTACATATTGACCGACACCACTAATGTGTAGTACGATGTACTAAAGAGGTGATTACGATGGCATTTTCTATTCGATTAACAGATGAAGAACGTAAATTAGCGGACAGTTATGCAAAGTTACATTCTATGACATTAGGAGAGGCGTTTAAACGTGCATTATTTGAACGCATTGATGAAGAATATGATCGGGCTGTTTTTGAAGAAGCCTATCGGGATTATGTAAAAGACGGAAAGAAAAGCAGACCTATTTCAGAACTATGGAGGGAGATAGGCGAATAATATGTATTCTATAGAAACAACCACTCGATTTGATAGGGAATTTAAGAAACTGGACAAGTATACGCAACGCATGATGAAATCTTGGATTGAAAAAAATTTAGTTGGATGTGAAAACCCAAGAATTCATGGCAAAGGACTAACAGCCAATCGAAGTGGCCAATGGCGATACCGTATTGGTGATTATCGTCTAATTTGTCAAATTCAGGATGAACGGCTGGTTATCTTAGCCTTAACAATTGGGCATCGTCGGGAAGTATATGACTAATACAATATAAAGAAGCTCATTCCGCATAGGATGAGCTTTTTTCGGTTCTATACTAAATGTTGGGGTCTTGTGGACATCCGTATTCACAAGACCTCTTATTTTATATAAAATAAGACATACCTAAACCGCATTTCAACGCAACCACTACGAAGAGTCGGAAGGAGTATAGATATGTCTCTGTATCATTGTATCGAAAAAAAACTTAAATTGGGAAGAGGGGTGTGTCAAAGAAATTGAACATGTAGATTCCGGTTTCTTGATTCATCTCCAGTTTCATGTGTCTGTCTCTCATTGTCCCTATTGTCACAGCCGCAAACTGCATATTAAAGATTATAGAAATCAAAACGTGTAAAACAAAAATAAAAAAGGACGTGAGAACAATTCACTCACGTCCCTTCGTAGTGGATGATTTAAAAGGCACCCCAACATTTGACAAAGAGCCTATAATAAAATCCTAAAAAATATGTTTGGGGTAGATTTTGGGGGAGATAACGCATTTAAATATTTCTTGTAAAACATAATAAAAAGCGCACAGAAAAGTCTGATAGATGGCTTATCTGTGCGCTTTTTGCTTTGGCGGAGCGGGTGGGATTCGAACCCACGAGACCTTACGGCCTAACTGATTTCGAGTCAGCCCCGTTATGACCACTTCGATACCGCTCCATACGATACTTAATTATATTACCATGTACCAAGGCGTTCGTCAACTGTTTTATGGTAATCATCAGGCTTTCTCTGCGAAATGAATTATGAATTCCTGTGAAAAAATAATGAAATACTAGTGCGAAAATGATGATGGTGTGCTAAAATATGTAAATGATTAAATAGTGTATTGGAAAGGATTTGTTATGGGTTCGATTTTTTCTCCTCTGACTAAAAATATAGGTATCGATTTGGGTACCAGTACGACGCAGGTATATGTAGAAGGCCGCGGTATTGTGCTGTCTGAGCCGTCTGTTATGGCGACAGATGAACGAAACAAAAAGATTATTGCCATGGGAAATGCGGCAGAAGATTTGTTGGCAAAATCTCCGGAAACGGTCAAACTGCATCGGCCGCTGCAAAAGGGTGTCATAGCTGATTACGGCGTAACGCGGACGATGCTTGGGTATATCCTGAACAAGTGTGTCCGTAGTGTACAGCGGCTGCGCATCATGGTAGGCGTGCCGGCCGCGGCATCAAACGTCGAAAAACGGGCTGTCATGGAAGCTATTTATCAGGCAGGGGCCAAAGAAGCATACTTGATTGAAACCGCTGCGGCTGCGGCTATCGGTGTCAATCTGCCGATTTATGATCCTGTTGCCAGTATGGTGGTAGATATTGGCGGCGGCACGACAAATATTGCGATTTTATCGTTGGGCGGCATTGTCATTTCCAAATCCATCCATTTGGGAAGTTTGGATTTTAATGGCGCAATTAAAGACTATTTGCGGTATCAGTATGATATTGTGACAGATGACGTAACGATTGAAGAAATGAAAATTACGAATGGCTCAGCGGTATTGCCGCTGGAAGATAGAGGCTACTATTTTTTAGGCCGCGGTTTGGATGATGGACTGCAGAAAGAAATGGCTGTCAAAGCCAGTGAGTTGTATCATGTTATTGGCCGTCCTTTGATGAAAATATTGGATGTTGTACGCGCTGTTTTACGGGAAACACCGCCAGAATTAGCGGCTGATATTATGGAGCACGGCATCGTACTTACAGGCAGCGGTGCCAAACTGAAAGGAATGGAACAGCTTTTTGCACAGGAATTAGGCGTGCCGGTTATTTTAGCGGCAGAACCCGAATTGGCTGTGGCTAAGGGAGCTGGCAAGGCATTAGCTGAACGGGAAAAATTAGCAGCATTGATTGAAGGCGCACAGCGCATTTACAGGAGGAGATTTTAAAATTGTTTTCGTTTGGGAAAAGAAGCATCGTCTTCGTACTTATATTATTCATTATAATAGCTGTCGTAGGATGGGCATGGCGGCAGCGTGATTCGTTGCCCTTTATTACCAAGCCGCTGCAGACGATAGCCTCTCCGTTTGAATACGGCGCCAGCAACATCGTAGGTTCATTGGCATCGGGCATCCATATTATTGATGTTAGTTTAAAAAACCGCATTGAATGGGAAGCACTGGAAAAAGAAAATGCGGCATTAAAAAACAAGAGTGTCGATTATGATGAATTAGTAGCAGAAAATGATCGGCTTCGCAAATTGCTGGATTTCCGGTCTTCTCATCCTCAATATAAAGTAGTAGCCGGTTCTGTCATTTCACGTGACTACGGTACTTGGAGCAACACGATGATTATTGATGTCGGCAGTGGAGAAGGCATAGAAAAAGATATGCCGGTTATTACGCCGGACGGTGTTGTCGGTTTTATTAGTGATGTATATCCGCATTCTGCGCGCGTACAGCTTTTGACAGACCCGCGCACCAGTATCGGTGCCATTGTACAGCGTCCGGAATCCAGGGTTTCTTCCGTCGTTCGCGGCAACGGCAATGTACCGACAGAACCGCAGTTTGTCAACATCGCCAAAGATGCGGATATTTTGGAAGGGGATACGCTGGTTACTTCCGGGTTTGGGTCGATTTATCCCAAAGGATTGCCGCTGGGAACGATTGTTTCTATTCACCAAAATGACAATGATTTTGTCAAATATGCGGTTATTCGTCCGAGTGTAGATTTCTCTAAATTGGAAGAAGTATTGGTTATTTTGAAATCGTCTGATACAGGTTCATATGCAAAACCGGATGTTGCGCCAAAATTAGTGCCGCAGACGAATCGAGATAAAGTGGAAGGAATTAAAGGAGCCGCAGCATTATGAAGAAACTAAGCTGTGTGATGACGGCGTTTATTGTGTTTATTTTACAAAGCGCTGTACTGCCGTTTATTTTCAATGGCGTAAATCAGCCGAATTTAATTTTTGTGTTTGTCGTGTTGATGGCACTGCACCATGGACAGCGCGTAGGTGTTTGGACAGCGCTGCTGGGCGGATTCTGCCAGGATGTCATTATTGGCAATTTCTTTGGACTGCATTTGCTGCCGTATCTGATTATTGCGATTGTCTGCAGTTATTTGGGCCGCGACATAGATAAAGACCAGTGGATACTGACCTTACTGATTGTACTGGGAGCAACAGAATGCAGTCTTATATTAAACTGCATGATCTTGTTTGCGTCAGGACAGTTTATCCATGTGGCATCGTATTTGTTTGAATTTAGTATTCCTATGCTCATATACCATGGTATCCTCATGATTCCTGTCGATCGCATCGTATGGCGGCTCCGTCGGGAAGATTCCTATTATGGATGGAGCGTTGCTGGTAGATGGAGGTAACATATACATGCTTGAAGCGTTGATGAAAAAGAAAAATAATGATGGCCGCTTCCGGTATTTATATTGGATTTTAATCGGTATTTTTGT
>JBNMKW010000098.1:0-5529 GCA_050874545.1 Megasphaera sp. | reverse complement strand
ATATGTTGTATACTAGTCATAAGAAGGACTCCTTTGTAATGGATTTATGGTGATTTCATTATACCAAAGAAGTTCCTTCTTTTTTTATATGATCCTCTTTTTAGCCTAATAAAGTTTTCCCACAATTATTTTACACTAACTACCCTGCAGCTATTCTTTTCAACCTGTTAGCACTATCAAAAGATATACCTGCCGTTATGTTGCAGTTTCCCACTTCGGCAGATGACGCAAAAACCAAACATAAGCTGCGGATAAAATCACAACGGTAACAATCCAGCTCAATGGAAATACCATCATCAAACAGTCAAACGTCGGACTGCCAGCAAAAACCGTATAGACCCAGGTCACGCGAGTACCGCAAATTCCAAAGAGCGTAATAACAGCCGGAATTAGCGAATTGCCATAGCCGCGCATCGCCCCAGATACGATTTCCAACACCACTTCCACCAGGCAAAAAGCCTGAATATAAAACAAGCGCACATAGCCAATGGAAATAACCGCAGCATCCGTATTAAACAAACTCAATAACGGGTCAGCAAAGACAATCGTCAAGGCACCGCTGACAACAGCTACTAAGCCGTCCATTATGAGGCAGAGCTTAAAAACACGTCGACACCGCGACACCAGTCTGGCTCCGTAATTTTGACTCGTAAAGGTTGTGCAGACCTGACCAAAGGCATTGATAATGAAATAGGTAAAAATTTCTATGTTAAATGCTGCCGCCGATGCTGCCATGACATCAGGCCCCAAGCTGTTGATAGCTGACTGAATACAGAGATTGGACAGAGAAAAGACCATATTCTGCAGTCCTGCCGGCAGGCCGATTTTTAAAATCTGCACCAGCAAGGGCTTATCAATGGCAAACTCATGCATGCGCACGCGGATTTCCGTATGGCTGCGCCGCAAAAAGTAAAAAAGCAATCCTGAGCTAATCGTATTGGCAACAATGGTCCCTATGGCGACCCCTTCAGCCGACATGCCCAGCTGTAAAATAAAAAACAAGTTGAGAAATGCTTTGATGACACCGCCGGCAATCAAGCAGTACAGCGGCGTCCGCGTGTCTCCCTGGCTGCGGAAAATAGCCGATTCAAAATTGTACAAAAAAATAACCGGCAGGCCTAAAAAATAAATCCGTAAATACATTTCTGCCATTCCGCGGATTTCCAACGGCACAGATAAAAAATCCAACAGCTGATTCGTTATTACTTCGCCAACAACAGTCATGCTGATGCCGCACAGCAACGCGACCAAAATCGCCGTATGAACCCCTTTGTGAATACCGGCCGTATCCTTTTTACCAATAAAGGAAGCAATGACTACATTGGCTCCCAGCGAAATACCAATGAACAAGCTCAATGTCGTTGCCAGAACCGAACTGTTGCTGCCAACAGCTGCCATCGCTTCTTTACCGACAAACCGTCCCAGCATGGCAATATCCAGCGCATTAAAAAATTGCTGCATCATGCCTGTCAAAGCAAACGGCAAGGCTACTATCAATATTTTATCCCACAGGGACCCCTGCAGCATATTTATTTTTTTTGCTTGGCTTGCCACTTAAACACCTCTTTCTCCCATAGTTGATATAAAAAGCCACACACTTATCACTAAGACAACTGTGTGGCTTCTGTGCCAAAGCACATACCCTATGCTGCAATCAGCAGCACAACGCATATGTACTTGTCCATCCTATTATTGTAAATTTTTAGTCAACAGCTGATTGACAACGCCCGGATTAGCCCGACCTTTTGTTTCCTTCATGATTTGACCGACAAGGAAACCAATGGCTTTCTTCTTGCCTGCTTTATAGTCAGCGACAGACTGCGGGTTGGCTGCAATAATCTTCTTGACCATATCTTCCAACGCACCCGTATCGGTAATCTGAACCAAGCCTTGTTCCTTGACGACAACATCAGCAGATTTGCCTGTTTTCCACATTTCCGGCAATACTTTCTTAGCAATTTTACCGGAAATCGTACCTTTGGCAATCAACTGCAAGAGCCCTGCCAAATCAGCCGGTTTAACGGGTGCATTGGCAGCACTGACGCCTTCTTCATTCAACTTCTTGGCAAATTCGCCGAGCATCCAGTTGGAAGCCGTTTTGGCATCGATGCCTTCTTTGACGATTTCTTCAAAGTAATCGGCTGTCTGTTTTTCCAGTGTCAGCAAGTTGGCGTCGTATTCAGGAAGGCCTAATTCATCCATAAAACGTTTGCGGCGGGCATCGGGCATTTCCGGCAGTTCTTTACGAACTTCTTCAATGTACTCCGGAGATACTTCAATAGGAATCAAATCCGGTTCCGGGAAATAACGGTAATCGCTATCTCCTTCTTTGACACGCTGCAAAACGGTAATGCCTTTGGCTTCTTCCCAGCCGCGGGTTGCCTGCTGAATCGTGCCGCCTTCATCCAAAATCTGTGCCTGACGAACGGCTTCGTATTCAATCCCTTTCTGAACACCGCTGAAAGAGTTGATATTCTTTAATTCAGTTTTCGTGCCCAATGTTGTGCTGCCGACTGGTCGAACAGAAATATTGGCATCACAACGCATGCTGCCTTCTTCCAAACGGCAGTCGGAAACACCCAAATACTGCAGAATAGAACGGAGTTTTTCCAAATAAGCACGGGCTTCTTCGCCGCTGCGCAGTTCCGGTTCGCCAACGATTTCCAGCAGCGGTACGCCTGTACGGTTGTAATCGACGCATGTAGAATCAGAAGTATCAATTGTTGCACCACTGTGAACGAGTTTGCCTGCATCTTCTTCCATATGAATACGTGTCAAATGGATGCGGCGTTGTTCACCGTTGACTTCAATATCCACATAACCGCCTTTGCAGATTGGCAAATCAAACTGCGATGTCTGGAAGTTTTTTGGCAAATCCGGATAGTAATAGTTTTTACGGTCAAATTTGCTGTACGGCAAAATATCGCAGTGCAGTGCCAGCCCTGCTTTGACAGCAAAATGAAGCACTTCTTTGTTAAGGACCGGCAGTACACCCGGCAGACCTAAGCAGACCGGGCAGACATGCGTATTCGGTTCGGCACCGAATTCTGTACTGCAGCCGCAGAAAATTTTAGTTTTTGTTTTTAATTCGACGTGGACTTCCAAGCCGATAACGGATTCGTATTTCATTAGAGTTCAACCTCCCCCATTGGCGACGGCTTACGCAGGTCCGTCCGATTTTGTTCAAACGTATAGGCAGCGCGCAACAGCGTTGCTTCATCCAACGCTTTGCCAATGAGCTGCATGCCAATAGGAAGACCATTTTTATAGCCGCAGGGAATACTGATACCCGGCAGACCGGCCAAGTTCAGCGTAACGGTGCAGACGTCACCCAAATACATAGCCAGCGGATTATCGCTGTTCTGACCAATCTTGAATGCCGTATCCGGTGCTGTCGGCGTCAGCAATACGTCACATTGTTTTAAGGCTTCATCATAATCTTGTTTAATCAACGTACGTACTTTCATAGCACGCAGGTAGTACGCATCATAATAGCCGGAGCTGAGTACGTATGTACCGAGCAAAATACGGCGCTGTACTTCCGGGCCAAACCCTTCGGAACGGGTCTTGATGTACATATCGACAATATCCTTGCCTTCGACGCGGAGGCCAAAGCCTACACCATCATATCGAGCCAGGTTAGAGCTGGCTTCTGCTGGCGCAATAACATAATAAGCAGCAATACCGTATTTCATGTGAGGCATGCTGACCGGCACGATTTCAGCTCCCAATTTTTTATACGTTTCAATGGCTTCATCCAAGGCTTTACGGCAGGTATCATCCAAACCTTCACCAAAGAATTCTTCTGGAATGCCGATTTTCATACCTTTGACATCATTGACTAAGGCCTGTTTATAATCTTTTTCTGCCTGTGGGATAGACGTGGAATCCTTGGCATCATGACCAGCAATAGCATTGAGCACAATAGCGCAGTCTTCAACATCGTTGGTAAACGTGCCAATCTGATCCAACGAAGATGCAAAGGCAATCAACCCAAAGCGGGATACCAAACCGTATGTTGGTTTGAGGCCGACAACACCGCAATACGCTGCCGGCTGACGAATAGATCCACCTGTATCGGAACCCAAAGCCCAGACACATTCGCCCGATGCCACAGCCGATGCCGAACCGCCGGAAGAGCCACCCGGTACATAATCCAAATTCCACGGATTATGCGTAATCTGGAAGGCAGAATTTTCCGTAGAACTGCCCATAGCAAATTCATCCATATTTGTTTTGCCAAGACTGACATAATCAGCGGCCATCAATTTTTCAATAACCGTCGCATTATACGGCGATGTAAAGTTCTGCAGCATCTTCGATGCGCATGTTGCTTTTTGACCTTTAATACAAATATTATCTTTAATTGCTCCCGGAATCCCAGCCAAATCAGAAATAGCCGTACCTGCCGCAATTTTCTTATCGACAGCAGCAGCCGCTTCCACAGCAAACTGACGGTTATCCGACAAAAATGCCTGTACTTTTGGTTCTACCGCATCTTTATGAGCAAGAAATTTATTCGTCAATTCAACAGCAGAAAGTTCGCCTTTGACGAGTTTATCATGCAATCCATGTATGGTTTCCACAATACCCCTCCTTAATCCTGAATTACTTTTGGAACCTTAAAGCAGCCATTTTCCGGTTCCGGCGCATTCTGTAACGCTTTTTCATTAGACAAGGATTCTTGCGGTACATCATCACGCATTACATTGGACATCGATACAGCATGAGCCGTCGGCTTTACGTCCGTAATATCTACCTGGCTCATCAAATCCATATACGATAAAATGTCATTCAGCTGTTTCCCAACTGCATCAATCTGATCGTCTTTGATTTCCAATCGGGACAACAGTGCGATTTTCTTTATTTCTTCAGCACTGATTTTCATAGAGACACTCCTCGCAGAAAAAATTTTAATACTTATTTACAATACGTAATTATATCATAGGATTGGCAGAAAATCATCTTATTTTAAAAATGTAATATATAAAACAGCTTTTTACTTTCTGTGTCAATAAAGGATGCATCTCCCCCTCCCCTCACCATTTTCCAAAAAATTGTGTTATATATGTAAAAAATCCTTGTAAGTTAAGACCTTACAAGGATTTTAGTGTATCCACACTATTACAATTTCACCTATCGTCAACAAGATAAAAAATCAAATATGCATAACAATTAGTACATTATCCATCGATAATTTCACAAATACGATGTTCAATGGCTTTCCCCGTTATTACCATTGTTTCCACATTTTTCCTGCTTCGTAATAGCCATAAATGCTATTTTCAACGACTGTTCTAATATATTTCTATCCTCATCTGATAAATCAAAAACTTTTCCGTCAAATACAATCCTTGTTTGTGAAAGAAATGTAGTAGTCAATCAAAATTGGTAAATTGCAAGTTGAATTTGAACAAGCATACTCAAGAAACGCTATCAATAGCATAAACTTCATCGAGGAATGCATCGAATAGTTCTGTCGGCGTATGGTAGCCCAAAATACGGCGAGGCCGTTGGTTTAGCATATCT
>JBNMKW010000097.1:0-5716 GCA_050874545.1 Megasphaera sp. | reverse complement strand
GTTTCTACTTTATCAAGGGTACGGTTTAATTCGTTCGGATTGAAGTCGATAGTTGCGCGGCCAATAAGAACGATATCTCTTTTTTTAGATTGATCAAATTCAATAAGTGCCATGGTCTGTCTCCTTATACTCTGTTTTTCTGATTAAAAATCAACATATGTTTTTTGATATTTTCGTATGCGCCTTGTACGGCTGCTTCACTAATATCAAAGTAGTTTGCGTTTGGATTGGCAGCAACAGTCTGCTTGATATGGCTGGCTACGCTGTCATAGGATGCTGTCGCAATATTAATCTTTTTGATGCCGTTGTGCAGACAGTTGTGGAAATCATCTTCCGTAAGGCCTGTACCGCCGTGCAGTACCAACGGGCATTTTACAACAGCTGCAATTTCTTTTAAGCGGTCAATGCGAAGCTGCGGTTTCTGTGTATAGTTGCCGTGAGCCGTGCCGATAGCAACAGCCAAGGCATCTACGCCTGTTTCTTCGGAAAAACGTACAGCGTCTTCTACGCTGGTAACCATAACATCCACGCTCTTATAATCGCCTTCAGCACCGCCGACGCGGCCGATTTCAGCTTCTACAGAAGCCCCGTAGGATTCAGCCATCCGTTTGACTTCTTTTGTCCGTTCGATGTTTTCATCGAGGGGATATTTGGAGCCGTCAAACATGACAGACGTGAAGCCTAAGGCTAATGCCAAATGAATCGTTTCTAATGTCGAGCCATGGTCCAAATGAACAGCTACCGGCACATGTGCTTTTTTGCCGGCTGCTACCATAATCGGTCCCAGCAAATCTAACGGGGAATATTTCAAACGGCCTTCGGCAATTTGAATAATAAGCGGCGTCTGGATTTCTTCAGCAGCTTTGATAGCGCCCATTGCCATTTCCATGTTGGATACATTGAACGCGCCAATCGCATAAGAATTATCTTTGACAGAGCCCAATACTTCTTTTAAGGTAACTAATGACATTCGTCTCGAATCCTTTCTAATGTTTAGTACAATTTCTTGTAGATTTCGATAAGGTCTTCTTTGGTAGGAATACGCATTGTATTCTGCGGGCTGCCGCTTTCTAATGCGTCGCTTGCCATTTTATCGAGCTGTGCAAAGAAATCTTCTTTAGCAACGCCCAATTCTGCCAATGTCGGGATACCCACTTCTTTGCAGAAACGAGTAACTTCTTTGACAAATGCCTGTGCAGCTTCTTCATCCGGCGTGTTTTCATCAGCTACGCCCATGATGCGGCCAATCGTTGCAAAGCGGTCTGTGTTTTCTTTGATAGCAAATTCCATGCAGGCCGGCAACAAAATAGCGTTGGATACGCCGTGAGCAATGTGGAACAATGCGCCAATCGGGCGGCTCATGCCGTGTACAATCGTAACAGAAGCATTCGTAAAGGCAATGCCTGCTTCCAAGGCAGCTACAGACATCTGCATGCGGGCTTCTACGTTCTGGCCGTCTTTGTAGCAAATCGGCAAGTTTTTGTGAATCTTCTTGATAGCCGACAATGCAAACATATCCGTCATCGGAATGGCTTTGCGAGATGTATAGGCTTCGATAACATGTGTCAATGCATCAATACCGGTTGCAGCCGTTACTTTCGGAGGAGCTGTCATCGTAAAGGTCGGATCGACAACTGCCAAATCCGGAATCAAGGACGGGCCGCCGAGAAGCATTTTAACATTGGTTTCTGTATCGGCAATAATCGTATTTTTCGTTGCTTCCGAACCCGTACCGGCTGTTGTCGGAATAGCTACGATAAAGGGAACCGGCATATCAATGACTGTGTGCATATAATCACGAAGTTTGCCCGGGCAAACCGTAAGCATTGCAATAGCTTTCGCTGTATCCATCGGGCTGCCGCCGCCTAATGCAATCAGGAAATCGCAGCCTTCTTCTTTATAGATTTTTAACCCTTCGTCAACAATAATATCGGTCGGTTCGGTGTTTGAGCCGTCATAGATAACGTAAGGAACATTAGCTGCTTTTAATGCATTTTCTACTTTAGCAGCATTACCAAATTTTACCATCATCTGGTCCGTAACGATCAAGGCTTTTTTACCTTTACCCTGAATATGCTGGCCTAATTCTGCAATCACATTCGGCCCGGAAATAATTTTACGAGGCATCATAAATACTTCTGACATAGCAATCTCTCCTTCGATAACATCATACACTTATTTTGGTTATGTTTTGGCTTTGTTGATATGTATAATGTAACACTTAATCATTTATCAGTCAATATTTGTTCATCATTTTTTCTCAAAAAAACAAAATACTGCAGTTTTTTATACAAAAAGTGACAAATATCGGGCATTCTGTCCCCCCCCCCCCATTTCGTTACTCATCATTTTACAAAGAAATAAGTAGTATTTATTGTTGTCTTTTGGTATAATTTCCTATATAATCAAAGATACAATAACATTATATTTTTTTATCGTCATAATTGTCCTGTATGATGATGTACAAACACACAGGACATACTATACTGCAAATCCAACGAGAAAGGTCCATCATTAGTATGAAAATCACACGAATCAATAATATACAAAAAATGCTGGAAAAAGAACACAGCCTGTCTATCAATCACCTTTGCGAAGTCTTTCAGGTCTCCAAAAACACCATCCGCCGTGATATCGCTGAATTGGACAAACGGGGACTCATCAATAAAGTATACGGCGGTATTACGCTAAAAGAAACGGATTCTATCGAACCGTTTACACAGCGGCAATCCAAAAACTCGCTGAAAAAACAGCGGGTTGCCCAACTGGCTGCCTCATTAGTTGAAGACAACGATGTCATTTTCATTGATTCCGGCACGACAACACTGCATATGATTCCCTATTTGCTGGAAAAGAAAAATCTGACCATTATTACAGCCAGCGTCAATGTCATCAACGCAGCTATTTCCTGCGCGACATCCAAAACATTTAATCTCATCGCTACCGGCGGCACGCTGTACTATCCTTCGATGGCCTTTGTCGGCCCCAGCGTGCTTCATTGCCTGGACAACTACAACATGTCCAAAATCTTTTTGGCATCAACAGGCATTTCTATCGAAAACGGTGCTACCAATGCGTCTATTGCCGAAAATGAAATTAAGAAAAAACTCATTCAAAAACCGGGTGAAAAACATTTGCTTATTGATTCTTCTAAATTGGATGTTACCTCTTTGATGACATTCTGTCCGCTTACGGATTTAAACAGTATTATTCTCGACAACAACGCACCGGATAAATACGTCCAATACTGCAAAAAGAATCATATCGATCTCCTCATTGCGCCGGAAGAATGTATATAACCAGTACAGCAAAAAGCCACGTTCACTGCATTAGTAAGTGCAGAAAACGTGGTTTTTTATTAGTACCCTATTTTTTCAATATTTCATTATACCAGCTTATTGTCTTGAGCGATTTTTTGGATTTGTTCTATGGAATACGATGTAATTTTAGCTATAAGAGAAAAATCCATACCTTCCCGTATCATTCCTATGATACTAGATTTCACACCTTCTTCTCTTCCTTGCTGATATCCCAACATTCGTTCATCATGCAAATTCATTTCGTATTTCATATACTCACCCCGCAGTTCTTCTTGTAATAGGGATATATCCCTATTACCCTCTCCTGTATTCATTCTTTTTCGAGCCGCCGAAAAAGAACGAATCAAGAAAAAGGCGGCCGCCCGGAACTCCCATTCCTTTGAGAATGTCCGTCATTGCTAAATGGGCGAAACTCGCTGCGCTCAAACAAACGCCCATTTTTAACGCAATGCCACCCATTCTCATTGTGCGGCAAGCCGCACAACCAGTCATTCCCGTAACGGGGCGGCTTGAACGTAAATGCGAACAATTACGGATATGTGTATGCTGAAAAACCATCTATCATTCAATCCATTATCCATAATATTATATCATTTTTCTCGATATGAATACTATAGCAGATAAAGATTAAAAGAAGATTAAAACTACATTAGAATTAGATTAAAAAACAGCAGTCGCGCTGCTGTTTTTCTTATACAAAAAAAAACCGCTCCATGACGGAGCGGTTTTTCTGTATATAGATTCTATTGTCTTCTGCCGAAGCGGAATGATTAGAATGCGAATACGAACTGAGCGCGAGCTAATTCGTTCGGGTCTTTGCTGTCATCTTTAGCTTCAGAAGCGAAGGAACCCATGACGCTGAACATAGCGTTTTTAGCGAAGGTGTAGTCTACGCCGGCACCCCAAGATTTGAGGTTATCCATGTTATTGAATCTCCAAGAGTTGGTGGAGCCGCCGAGGTATGCACCAGCGTCAGCATTGAGGTATTCAACCCAAATATCCCAAGATTTCGGTGTAGCCAAGGAAGCTTTGCCGTATGTCAATTTGCCAATCCAAACTTCCGGATCATTTACGCTATTTTTAGCAGCGTCTTTGCTGATTTTTTCGTAGTTAGCGAGAGCATTCCATTTGGAACCGAAGTTTACGGAAGCATATGCGCCCCAAAGGTCATCAGCTAAGAAGTCATTTGTGTTGTTTTGGCCGTTGAAGTCATTGTAGTATACGCCAACAGCGGAACCGTTGCCGAAGAAACCTTCTAATTCACCATAACCAGTTTTAACATTATTTAAGTCAGAACCGGATACAGTCCAAGAGGGGATGCCTTCTTTAAATTTACCATAACCAGCTGTTACAGCAACTTTACCGTTGTTGTATTTCAACTGAGCACGGTCGAAAGCATCACCATAGTTGTAGCCATAGCCATTGCCGAGGTTGTATGCAGCGTCACGACCTACGCTGGCTGTGAGGTTGGAACCCAACTGTGTGTCAACTTTAGCCATATCAGTGTAGATATGATTTTTATCACCAGCAGAAGATGCTGTATTATCAGCAAAATTCTGGTTGTTGGAGCTGATACCATAGGTAACGGTTGTTTTGTCGTTAACCTTGGCATTAGCACGGATACGTACACGATAATCCCAAGAATTATCATTGTCTGTTTTACCGTTCTGGTATTTATAACGGAGACGAGCATCACCAGTGAGTTTTACATTGCCGATTTTGTTTTCGAGGTTGGATACGCGAACGCCGAGGTTGTTGAGTTCGTCAGCATATTCATCAGCGAGTTTGTTGATGAGTGCGCGCTGTTCAACAGAAGCTTTGTCCATGTGAGCCATAGCTTTTGCTACCATTTCAGCTGCTTCGTAACGAGTGATGTTACGTTCGCCCTGGAAGTAAGAGCCGTCAACGCCCTGAATGATACCAGCGTCAGCGAGTTCTACTACGGATTTGTATGCCCAGCTGTCGGACGGTACATCAACAAACGGATTTGCTGCGAATGCGCAAGTAGCGCCTACAGCCATCGTTGCAACTAATGCTGCTAATACTTTTGTTTTCATTGTGAAATTACCCCTTTTCATAAATAAAAAACAACTCTAATCTAATGTCTTACTTCGTTACAGTCGAGCTCATAAAGGGATTTCACAAGGGTTCATTGGCGAGTTGTCCTAGTTTCCTCTCTTTTACTGCCTCGTGTCCTACACTTTACTTGCTCTATAGAAGGTTTCTGCCTACGGGTACGCCATATGCATACGACCGTACCAAAACCTTACGTATATTATACAGGAGCTCCCCCGTCCTTCCCAATGCTTAAAAATATGGCAAGCTATACATTATTGGTATTGGCAACCTTTATGCTCAATATATTACAATAATAAGTACAAAATATAATCTAAATT
>JBNMKW010000096.1:0-5724 GCA_050874545.1 Megasphaera sp. | reverse complement strand
TGATATATGCCCTCCTTTTACCATATGTTATACATTCTGTAAAAAAAGGTGTCTTTGTTACCAGGATTATGCAAAAAAACAGCGATATTATCACACGTATACGTTATTATACGTCATTTTCCGTATTGATTCATCTATTTTACTTACTTTCATGAATAAACTTGCTCAGCATCCCTCGCACGCGGCGTATACCTCGTTTTTGCAGCCGGTACACATAGGGAAGGCTCATAGCCAAATCATGAGCAATATGCTTTTGCTGTTTATCCTGCAGGTAAACTCCTTCTACAACCAGCTGTTCTTTTTGCGGCAGCCGCTGCAGCATTTTTGCCACATGTTCAAACAACAGATGCCTGCCTGTCTGTTCTGCTATATCTATCCCTGTATCCGGTAATGTTTCCTGCAGCGTGATGCCGTTTTCATCCGGTGCATCCAGTGAAACAGCCGCACTATTTCCCTCTTTGTTCAAATAATCCACCATGCGGCCGCGAATACGATGCACTGCAAACAAAGAAAAGGCAACATGCCTCATATAGTCAAATCGTTCTACGGCTTCAATAAGACCTACGGTTCCTTCCTGAATTGCGTCCAGCAGCATATCCTCGGGGATATGCCAACGCATGGTCTCTTTAAAAACCAGTGGCTGATACTGTTCAATCAAGCGGCTGCGGCTTTCCATATTTCCCTCGTCTTTATACGATTTCCACAGCGCCAGTTCTTCTTCGGGCGTGAGCAAGGTAATTTTATTCAATTCCTGCAGATATTCTTGTAAAACCATTGCTCCTCCTAAAATGAATATTTGTAAAATGCACCGGCAAATTGGTTTTCATCTGATTTCCAAGCGTTTAAATTAAATCGATTGCCGAGCTGGTACTGCACGCCAAACCGGTTATCGTCATGATTCAAGCCGAATGCTGCTGTTACCATAAAATCGTTAAATAAATATTTTCCCATTTCAATGTTATAGTAGTTGCGGCTCAAATCCGTATTTTTATCATTCAAATTTAACGAGCCGTTGGTGACTGTCAGCATATCCAGAGACAGTGTTTTTTCTAGTTCCTGCGTAATTCCCAAGCTGTTTAACGTCAAGCGAATCCCTGAACTCAGCAAATTATTCATATCATCGCCGCTGAGCGACGAACTTTGCTGCCTGCCGCCACCGTTTCGCAGTGTAATCAACGATATAATCTGCGCTTTTGTCAGCGGCGGGTCGGAACGAAGCATCATATCCATAGAATCTGCCGGGCCGCGCAACGTCAAAAATACATCATACTGGCCCACCCGGCTCACGCCTTCAGCATCCAAACGTGGTAGGAATGTCCCGTCCTGCGTAAAGCTTGCCTTGGCAGAAGACAGGCGGAAATTCGTATCCAAATAATGAACAACGCCCTTCGTCGCTTCAAAATATCCCGATGGCTCCGGCTGTGCTGCCGTTCCTTTGAATTTTGCCGTACCATGTACCATTAAATCATATAATGACGGATTATACAACCGTACTTTGTCACCTAATGCAATGGTCATGTCCAACCCTATAGGCCAGGCTGCCGTATCATCCGGGAAAGACAGCGGAATATCCAAGACCGCATCATGCACTTGGATATTGCCGCTGACTATCGGCATATCATCTTGCTGCTCAATGTGTATTTCTGCATCCAGTGGTCCTTTATAATACGGGCAGTCAATGCCCAGGTGCGATGCCGTAACATTTCCTTCGTATGAAGTCAGCTGCCAGCCATTCCATTCCGCCTGTCCCTGCAGCGACACAGATCCTGGTGAGTTCGCGCCTTTTTTATCCATCTCTGCAGTGCCAGTCACCGTGACATGATGCTCGTTACATTGAATATTTGCCTTAATATGCTGCAACGGATACGTAACATCCCGGAATTGAATCGTTCCGTCCTGCACCCCTATGTTTCCCTGAATCTGCGGGGCTGCCAGCGTACCACCAATCTTAACTTCGCCTTCAATGCCGCCTGCCGCGGATTTAACAGCCGGCAGCAAAAACGTCAATGCATTCAAATCGGCATGATCTAGTTTCAATGTCACATCCATCGATTCCCCGCTGCGGTTTCCGTACAGGGCATTCACGGGAATATCTCCAGATGCCGTGATTTTATACGGATCTCTTGCCGCATAGGCTTGCTGAATATGAATACTTCCATCGCGGATATTCAGCATAGCAAAGGCATTTGAAAAATCAACACCGTTTACCGTACCATTTTGCAGCTGCGCCGAAATATTCGCTTCCAGTGCATCACCCTGACCGCCCAGTTCTGCCATAAAATCCAGCGGTGCCTGTATCTTCACCTGCGATTGCCCTGCTGTTTCCATGAGGACGTTAGCTGGGAAATTTTTAGCAGCTACTTCCATATGAACCGGGCCATGCAGTGCATATGAGCCTTTGGCAGCCAGCAGGCTGTCACCGGACTGCAGGGCCAGCTGATTGACAAACACAGTATTATTTTCATAGTTTATATCAATATCTGCCGGTTCTATGGGTAAATCTGCCAACGACGCCTGCGTCAGTTTCCCCGTAACAGACGCCTTGGGATTATCTGTCGTCCCTTCGACGGCAATCGTCCCGTCAATGCGGCCTTCTGCCCGTTTTAGCGGCACATCAGCCAATTTCAAAAGGCCGGCCACATCGCCGTTGACGACACTGGCTTTGCCGCGCAGCCATTTGTCCCGCAGCCGGTATAATAAATTGGCATCATACGTTCCGTCATTTTGGGTAAAATGTAAATCCGTAAGACGTACTATATCATCAGAATAATTAAAATCACCGCGAATGTCCGCCAACGGCATATGATTGATAACCAAATACTTCGCACGCAACGAGCCGCCTGCCGTCGGCTTGTCTATAGTACCGCCAATATGCGCTTTGACATTGAACAAGCCGCTGCGCGGCACCTTGCTCCACGGCAGCATGCGGGCAATATCCAAATCCGTGCCTTCTATATCCAAATTCATCTGCTTTCCGATCGAACCTTGAACAGACAAGGCAGCATTATATGAAGCAATTTCGCCATTGGCAAGATAAATGGTTCCATCGTCCAGTCGATAGTCTGCGCTCATATTTTTATATAAATATCCGGCATAGGAACCATCCGTTAAGCGCAGCTGTCCTTGTGCCGACGGATTATCCAAGGAACCGTACAGCGTAATCGTATTATCAGCCCAGCCAGTCATAGGCAGCTCACTTTTGCCAATAGCAGGCAGCAGTTTTTCTACACGCATATGTTTCGTATCCAGTGATGCATTAACAGTGCGGTTTCCCAAATCTACCCAGCCGCGCAGCGTATGCATACCATCCATATACCGCCAATACACAGCCGGAAATGTTATTTTCTTTCCCACACCCTGTACAGTACCATCAATGCTGTCAAATGCCAGGCCTTGTATCATGCCGTGCTGTGCCGAAAACGACGCATCCCACTGCCAGTCCGGCCCATACACATGGCCGGCAGCGCTGACTGTTCCCTCCAACGGAAACGACACATACGGTGCCGCAATGTCCAATGGTATATCTGATGCCGTAAAGGTAATATCCGGCGTCTGTGTCTGCCAATCATACGTGCCGCTACCCGTCAGTGTGCCACCGCCAACTTGTGCCTGCAGCTGCGAGAAAGAAATCATCTGCCCGTCATAAGCTGCATCCGTTTCTATATGCGGCAGTGCAATGCCCTGATACGATATGTCATCGGCCGCTATATGGCCTGTCGCCTGCAGCATATTATTCTTACTATTTCCTTGTACCGACACTGCAGCAGACACCGTTCCCAATACAGACACTGGCACAGCCGGAATTTGGGATACATCTATTCCATCTGCCGTCATAGAAGCACTGTAATCTCCTCGCTGTATATCATATCTGCCGGAACCTGATACCGTGCCGCCTGCACCGTGCGCTGTCAAATGATCTACCTGTACAGCATCTTGGTCATAGATAATATCAGCCCGCGCATCGTCTATATGCACATTGTCATAAGAAAGCTGGCGAGCTGAAACAACGCCTTTGCCGCTGAGATGCTCGACAGAGCCCCACACCTTCCCCTTATAGCCGATGAAGCCAGTAACCGGCAGCGGCAAGAATGAGGAAAACGCATCCAGCGAAGCGTCCGGCACATCAACAGACAAATCAAATACCGGCGAACCTGTATTAGTCTTAACCAGCCCATCCACCTGGAAAGTCTGTCCGTTGACAGTACCCTGTACGTTTTTTAACCGAATATCATCCGTTGTCATGTTGACATGACCCGTTACATCCTGTACAGAGAACCCATACGCCTGTGCGGCCCCGGAATGAACATCAGCCTGACCGGATAAGAAAAATCCGTGCGGGCCGTCAGCAACCCGGGCTTTGACATGTTCTATCATGCCATCTTCAATTTTCACATCGACAGAAGACGGCATAAACGCTTCTCCATAAGACGCCTGAACAGCGTCAGCCTGAACAGTAAATGCATATTGGCGCGAAGATGTGTATGTCCCGGATACGCTCAGTGATTTACCATCCAGCATTCCGTCTGCCGTCACGGCAATCGAACCGGGATAATTGGCAAAAGACAACGAACCTTCAGCTTTTTCTACTACTAGCGGCATACCATTGGGCAGCAGCACACGTATCGTCCCGTCATGGACATGTACGGCACTGTGAAATCCTATATCGCTGGTTGATTTATTAGACTTAATCAGCGATGCTACATTCCACGTCTTGCCATCTTCCTCCTGCCAAATATGAAGTACTGGCTGATTGACATCAATCGTATCCAAAGCTTCTAACATTTCACCGTCCTGCAGTGAAGGAATAATCTTGGCTGGATTGACATATACCTGTACATCCGCTCCTTCTGCCACAATACGTCCCTGTGCATCCTTAACAACGGGCTGCACAATCCGCACTTTACCGGATAACGAAACATCCAGTGAGGCAAAAGACAGGGTTCCATTGAGCTTACTATTTATTGTTGTCGCTACTGTATCACTTAACATCTGCGTGATTATCGGCATTTCCATCCAAAACGCTGCACAAGCAGATAGAATACATGCCGAAACCGCACATCCTGCTTTCCATTTTTTCTTCACAACAAACTCCTATGATGATGATATATACATAGACATTCTCCTTTTATTCTACCTAGGCTGATATGTAAAAGCAAGAACTATTATCCAAGAAACCCCATCTTATGAAAATTGTTAAGAAACTGTTACATTCTTAAAAGCAGGGGGCATCCCTTTGACCTATTTTTTCAGTAAACGTACTGTTTACGTTATGCAATGTATGTTTCTTTCTGTACGGCCAGAATACCGAGACGTTTTCCGACACCCGCTGTTATTTATTTTTTTTCGTCCCACCGGTCGAAGACTGGATACAGAGTTCTAAGCGGCGACTTCTTCCATTTTGTCATCTTTTTCTTTTTGATCGCCAAAAAGAAAAAGTATATATGCCGATGTAAACAAAAAATTTACTAAAAAAATGACAAAAAAGAGTGCCGGGAACTGAGCTGGCCCCCAATCGTTAGATTTTAGGTCTAACTTTTTGGGGTCACATCAAACGTCCCTGCACTCTTTTTATATAAATTTTTAAACTTATTTTAAACTTACTTTTATTTAAGCGACGGATGAACGACACCGGAGCGAACATCGACGCCCATGGCTTGTTCCAGTTGAGCAATACCTACATTGTAGTTATACAAGGCTTCGATATGATTATTCTTCGTCGCATTC
>JBNMKW010000095.1:0-6000 GCA_050874545.1 Megasphaera sp. | reverse complement strand
CTTCAAGGTTATAAGGTTCCGGTTCGGTCCTTTGTCGAATTAAATTTTTTTCTTTGAAAAGCAGCGGCCCTCTCTTAGGAGGTAATCGATTCTCATCGCGATACATTCTCATATAATCTCGAGCTGTCGAGTGAGAGATGTCATACTGTTTAGCTGCTTCATATTTGGTAAGCTCGCCGTTATAAATGCGACGGCCTATGTCTAATCGTTGTTCTTTGGTGTATCGCATGGTAAGCCTCCTGCCTCAATTAGAGGATAACCAGTGTTTAGAAACTGAATATCATCTGTATAGATTATACAGTTTCAGTGTACAAAAGTTACCCCCTACGTGTCCAAAATAAGTTTACCACTTCAGCAAAGGCTTTCAGGTAGCAGCACCCGCGCCGGGGAGTTATGAACCCCTGCTTTTCGGTGTATGCGTTTACCTTGGCCCGCTCGGGCTCGTTTATAGCCGGTGACCGTCATTGCATCTGCTATGCTAAGCAGGACTGTGCTTTTGAACATGCTGACCATCTCCTCCTTATTTCATAATTTATGAACGAGCCGTTCACTCGCCATCGCCCTCCTGGCGATGTTTCTCATCAAGATAGGCCTGCGCCCGTTCCTTGATGGACTGCATTTCTGCATCATCAACATCCGGCACATCCGGCGCCTCCGCCAGCTTGACTTCTTTACCGAGAACTTTGTAGATAAGTTCCTCGAACACTTCTGCTTTGGTCATGGTGGTTTACTCCTTTCGTGCTATAATCTCCTATGGAAGGAGGTGATTGTTATGACTAAAAATCAAAAGGAACTTTTAGAAATTCTTGGCCCTGATTACGAATTAAAAACTATAGACAATGAGCTGTGCATCTACAGAAAACTCAATCCTGCTTATGACATTGAAATTTCTGGTACCGCTAGACGAAACGCAAAAATTAACATATATGTTTGGCGCTTGCACCCCACTAGCGGACGCCCCATTGAAATCGTCGAAAAATACTTCAATATCAAGGAACACCCATCCCTAAAGGCCGTTCTTGCGGATATTACTGAAAAGTATCTTCTTGCCCATCAAACGCAGGATTGATTTTGACGGCCCTCAAAATCGTATACAAATCCATTCTGGACAGGTTCTTTTCTTCTACCAAGGCATTGAGCTTGTCCATTTCTTTTTGCCCTCCAATAGGAAGAAAGCGCCTG
Organism: Megasphaera sp.; assembly: GCA_050874545.1. Lineage (GTDB taxonomy): Bacteria > Bacillota > Negativicutes > Veillonellales > Megasphaeraceae > Megasphaera. The sequence goes on along the minus strand of JBNMKW010000095.1, from coordinate 4,818 downwards.
TGTTCGTCAGTCATACGGTCATTTGCCATCACGCGTCCTCCTGCTTATTATCATGCACCTTGATAATTGCCAGCCGGCCTTCATCTCTGACGTTGATTTCAATCCACCAAGCGGTGCGAATATCAATGATGTACAGACCATCCGCTGAAGCCCCCAGCTTGAAGTTGATGCCGAACAGCCAATCTCCAAAAGAATCTTCCTCAATGCCTGCCACAATAGGCTGGTGGTCTAAGCGGCTCATATTTACGCCGTTAATTGCCACAACTGCAGCATCCTTGATGCACTCGTTGATTTCGTTTTGAAGCTGTTCCGTAATTTCAGGAGCATCAATTTCTCCATTGCCTGTCTGGAACTGTTCGTAATATTTCGAAAGGCTGATTTTGTAGGTGGTTTCTTTTTCCATGTTATTTCCTCCTCAGTTCACATCTCATCTGCTACACCATATAGGATAGCCATGTCCTTGATGACGATGGTATACCCCTCAATAAGCCGCGGGTCCTGTCCAATAGCATCAAGATAGTTGAGCTTATCCCGCTTAGACTTGCACATCCCTTCTTCCGCGGCTTTACGTTTCAGGTTACGGAGCCGGGCGGCCACATCGGCATGCATGCGTTCGTTCAAAAACTTATAGGATTCCTTGCGTACCTCGCTGATATGCTCTGCCCCGCCTAACCGTTCAGCAATGCGATTGATAAGATGTGCGCTGTCCTGTCGCCAGCCATTAGCACTGAGCGCTACAATGTCGCGGACACCATCCATATGTTTCTCTACTGCCGTGAGCCGCTTTTCCTGCTCTACCAGTTGCTTGGCGGCCTGTGCAAGTATATCTACCTGGCTCATGGGTTTGCACTGAGCTTTCAACCGCTTCTCACACTCGATGAAATAAAGCCTTGCCTGTTTGCCTCGTTCGTTACGCTGAATCATGCAAATTTCCTTGGCCATACTGATTTCGTATTCAGTAGCAAGGCAGCATCCCGTGCTTTCGGACATTTTTGTTCAAAAGTCAGTGCCTTCTACAAATCCGTACTCAATCATGCGGTCAATCCATTTCTTGAACGGTGTTTCCACCTGCAAAAAATCGTGCAACTCATGACCATCCACTTTGTTTTCGCTGTTGATTTTGATAAGTTCGCTCATTTAGCACCCCCCCTTTGTAACGTCGCAAGTAACATTTTGAGCAAAAAAATCCTTGTACAGTTCTCTAACGGAATCTGCAACAACTGAATCATGGCCTCAATTTCATCAGAATCGAAAACTTTCTTATTCATCTTGGTATAGAAGTTTTTTCGGCGTCATCCCTAATTTCTTGGCCACATCCGATTGACTCAAGCCTTTTTCGACTATGAGCCCTCTAAGCGCATCTGTGTTCACCATGTCCTTATTATATTATTTCGCCACTCAGGGTATCCCCATTGTTACATTTTACATGATTATAATAGCACTTAATACGTAACAGGTCAAGAAGTTTTTTACTTTTTGTGTAACCTTTTTGTTGCCCATCAAGTAATTTCTGTTATAATAGTAAGTGACAAAAGATTTTTGAAGGAAGGTGCCTAATATGGCTCTAAAAGATAATCTAAAAAGCAAACGTACAGAAAAAGGGATTACTCTTGATGAAGTAGCAACAAAAGTTGGCGTAAGTCGACAAACCATACAGAGATATGAATCCGGAGTTATCAGTAATATCCCCTCAGATAATATAGAAAAATTAGCCTCTGCATTAGATACCACCCCCGCAGAACTTATGGGCTGGGGAGGTGGAGCCGTCAAAGTTACCACAAAGATGACTTTTGACGATAACTCGCCCATGCATGCGTTGACACAGGCATTTTTACGCCGTCCATCATTAGTGCAGAATGAAATCATCCGTCGTTTGGAAGGGCTAGACGCCACGTTCTCCGATAAGGTCAGTAAACTGCTGCAAGCATCAGGTGACATTAACGGCTTCATGCAGGGCACCGGCCTGCCTTTTGCCACAGTCGGCAAATTCATGCAAGGCGAAACTGTTCTGACCACCCCGGCAGAGGCTGAGCGTATCGCTACATACTTCCATACCAATGTAGTGGACTTGTTCTTTAATCATGATGAAAAGGACGAACATGAAGAACTCAAATTATCTTCCGAGCAACCCGACCGCCTCGCAATCGCCAACAACATATTGAATGAAGCCTTGAAAACGGACGCCGCAGCCGATGGTCTTGTATATTTAGTTTTAGGTGCTCTCAAAGAATACCTACGTTCCAAAAATGCAGATATATCTTACAAAAAATTACAAAACGCCGTAAATATTATTTCTAACTCCGAATTCGTAAGTAATGTTTACGGGGCTGTGCAAAAAATTCATAAAAAATATTTGTATAATATCAATATCGACGATTTAGCTCCTGTGATTGCAGAAGAGATTTATGAAAAGGATTTTATATGTTTGGTCAGTTACATAAACAATCAAAATGCTATTAAGAACTTAATGCTTCTATTAGTACAAAAATTTGAGCTAGATAAATAAAAAAAGCCGCCCGTAAGGACGGCTCAAAGAAAGGAATAAATATTTACAATATGGATGAAACGCCATACTTCATCGAACGGCTCGATGACCAAATCAAATGGTATGACTCCAAAAGTATTTCCTGCCAAAAAGGATATAAACAAACACCTCAAGTTTTCAATTTGTGGCTTGGCGGCAATAATTGCGCCTCTCGGCTTAGTGGAATGGGAATATAGCAAACTCGCATTAGGACTCATCGGAGTCATCATCACATTGCTAAATTTTGTACTTAGCTTAAACAAATATCATGAAAACTGGATACAGTATCGAATGACCTGCGAGCTGCTAAAGCATGAGCGATATCTGTATCGGACAGGATCTGGAGAATATGCCCAGCTGGATGCAGCCTTTCAAAGGTTGGTCAACCGTTGTGAGAGCATTATTTCAAGTGAAAATATTGATTGGGCTCAATTACATCGTAATGAACCTTCTGTTCCAGCAAATAATCAATCCTCCACCAGATCATAAGTCTTCTTGAAAATATCAGGCTTACACGGATATTACTCTCCATTAACACCAGTAATAATATAGTCACCTGGGGAAGCGTGTATTGGGCCTTCTAATGTCGAAATTGTCATTGGCCTGTCCGTAATATACGCCTTAACGACGACCGGTTTTTTGCGATAATACTTGGCCTTATTCAAAATACTCACTCCCCTTTGTTAAACATCACTTTTGCATATAGAAAGGACATCATATTATGTATCATATTTTTATTAGCCATGCATGGAAGTACGACAGCGATTACAGCACCATTGTCTCCTGGCTGAAAGGCAGCGATTTAGAGTATGCTAATTACAGTGTACCTATCCACGACCCTTTAGATGCCAATAACACGAAAAAGTAAAAAGAAGCTCTCACTAATCAGATTCGACCTTCTGGCATCGTAATTGTTATTGCAGGCATGTACGACGCATACAGTGATTGGATAAAATACGAAATAGATGAGGCCGTAAGAATGGGTAAAACTATCATTGGCATTAAACCTTGGGGGCATCAGCGAGTCCCCGAGGTTGTTACAAAAAATGCTACTAAAATGGTGAACTGGAATTCCAAATCCTTGATTGATGCAATAAAAAGGCACTAATATCCTTTTTGCTATTATACCACAATGCGCATTTAAGGTAAAAAAAACGCCCCGAAGGACGGCTATAGGAAAGAAGCTGATATAATTGGCTACCATTGAAGACCATATAAGATTGTCAACAAATACATATCCTATTTTCGAAATGGCGGAGACTGTCCAACGCATCTGCGATTCACCGGCGCTAAAGGCACTTCAAAACGCAATTCAGATGTCCAGCGCTTCACTAGCTATGCAGACTGCAGCCATTACGCAGGACCAGGCTATAATAAATACTACCTTACGCCCTACTCCAGATGCCATAAATGCGATGCGGTGGGCCTATGCGCCAATAGCTAATATTTTGGCATCACAGCAAAAAGAAATCTTCCAGAACGTAATTACTCCAAGTATCATGGCAATGAACAGCGCCTTTATGACCGCGCAACCTGCAATCAGCGAATTGATGCGCATTAATGTTGAGCTGTACAAAGAAATGGCCGTCCTAACAGCAGCCCCCTGTTCATCCTCGGCTACTCGTCGTATTCCCAAGACCAGGAACATAGCTTTGAAACGAGCCCGGCAGTTAGCGATGAAATCTCAAGGTGCAGCTATACAGCTATATGATACTTGGGCCAACCTTCCCGAAAGTAGGTTTAACACCATCATCACAGGGTTGAGCGCATTTGCCGGGGGATTAGATCCTGATATGAAGGCATGTATGCTTTACTTCATACAATCACTGATTGTTCTTTTCGTCTGCACACACGCAACAGAAGATACCCCAGCCAAACAATAAAAGATTTGTTACGGTGGTAGCGACATCAGTAGAAACGCCAATCAAAGACCGGCTGGCCAATAATACCAGGCCAACAGCTACGATAAAATTAAGATTTCCGAGTTTTTCGCATCATAACCGCCCTCTCACTTTCTGCAATGTCATCACCTATATTATACCATTTTATTGCAAAAACAGCACAAAAACGACCATAAGGACGGCTATACGAAAGGAATGATTCCCCCATGTTCAAGAAAATAGCTTTGGCCACGCTGGCCGCTGTCTGTGTATCAATAGCTACCCCTGCCCTGGCATCGGACTACCTTGGCAACCCGAAGTCGATGAAGTTCCACTACTCCAGCTGCTCCACGATAAAGCATCCGGAAAGATTCGTGGAGTTCAGCACCCGTGACGATGCCATCGCCGCAGGAT
>JBNMKW010000094.1:0-6156 GCA_050874545.1 Megasphaera sp. | reverse complement strand
TATGTTGTATACTAGTCATAAGAAGGACTCCTTTGTAATGGATTTATGGTGATTTCATTATACCAAAGAAGTTCCTTCTTTTTTTATATGATCCTCTTTTTAGCCTAATAAAGTTTTCCCACAATTATTTTACACTAACACGTGAAACATAAAAGGACTGCAAAAAATAACCTCTATTTTTTGCAGCCCCGAAAAAAGAGCTTAGGAATAAATGTTGTTATTTCATATTCATCTGTTGATGATTCATGTTAGCATGATCCATCATAGGATGATTCATTTGCATGGGCTGATTAGGCGGCATATACCCAGCCAACTGCGGATCCGCCATACCAAATACCATGGCAAAATGAGTAAACACAACAAAAAGAATCATAAGTACTACGTGATGCATGGTTTTCTTTTCATTGGAAGCGTTTTTATTCATAAAGCCAAATTCTTGAGCTAACAAAAGAATGGACGGGATAACTGCTAATACATACGACCATACAGCAATATAATCAATAGGACCGCGCCACTGAATTGTAGGAATGTATGATACACCCAAATAGATTGTTACGCAAACAAAGAAAATACCTAAAATAATCGTCGCAACATGGCTTATTTTCTGCCATGTTTGACTGCGTCCACCTTTATAGAAAAGAGTGAAAATTCCGGATGCTAAAATAGTTTCTGCCAATACCATGGGAACAAGCATAAATATAATTAAGTTCCATGGCTGGTGCAACGAAAGCAATTCCATATAATGAGTCATTATCATGTTTTTAATTCCTCCTCCTAGCTTAATCATTGTTTAGTATACACTGCATATATGAAGGAACTATGATAAAATTGTGAAGAATTTATGAAGAATAAAACATCCTCAAGAGAAGATTTCTCTTGAGGATGTACTCAATACATATCAACAACCGTGATGTTCATGCGTAGTATCATGACAATAGGACAAACCTGCATTGCTACCAGAATACGTTGTAAAAGCCACTGAATCTGCCAATACATTTGCCATTCCCAACATTAACAGTACTCCCAGTACACTCATCAATTTTTTCTTCATGATATAACACGCCTCCTTGAATCGTTTCTCTTATACATTTAATATACTATATTTTTACAAAGAAAAAAAGAAGAACCTGTGAAGAAATTATGAAGATAGAACTATGTTTCACGTGAAACAAAACAAGAGCCGTATTCCATAGGAATTCAGCTCTTGTTTCTTTTTTACGATAGGTATAAATCTTTATATGCTTTTTCTAATTAGGCTTCCAAAATAATATTATCAATCAAACGTGTCTTGCCAATACGAACAGCAATGGCTAATAAGCTTTTCTGATCCACAGTTTCGATTGGAAGCAATGCTGGGAAAGAAAATAAATCAACATAATCAATCGATGCCATCGGTTCGCTTTGAATTTCTTTCGTGACGATTTGTTTCAACGCATCTACATTTTTTTCACCCGCAGCATATGCGGCTTTGGCTTTTCGAAGACTGCGCGATAAAACAAGTGCTGCTTCTTTTTCAGCCGGAGAGAGGTAAGCATTACGAGAACTGCGAGCCAAGCCGCTTTCTTCACGAACAATCGGTACCATATTAATATGAACAGGAAGATTCAAATCGCTGACAAAACGGCAAACAACGACTACTTGCTGTGCATCTTTTTGTCCAAAGAACGCTTCATCAGCACGGGTAATATTCATTAACTTAGTAACAACAGTCGCTACACCGCGGAAATGAATAGGACGCTGTGCACCACAAAGCTTATGCGTAATATCGCCTTCAACGTTTACATACGTGCAGTAACCTTCCGGATACATTTCAGACGGTTCTGGATGAAATACGGCATCTACACCAACACTTTCCAATTTTTTACAGTCTTCTTCAAATCGGCGGGGATAGGCATCATAATCTTCGTTCGGGCCAAACTGCGTTGGATTTACAAATACAGATGCTACGACAAAATCACATTTTGCCTTTGCAGTACGCATCAGCGTCAAATGTCCTTCATGGAGAGCTCCCATCGTAGGAACTAAACCAATTACTTTACCTTCTTTTTTTACTTCTGCAGCATATGCCTGCATGTCTGATACTGTACGAAAAATTTTCATAATACGTAAATACTCCTTTGATTATGCCATATGAATAGATTTTGCTTCTTCCAATTCACCCTGTTTTTGACGTTCATCACGCCGTGAAAAGAAGTTAGCAACAATAGAACCGGAAATGTTGTGCCATACACTGAAAATAGCACCCGGAATAGCTGCTGCCGGATTAAAATACAATACAGCCAATGAAGCTGCCATTCCTGAATTTTGCATCCCAACTTCAATAGCAACCGTACGCGCTTTTTTAGAATTAAGCCGCAGCATACGTGCCATGCCGTATCCTAAAGCCAGGCCGCACATATTATGTAATATAACAATCACGGCCATCAACGGTCCTACTTCAAATAAGCGGGATGCCCCCAGCGATACTACAATGCCGACTAAAAAGATAATGGTCAGCACGGAAATAACGGGCAATGCCGGCAGTACTTTGGAAACAGCCGGACGGAAAAAATGATTCGCAGCCAATCCCAATAATACCGGAAGCAAAACCATTTCTGCAATCGATATCATCATGGCTGTAAAAGATACGTCAATCCAAGCATCTGCCAACACCCACGTCAACGCAGGAGTTGCAATAGGGGCCAGCAATGTTGTCGCCATCGTCATAGACACAGATAGGGCAACGTCACCTTTGGCCAAATAGGAAATAACATTAGATGCTGTACCGCCTGGGCAGGTTCCCACCAAAATAACCCCGATAGCAAGTTCCGGCGGCAAGGCAAATAGCCGCACCAACGCCCAAGCAATAAAAGGCATGATTAAAAATTGAGCTACAATGCCTAGCAATACGTCTACAGGACGCTGCAAAACAGTTTTGAAATCCTGAACAGTTAACGTCATGCCCATGCCAAACATGACAATTCCCAACAACCAGCCAACATATGGCCCGGCCCATGTCAATGTCTGGGGACGCATCGCACCTACAATCCCAATCAGTACGACGAAGATTGCCATGTTGTTTACTAAAAAGGAACAACATTTCTTCAATATAAGACCCTCCCTATATAGTTTTTTGGGCAAAAGAAAACAAAAAAACGCCTTTCAGCCTAGACTGAAAGGCGCAACATACTGTGCAAACGTCAAAACAAGCAGCTTAAGAAATACGCTATCTGCTAAGAAATGATGAGCAATCCTTTCTGTCTCGGTCCGTTACGATCCAAGCAGATGACAATCCATCTAATACAACCATCCGAAAAAAGTATAACTCACTTGCGTGATGCTATCTTTTGCCTCTGCCGTATCATACCATATTTAAAATACTTTGTAAATAATTGGTACAAAGTATTCGCATTCGTATCCGTTATATATATACGAAAATTTTCGGTATGCATAAAAATTATTAAATCAGCATATTAGCCGTCTTCTTTTATTATAACTTTTTATTATGATTGTGCATTTATTTATATACTTTATATAAGAACAACACAAATTGCTTGAAATTTGCATTATTTTAGAATACAATAATAACATCTTACGTTATTTTTGTTGCGTTGTACGGAACTTAAGTTGCGCAAAATTATTTTTTTATTGCAAAGGAGTAGATATAGATGTCTATTCAACTATGTATTGTCATTTTGTACATCATTTTATTGTTTGCTATATCATTTTACGTCAAACGCAGGGCCAGCCAAAATCCGACAGAATATTTATTTGCCGGCCGAAAGTTTTCAACGGGACTCGTTGCCGTTAGTATTACGGGTATGGCCGTCGGTGCCGCTTCAACAGTTGGCGTCGCAGAAAGTGCTACAAAAATCGGTTTAGCTGCCGGCTGGTATAATGGTGCCTGGGCCATCGGGGCTATTATCATGGGATTTGTCGCCGCTGGCAAATATCGTGCCCTGAACTGCACGACAATTCCTGAATTATTTGAACGAAGCTATGATGAAAAAGCACGTATTATCAGCGTTATCGGTTTATCCTTAATTATGATTTGTATTACATCGCTTCAATATGTTGCCGGCGGCTCTATTTTACATGCATTGATGCCGGATATTTTCTCCATGCATGCCGGCATGATTGTCAGTGCTGTTGTATTTATCGGCATTACAACAATTGGGGGATTATGGTCTTCCGGTCTTTCCAATGTTCTCAGTGTTACAATTATTTATTTAGGTATTATTTATTCTATGGTTCGTGTCTTGCTTCGTGACGGGGGAATTGACAATATTAACGCCGCCTTGCCTGCCATGCCGTTTGATTGGTTCAGTCCGTTTGGCGGTTTAACCATGGCCATGCTGCTCGGCTGGATTATTGTCATGACCACCCAAGCCATTACCGCTCAAGGCCCTGTACAAATTGCCTGCGGGGCTAAAGATGTCAAATCTGCCCGCCGCGGCTACATTCTCGGCGGCCTATTAATCTTTCCTGTCGGCTTCTTCTGCGCTGTCTTAGGACTGGCAGCCAAAGCGCAATTTCCTGAATTAAATCCAACCATGGCACTACCGCAAATCATTATGAGCTTAGATCCTTTTTCTTCCGGCATGACATTAGCTGCGCTTTGGGCCGCTGATGTTTCTACCGCTTGCACTATCTTATTAGGCGCCAGTACATTAGTTGCACAAGATATTTTTAAACGGTTCTTTAAGCCAGATATTTCTAAAGAATCGTATGTAAAAGCCAACCGTTTGATTATCCTTATTATCGGCATCGGCACCTTATGGCTTGCTTTCAACGCCGTAGGCATCGTCAAGGTCATGTTAATCGGTTTAAGCCTAACGACTGCCTTTACGCTCGTGTTCCTCTGTACGATGTTTTGCCCGTCATTATGTCGTAAAAATACAGCATTCTGGACTACGCTCGTCGGCATCGTCGGCTTATTCGCTTGGCAATTCTGCCCAGCAATCCACATTTTTCCGCATGTCATTTACTTTGAATGGGTTATCTGTATTATCACACTTCTTATTGTCCGTATTTTTGATAAGACACCTATCAAAATACCGGAAGTCAAAGCAGATGAAATGTAACGGTAAAGAAAAAATTAGCAGCAATGGAGAATATTTCCATTGCTGCTAATTTTTTCTTTATTTTATGATTTCTTCTGTTGTTGCCGGTAAATTAGGCATTTCTGTATTAAACCATTTTTTATACAGTTTTTGGAATTCACCATTTTCTTTCAGCTTAGCCATTGCAGCATTTACTTCTTTCTGCAATTCTTCATTATTCTTATTCATAGCAAATGCTAAATATTCAGACTTCGTATCCGGAATTTCAATAACTTTATAATTATCTTTTCCTTCCTGTGTCAGGAAATAATCTGCAACCGGTTTATCCAAAATACCGGCAGGGGAACCGCCTACACCTAATTCCATAATGATTTCCGAGTTATTGTCAAACTGCTTGATAGCCAAGCCTTTTTCTTCAGCATATTTAGCACCGGTCGTACCCAACTGCACAGCAATCTGTTTACCCTGCAAATCTTCTACCGAATTGATACCGCTCGTTTTAGGCGTCAAAATAACAAGTTTGGATTCATAAAAGGGGGCAGCAAAACGTACTTTCGCAGCCCGTTCCGGCGTAACAGTCATACCGGCTACAGCGATATCCATATCTCCCTGCTGAATAATAGGGATGATGCCCGAAAACGGAATATTGTTAAACTGAATATCCCGTCCCATTTCTTTGGCAACGGCTTTCATTAATTCTACTTCAAAACCTTTATAGTCTTCGGATTGATCATTATCCTTAAATTCAAAGGGCACAAAGGTAGCATTCGTTGCTACACGCAACGGCTGGCTTTTATCAGCCTGCTTTTCCTTATTGCCACATCCAGCTAATAATGATACTGATAAAACGCCAGCCAGTACAGCTGTCATGATTTGTTTTACTTTCATTCTCTCGTCCTCCTAAAACAGTTCTAATACTATTATTTGCATAAGTATACCATATCAAGCAATAAAAGTCTATTTGCAACTATATAAAGATAGTGTCAAGTTGTTGTGGGTATTTTATTTAACTGGAACTTGTTGGCAATAAAATCAGTTTGTTATTTATGAAATATGATGGTACCCTCCGTTCTTAATACCTTTCATCCAGCTTCCATGAAGTGCTTCTTCACTT
>JBNMKW010000093.1:0-6215 GCA_050874545.1 Megasphaera sp. | reverse complement strand
ATTGATAAGATGATCTTGGTCTTGAATTCAGACGTATACTTTTTTCTTGGCATGATGGCAACCTCCAATTTTGTTACCTATACTATATCATGCACGCTTAAAATTTTCAGTCCTGGTCTGAATTCATGGGCCCATTATAATATGCGTTGAATGCTAGATAGTATGGCTTCAACTACAATTTGCATACTCTTACAAAAAGTGATAACAAAAGCGTTATCTATAAATGGATATCGGATAGACATTTCCGTCCCCTTACGGGGATTCTGTTTCTCTTCTCTGTCTCTGCAATCCCGCTTATTATCTTATCTCATATGCCGTTTTGCGGCGCAGAATACATTCTGCTGTTTCTACTGCAAGAACTATTTTCAAAAAACATTGTATCCCACATATATACGCTCATTATATCGCATTTTTCCACACTGTACAATAAAAAAATAAGTCGATAGTGCCATTACGTTTTTGTTGCTGCCGTATTTTCTTCCTGTAAAAAAATATTTCAATTTATGAATTCTTCTTACACAAGTCGTGAGGGGTTGTATATTCACTGTCTGCATGGTATGATGCAATAGATAATTGTTTTCAAAAAAAGCGGAGGTGTATACGATGCTGCGATTTGCATCTTATGGCAAGCCCCATGCAGTCAATATACGGGCTCGTGAAATTTTGCGTTATCTTGGACCTGGCATTTTAATTACTGTCGGTTTTATTGACCCAGGAAACTGGGCTGCCAATCTGGCTGCCGGTGCTGAATACGGCAGTGTCTTATTATGGATGGTTACGCTGTCTACTATACTGCTGATTTTGCTGCAGCACAATGCAGCTCATTTAGGAATTGTAACCGGTCTTTGTCTTTCAGAAGCAGCTACCCGCTATCTGCCTCACTGGCTGTCGCGGCCTGTTTTGGCTTCCGCTATGGCTGCGTCTATTGCTACGGCACTGGCAGAACTTTTAGGCGGGGCCATTGCCTTACAAATTCTATTTGGTCTCCCGTTGTGGCTGGGCTCTGTATTGACAGCGGTACTTTGTGCGTTTTTGCTTCGTACCCATTCTTACCACAAAACAGAAAAACTAATTATCGGCTTCGTGTCTATTATTGGCTTCTCTTTTTTATTTGAGCTCCATATCGTTCCTATCGACTGGGGACAAGCTGCAGCAGGCTGGATAGTACCATCCGTCCCCCAAGGATCATTGGTCATCATCATGAGTGTTCTCGGCGCCGTTGTCATGCCGCATAATTTATTTTTGCATTCCGAAATTATTCAGTCTCGTCAATGGCATATGACAGACGAAAAAACAATACAAAAACAGCTGAATATTGAATTTTTAGATACTATTTTTTCTATGGGCATCGGCTGGGCTATCAACAGTGCCATGATATTAATAGCCGCTGCAGTCTTTTTTACACATCAAATAGCAATTACCGATTTGGCACAAGCAGCAGAACTACTGCGTCCCTTGCTGGGAGACAGTGCTGCCATTGTGTTTGCTGTCGCGCTGCTTATATCCGGCATTTCTTCTACAGCAACCTGCGGGATTGCCAGCGGCAGCATTTTTTCCGGGATGTTTGGCGAAATGTATGATATCCAAGACTATCACTCATGGCACGGTGTGCTTCTTACGTATCTTCTTGCCGTTATCATCATATGTTTTATTACCGATCCGTTTATGGGGCTGGTATATTCGCAAATGCTTCTCAGCGTACAGCTGCCCATCACCATTGCCCTATTGATTTATCTCACATCTTCCCGAACCGTCATGGGAAAATTTGCCAATACATTGCGCATGAAATGTATTTTAATCAGCATTGGCATCCTCGTCACCATCCTAAACGCTGCACTGCTGGCAGATATGCTTTTTGCATAACCATAAAAAGAAGCGATTTCCACACCACATAAAAAAGGACTGTGTATACAAAACGTTTTGTATGCAACAGCCCTTTTGGCAGTATTAATTTTCTTGTGCGATAGTTCCAAAAATCAAATCATGTAATGTAATCGTAGAAAAGTACGCCGCTAAATGATCTTGCACATATTTCAATGATGTGTGAATGCTGCATTCTTTCATCTTTTCACGATACGGACAAGCATAATCGCCATCAAGACAGCTGCTCATCATGTTTTCCCTATCCATGACATGAATCAAATCCATCAATGTAATTTGATGTAAATCACTGATTAGCCGGCAACCGCCCTGCGCACCGCGAATAATTTCAATATACCCGGCACGTTCCAGTTTTTTAGATATTTTATACGCAAACTGGCGCGGAATCGACTGTTCATCGCTGATTTCCCGAATATTTTTTAACCGCAGGTTCAACAATGAACGCAAAATACGAATAGCATAGTCTGTTTCTCTTGTAATAATCACGATAAATCCCCTTTAACTGTAATTATTGTCCCTGTACGTCCCTAACATCCATGTTAAATGTACAAAAAAACTGTTCTCGCCTTCTTTCTGTCCCATGTTTTGCAGTAATATTATCTATTTACTATTATACACAATCTTTAATTATTTTCCATCTTTTTTTGCAAATATTGTAAACCTTTTTGAATTTTTAATCTTGACAACTTATATTTTCCTATCTCAGTCCATATCTCTATTTGTTTTTCTTATGGTTTTCTTTGGATTCGCTTATTGCAAAGACGCTGGCAGCTTTCCCGTACCATTTTAAGTACGCACTCTTGCATGACACTTAAAAAGCTTATATAATTAATACTTGTATGTACTAGGTTTGAATATAAATGAGGTGGAATATGTCTTTAGTTGATGAAGTAAACAATCGTCGCACCTTTGCCATCATTTCCCATCCGGATGCTGGTAAAACGACATTGACAGAAAAATTATTGTTATACGGCGGTGCCATTCATCTAGCTGGTTCCGTAAAAGCTAGAAAAACCGCCAAACACGCCGTTTCTGACTGGATGGAAATTGAAAAGCAGCGTGGTATTTCTGTAACGAGCTCCGTGCTCCAATTTGACTATGAAGGACATCATATCAACATCCTCGACACGCCGGGCCATCAGGACTTCAGCGAAGATACGTACCGCACGTTGATGGCAGCTGACAGTGCCGTCATGCTGATTGACGTGGCTAAAGGTGTCGAAGCGCAGACGAAAAAATTATTCAAAGTTTGTAAAGACAGGGGTATTCCTATTTTCACGTTTGTCAATAAAATCGACCACTTCGGCCGCAATCCCTTTGATTTGATGGATGAAATTGAACATGTTTTGGGCATTCACGCGTATCCGATGAACTGGCCTATCGGCATCAATGGTAACTACCAAGGTATTTATGACCGCACGGCAGCATCTATTGAACTGTTTGAAAAAGATACGTCGCATGGCCAGCGCAAACTGGCTTCTACTAAAGGCTCTGCCGACGACCCGGCTTTTAAAGAGCTTCTTGACGAGGATGTCCATCAGTCCTTAATTGATGATATCGAACTGCTCGATATGGCTGGCGATGAATTTGACATGGAAAAAGTCAAACGCGGTGAATTGACGCCTATGTTCTTTGGCTCTGCCATGACCAATTTCGGCGTTAAACCGTTTTTGGAAGAATTTTTGCGCATGGCACCTAAACCGCAGCCGCGCCGCTGCTTGGAAGGCGTCATCGATCCGACATCAGAACAGTTCACGTCGTTTGTCTTTAAGATTCAAGCCAATATGAATCCGCAGCATCACGACCGCGTCGTTTTCATGCGTATCTGCTCCGGAAAATTTGAAAAAGGCATGACCGTCACACACCGGCAGTCCGGCAAAACATTACGCCTCATGCAGCCGCAGCAATTTTTGGCAACAGAGCGCACCATTGTCGAAGATGCCTATCCCGGCGACATTATCGGCGTTTTTGACAACGGTACGATGGGTGTCGGTGATACACTGTTCTCTGGGAAAAAGAAAGTCACCTTTAAAGATTTCCCGACCTTCCCACCGGAACTCTTTGCTCGTATTCGTGCCAAAGATTCAATGAAACGTAAACAATTCCTCAAAGGCATGACCCAGCTCGCACAAGAAGGGGCTGTCCAAATTTATGAAAATGTTGGCGGCTCTATGGAAAGTTACATCGTCGGTGCCGTCGGCCAGCTGCAGTTTGAAGTATTAGAATATCGTCTTAAACACGAATACGGCGTAGACCTAGAAATCAACAATCTTCCCTATACGGTCGCCCGCTGGATTCAAGACAATGGTCATGACTATAAGGAACTGAAAAACATTGACAGTGCTATGATCGTGAAAGACCACAAACAACGCGTCGTCCTCTTGATTGCCAACGAATGGCAAACTAACTGGATTATAGAACGCAATCCGGATTTTACCTTCTGTACAACGCCGGATGAACTGGCAATAGATGATATAGCCGAATCATAATAGCCGTATTATAAACAAAAAAGATTGTTCTCCCTGATATGTTCAAGGAGGACAATCTTTTTTTGTTGTTTTTTATACTATCGTATATGTGTAATTGTATTTCTGTATCGTAAAACTGCCGCACGATATACGTACGGCAGTCTGCATATATAAATATCATGTATTAGCGAATCGATACATCTTCGCCGGCGAGGATTTTTTTCATCGTCCGTGCCGGACACATTTTACCGCACATCGTGCAGGTACCTTCACATTCCGGTTTGCTGGATTCGTAATAACGACGAGCTTTTTCCGGATCAATAGACAAGGAAATCATCTTGTCAAAATCTACATCGACACGCGCTTTACTCATTGCGTCATCCCATTCCTGCGCCCCTGGAATCCCTTTTGCAAGGTCAGCAGCATGGGCAGCAATGCGGGCAGCAATAATCCCTTCTTTGACATCATTAACATCTGGAAGGCGAAGATGTTCAGCCGGCGTAACATAGCAGAGGAAATCTGCGCCGCAGGAACCAGCAATAGCACCGCCGATAGCACTCGTAATATGGTCATAGCCCGGTGCAATATCTGTAACCAATGGCCCCAATACATAGAACGGTGCGCCATGGCAAAGACGTTTTTCAATCTTCATGTTGGCAGCGATTTCTGTCAAAACCATGTGGCCCGGGCCTTCAATCATGACCTGTACATTGTGTTCCCAAGCCCGTTTAGTCAATTCGCCGAGTGTAATCAATTCTTCAATCTGAGCGGCGTCTGTCGAGTCATGCGTACAGCCAGGACGGCAAGCATCGCCAAGGCTCAGCGTAACGTCATATTTTTCACAGATGTCCAGCAAACGATCGTACTGTTCGTAGAACGGGTTTTCCTGGTTGTTCATTTCCATCCAAGCAAACAACAAAGAACCACCACGGGATACGACGTTGGTCAGACGCGGGTTGCGTTTGATACGTTCTGCCGTCTTGCGGTTCATGCCGCAGTGAATTGTCATGAAATCTACGCCGTCTTCAGCATGCTGTTCGACAACAGAGAAAAATTCATCAGCTGTAATATCTTTCAACTCTTTATCCAGCATACCAACAGCATCATACATCGGAACAGTACCAATCATAGCTGTAGACATACCGACGAGTTTGCGGCGGAATTCCCGTGTTTTACCAAAGTTACTCAAATCCATGATAGCTTCGGCTTTCATGTTAATCGCATTCTGTACTTTTTGTAATTCTTCTTCGTGGTTGTTGTGTTCCGGAGAAACGCCGAGATTGACGTTAATTTTGGTGCGGCAATCCTGACCGACAGCTTCCGGAGAAAGGCTTGTGTGCAGTTTGTTGGCAGGAATAGCTACTTTGCCTTCTGCAATAAGCTGCATCAATTTTTCCATCGGCATTTTTTCTTTTTCTGCAACAATTTTCATCTGCGGCGTAACAATCCCCTTACGGGCAGCATCCATTTGTGTTGTGTAATCCATGAGTAAAATCCTCCTAACCATAAAAACAACATATCAACAAAAAGAACATAAAAAAAGCTCACCTTCACAGGCAAGCTCCACGCACTGTCAGCTTCCCTACGTCGGCATTATCCGAATCAGGTAAAAAAGGGACCAGTGCCAATCCAAACACTATCTCAGCCATACAGCGCCCCTAGCTTTATATTCTCTTTATGTTCATTATAGTACATATTGCGTCATAATGCAACTCATACGCCCCATAGGATAGTGTCAAGTTGTTGTGGGTATTTTATTTAACTGGAACTTGTTGGCAATAAAATCAGTTTGTTATTTATGAAATATGATGGTACCCTCCGTTCTTAATACCTTTCATCCAGCTTCCATGAAGTGCTTCTTCACTT
>JBNMKW010000092.1:0-6276 GCA_050874545.1 Megasphaera sp. | reverse complement strand
TCTCAAAGGTGTCTGTATTTGATACAATCGAACGATAGCAGGGATTTTGAACACCCCCGTGTTCACTTCAATCGGTGTTGTACTGATTGGCTATCTTCTTGAGCAGAAGTGCTTTTTCCATGAACCAGTCAAAGTAGTTTTTATATTCTTTTCTATCAAACGCCGCATCAAGCTCCTTGGTCAAAAGCATACGTCCATCTTTTTCACCTTCTGACCACTCAATGGAAGCGCCTAATTCCTTTTCTATCGTATCTTGATTATCTTTCAGCTGCCTATACCAATCCTTCCCCTTGGCAACATACAAGCCCGCTGTCGCCCGATGGCGGGATGTGTTGATTGTAAATTCTACCACCACAGACGATACGCCGGTACTCAGGTTGTACCAATTGGTCGCGAAAGCCTTTCTGCATGAGAAGCTCTTGCTGAACTTACTGTCTTTATCGAAGGCATAGTCACAGAACTGCTGCCAGAAGTTCAATTGGAATTTCCGCAGCGGCGTCAGGGTTTCTGCAGCTTTCACCGTTTTTGCCCATTCGTTGGGACGTTCTACAACATTAAACCGTGGTGCTGGCAGCGAATCCCCAATGCGCCAGAGTTCAATTTCAATCAGGAAAAAACCAATATTTTCATCCGTATGCTGATTCAGCCATCCGATAGCCTGTTTATGCTCATCACGAGCCCTTTTGACAATCCAGACTATAATTTCAGCGTCTTTCCCTGCCGCATACGTAATGATTTTTCCCAAATGATCATGGTCGGTATCTTCCAGCTGATTCTCGATGATAATCCCACGGGAACTCCCGCTTTCGCGGGCGTAGATGTCTACACTGAAACTTCCTACTGGAGATTCCGTTTCCTCAAGCTCTAGGTCAATTTCAATGGCATCACTCAGCTGTTCCAGATTTTCTTTTTGGGCAAGCCATTTTGAAAAATCCTGTTCCTCATGCGGCCAGATAGACCGCAAGTCATCAATCCGTTTCATGCACCCTAGTTTTTCCATATATGTCACTTCACTTCCCGATGCTTTAGAAATGCTTCTCCTCTGCCGCCTTGAAATTATAGACTGGTTTCATCACGTCGATAACGTCCACGGTGTCACCGATGACATCCAAGATATCGTCAAGGGATTTGTAGGCCATAGGAGCCTCGTCAATGGTACCTTCGTTTACCGATGTTGTATATACGCCTGCCATCTCCTGCTGGTATTCCTTGAGGGAAAGCTCTTTGATTGCCTGGGTACGGGACATGATGCGGCCTGCGCCGTGCGGGGCAGAGTAATTCCACTCGGCATTGCCTTTGCCGAGTGCCAGGATGCTTCCGTCACGCATGTTGATGGGAATGAGAACCTTTTCACCCTTATGTGCGGCGATGGCTCCTTTTCTGAGAATCATCTCATCGACATCGATGTAGTTGTGAATGGTATGAAACGCTTCGCCGGGCTGAAGGCCGGCTCTTTCCAGCAGTTTTTTGGCAATCTGCTCCCGGTTCAGTCTAGCAAACTGCTGGCAAAGAGCCACATCATGCAGATACTGCCTCAGGTATTTTCCGGAGACAAAGCAAAGATCTTCCGGCAGCTTTTCTCTGCGTTGTTCTGACTTCGCCTGCTGGATGGCCTTCTGGATTTCTTTTTGCCGTCCTGCTGCCTTGTATTCTGCTATGATATGCTGGAGCCGTTCTTCCAGTGTTTCATCATGGGCATTCAGCTCAACGGCCATGCGCTGATAAATCTCCGCCACCTGTTTTCCCAGGTTCCGGCTTCCTGTATGGATGACGAGATAATGTCGACCATCATGGGTTTTATCGACCTCGATGAAATGATTCCCGCCTCCCAGGGTACCGATACTGCAGGCAATCCAAGACAGTTTTTTCAGCTTGTCATAACAATAGAGCCGCTGCAAATTGAAGTCAGCCTGTTTCTCAGGCCAGACATTCATCCCGGAAGGTACGATGTGAGCCGCTTCATCGAGTCTGGCAAAATCAATCGGCTGCTTGTCAAGAGCAATCGTATACATGCCACAGCCGATGTCCACGCCGACGATGTTCGGTACTGCCTTGTCTGTGATTGTCATCGTCGTACCAATCGTACAGCCTTTCCCGGCATGGACGTCCGGCATAATCCGCACCCGGCTCCCCTTCGTCAGCTCATAGCTGCACATGCGGCGGATTTGTTCCCTCGCTTTCTCATCGATACTCTTGGCATACGATATTGCCGTTGTAACTGTTCCTTCAATCCGTTCCATTGTCGCTTCACCTGCCGTCCCTGAGTTCCATAATTTTCTACTATTATACAACAGTTTACAGCTTTTAAGCCGCTTGCTCATCGCCCCAAGCCAATGCTTGCAAAGCCTTGAGCAATGTGCTTGAATTTATGCTACTTTGGGCTTTGGACACCAAAGTGGCGAAAAATACTTCCTTGTGGATCTGCTGGCTTAGCGCGTGCCGCAGCTCTTGCGGGCTCTTGTCCCGGTAGGTGTTCAGCCGCTCGTCCTCATACGGCAGGATCTTCATGAGAGCGTGCCCGGAATTCGTTAGGTTCAGCAGATGCTCAATCGCAGTCTTTGTGCGAACTTTGTAGCTGCCGAGCTCCCAGAACATCTTCTGCTCGTAGTAGTTCGTCTCAATGCCCCAGCGGAGCTTGTAGAGCTTGAGCGGGTAAATCGCCATATGCTTGGAGCTGGTGTTGCGGAGCCCTTTGTTCTCCTGCCAAGCAATGCTCATGTGCAGCGCCATCGGATCTATGGTGCTGAAAAAGAGACGGTACGAGCCACTCTTGCTCAGCGTCACATAGGCATGGACGGTATGGTCGCCAAAGATGCGCGTTTTCACCAGACGGTGAGCAACAAAATAGTTGTCCATCCGGCAAAGGTAATTCGTGAGATCATTGGCAATCTCGTCCAGCATCAAGCGTTTACCGTACTTTGGTGGACGGCCGCGACGGCCTGCCGTCGAATCCGGCAACTCGAACATGGCCGTATCGTGGCGTGCATTGCAGGTCACATTGAGATTCGGATAGCTGAGAGCATGTGCGAGCAACTCGCGCTTGGCGTACCAGCTATCGAAGAGCAGGATGACCTGGCGTTTTTCAAGGATTGGCATGACTTCATCGAGAAGCTGGCAGGCAAGTGTCAGCTTCGAGGCTTCGCCGTTGCTCATGACGTAGCCAATCGGCACCGCGATATAACGGATCTGCTGCTTGCCTGCGGTCTCATGGAGGACCGGCACGCTCATCGTCAGGCTGACGAAGGCATGCCCATTGAAATAGGACTTGCCATCGTGTTTGGCGTGGTCGTACAGGATGCCTACACCGTCGAAGTGCTTGCCCCACTTGGCAATGGACGTGTCGTCCACGCTGAGCAGGATAGGCTCCTGCCGCAGTGCCTCTGGCACTATGGCAAGCGCCTGCAGCGCCAAGGCCTGGCGAATGGATGCATCCGTGACGAGGCCGTTGCCAAGGGCGCGGTAATAGCTGTTGAGCGATGCGTCCGTCTGCTTCGATAGGAACTGCCGGAACAGGCAGCGCACCGACGGCGCCGACTCCAGAGCCAGTTGAGCAATGAGTAACCACGCCAGCAGATGGCGCGTCCGTCTCGTCGCAGATGGGAACAAGGAAGAAAAAGTCGTCAGGAGTCTGTTAACTGTCGGCTGACTGGTGTATAATTGAGACATCACGTAGCACCTCTCGTGTTTGGTTTGTGGTGAATCTTGAAGTGGTAAACTAAAATTGGACACGGAGGGGGTAATTTTTGGACATACGGTGTATACTGTACGGATAGTACGAAATTAATTATCGGACAGAAATTCTCCCTCACAGGACAGGAGGTTTGCCGTGAAGTACACAAAAGAACAGAGATTGGACATTGGCCGCCGCATTTACGACGGCGAAATCAGCCGGTATGAAGCTGCAGAGGAATACGTTATCAATGAGCAGACGGCACGGAATTACATGAGAATGTACCGGGATGCCAACCAGTTGCCGCCCAAGCAGGGACGAAGAAGCATCTGTGCGCCCTCGTTCAAGAAAGCTCCGGCAGAGCTGGATGAACTGAAGGCGATGACAAAGGAAGAACTTATCCAGGAACTAATCAAGGCCAAGATAACCGAGGCACGGCTAAAAAAAGGCTACGAGGTGAAGGGGGATGGTACTGTAATTCTGTACGGCAACAAGATTATCAAGTAATCATGGAACTATCCGGAGAAATTCCGGTGAAGCTTCTTTGCAAGACAATGGGCATCCAGAGGAGCAGTTTCTACGCTTGGAAAAAACATCTTTCTCAGCCGTCGGGCAAAGAAAAGCGCCTTTTGAGCAACGTCCTGCTGTTCCAGGAGTACCATTGGAAGTATCCATCGCACGGCTATCGCTGGCTGAACGCCAAGATACGGTTGGACAAAGAGATTGTCCTGTCCGATCCCTATGCCCACAAATGCTGTAGGATTGCGGGAATCAAGAGCAAATCCAAGCACTACAGGTACAAGAAGGCTGGCGATCCAGCGCGGATATTTCCCAACCTGCTCATGTCTGAAATGCAGATCGATGGGCCAATGCAGTGCATCGTGAGTGATATGACCGCTTTTTATGTGAAAGGCATCTACCATGAACTGACTCTTTATATGGATCTATGGAACAATGAGATTGTCAGTCATTCCCTCTCTGCAAAACGCGGTGATCGCATGACTTACATCAGCGGACTGGAAAATCTGATTGAGTGGCAAAAACGGCATCCGGAGCACCAAATGGTTCTCCATTCTGACCAGGGATCGGTCTACGCCTCCAAAGCCTACAACGAGCTATTGCCCATGTACGGCATCACCCGATCCATGTCACGTGCCGGGACCCCCACAGACAATGCCGCTATGGAGTCCATCAATGGATGGATCAAGGCGGAGCTGTTCATGGACTTGCATGTGACCGGCGAGAAACCGGTCAAGGAGGAGGTGGATGACTACATTCTTTTCTTCAATGAACAGAGGCCAGCCTATTCCTTAGGCTACCTGACGCCGAAGCAGTATCGGGAACGTCACACGCCCATCTGCTGATCTCGTCTGCATTATCGATGGCATGGTTTGTCTAACAAGCTTGAAGGATGTCAGAAAAGTTGATGAATCTTGTACATCGATTCGTTTTTTATGCCTGATTTTTTTAGTTTTGTGTCCAATTTTTGTTGACAAGTGCAAGTGACTGCATCTTTGATTGTATGAAGTGATGTATTAGTAATGGCAATAAGAGTGCTAATTGCTGATGATCACGCTCTATTGAGCCAATACGACCCGTTGAATTTGGCGGGTCGTTCAACAGATAGTAGGAGGTTATTATGAAGAAATTTTGTTTTTTGTTTTTGATAATCTGTGGCTTGATGGTTTTCTGCCTTCAGGATTGTCAAGCGCGGCAGAAATTAAATCTTGCTGATCTGGAAAATAAATATAACGCCGTGATTGGTGTTTACGCCGTTGACATGGAGAATGGAAAAAAAATTTGCTACAAACCTGATACGCGTTTTTCCTACTGCTCGACACACAAAGTTTTTACGGCTGCAGAATTGCTAAGACAAAAAAATACCTCCGATTTGAATGAAATTCGTAAGTTTTCGGCGGAAGATATTTTGTCCTACGCGCCAATCACCAAAGACCATGTTGCTGATGGCATGACGCTGGCGGAAATTTGTTCGGCATCGCTCAGGTGGAGTGACAACACGGCGGCAAATTTAATTTTGCAGGAGATCGGCGGCGTGGAAAATTTCAAGGTGGCACTTAAAAATATTGGCGACAAAACTACCAAACCTGCGCGAAATGAACCTGAACTTAATCTTTTCAATCCAAAAGATAATCGTGATACTAGCACGCCGAGACAGATGGTAAAAAATTTGCAAGTCTATATATTCGGCGATATTTTGAGCGACGACAAGAAAAAACTGCTGATTGATTGGATGAGCGACAATTCCATAACCGACACGCTTATCAAGGCAGAAACTCCGCAAGGTTGGAAAGTTATCGACAAGAGCGGTTCAGGCGATTATGGGGCGCGGAATGATATTGCCGTGATTTATCCGCCCAATCGCAAACCCATTGTCATGGCGATAATGTCGCGCCGCACGGAAAAAAATGCAAAATCTGACGACGCTATGATTGCGGAGGCGGCAAAACGAATTTTTGATAATTTAGTATTTTAAAGGGGCTTGATAGCATCGGTATTGCCGATGGGCAGAGAGGGCCATCACGCAAAAATATTTCGCCAAACATTTATATCTCACTCAAACTTCGCACACCTGAAACCCTTACTAT
>JBNMKW010000091.1:0-6315 GCA_050874545.1 Megasphaera sp. | reverse complement strand
CAGCTGCCGTAGCGGAAATCCGCTCATAGAGCCGGGCATCATTGCTGACCAGCTGGGACACAGTCTTGTTCTGCTGGTTGAATACAACCGGGTCTTCCGAAAGATACTGTGGGAAAAGCACATCATAATCCAGCGTATTCTCCACAGCTTCTGTGGGCCGGACTTCCTGTCCGGCACGGTCCGGGAAGTCGGCAGACCATTTCTCTTTGCTGTAATCATCCATTTGTCATCACTCCTTTTTGGGATACGATGGTTGCCGTCGAGAAGGTGGCTTCTCCGTTCCAGTGAATCTTGCCATTCCAGGAATAACCCAGGTAGATGGCGTATCCCAGATGGGCCGGCTTGTAGATGTTGAGCTGCGTGATGAGCTTCTGCAAGGTCGTGGTATCTTTGTCGTTCATGATGCAGTACACCTTGAAGTAATACTCCTCATTGACTTCCTCGATATGGCCGGCACTGTAGAGATTAATGATGGAGTTCATGAAATCTTTCGTAGACACATCCACGTGCTGCAGCTTGAAAAGGATCCGCTGCCTGCGGAATTCGTCGCTATCTCCGTCACCGGGCTTGATGCCCAGGAACGATTCATAAAGCGGCAGCGCCCAGGTGGCGGTGTTCACGAAGAAGTTGTCCGCCAGGTCCTGCAGAGCCAGGCGCAGACGGTCATGCTCCTCATTGCAGGTTTCTGCCGCGCAGTGGAACATCGGGTCTTTGGATAAGAAATTCGGCAAATACTTCAGGATATCCATCCGGCTCTGCCGCATCCAGTCATTGGCTGACAAGGTTCAGCACCACCTTCCCTGCCACGGGGATCTGCTCGTTCGTCAGTTCCACGTTGGCCGCTTTTCCATTAAGCTTCAAATCCTTATAATCCGTAATGCCACTGATGGAAAGGAGGAGTTTCCCCATCTGGGCCAGGCTGACATAAGAAAGCGTGAAGCCCGTCTGCTTGAGATAGGCTGTCATGGCTGCCTTTACGGCATCGGGGCTGGCTGTGCCATAGACATCTGCCGTCAAATCAATGGATAATGGCGCCGGCGAAACGACGGTCACGGTCGCACCGATAGGCCGCTGGCTTTCGATGTAGTCATAGACCTCCTGGATCAGTTCAGCCGATGCCGATTCATTCTCTGCCGTGACGATGATGACCTTCACCGTGCCATTGCCCTGCCAGAGCGGGATGACTTTGCAGTTCCCGACGCCATCGACAGACATGGCCCAGTCACGATAATGATTGGCATTGCCCGAGGTGATAGGCTGGCGCACCCGGAACAGGAGCCGGGCAAGGAGTGCGTCATCCGTTTCTTCATCCGCCCCATCGGTGCATTTCTTATGGTTAACGACTGCCGAGATATTCGGGATGGAATAGGGGATTTCTGTAATCGTTCCTTCGGCCACATTGCCACTCGCCCCGGCATCGGCAGCTTCCACGGGAATCGTAACCTCAGCGGCATCGGCAGGAATGGTGGCCGACTCCAGGGTATGAAATCGCTGGCCGTCTTTTGTCTGGAAGAGACTGCTGCGAATGATGTAGGCTCCTGCCATCCCCGTCACCGTAACTTCTCCTTTGGCCTTGACGGCTTTCTTGCGATCGACGCCAAATTCCGCTGCCCGCAGCGTCAGGTAGTCGCCCCAGGACGTTTCGGCAAAGGCCGCGTCGCGCAACATGGCCATCTCGGCATAGCTGCTCTCAAATTCCACAGCATTGGCGTCGATCAGGTCGCGGGCAAAGGTGCCTTCCATGGTACTTTGCTCTTTTTCCGTAATGGTGTGCAGGGTCTGGGCCATGCGGCTCTCAATCACATCTTTGGTCTGTGCATCAAATAAATTGCTCATGCCTCGCTCCTTCCTGCCGTCACGGTCAATGATTCGTCACTGTAAATGGAAGTGACGTCAACCGTAATGGCCAAGTCATCCCGTTCCCGCTTCTCCACCTCGATATGGTTAATGCGGGCAATGTACGGATTCACCATCAATCCCTCACGGATATTCTGGCAAATCCTGTCTGCCGTATACTGGCTGTTTGGCGCTCTCCCCTGATACGGCTCGATGGTAATGCCATAGCTGTCATCATAGGCCAAGTAGCGATACCGCTCGGTGAGGATTGCCTTATAAATCCAGACCTTGAGGGCTTCATTTTCTGTCACCATCAGGTTCTGGCCTTTTTCATCGTAGCGGAAGCACTGCTTATCAAAGTCATAGCCGTATTCTACGAAAAGAGGCAGCGACTCATTCCGGTTCGCTGCCTGGATGCTGTTCATTGCTACAAAAGGATCAGCCATGGCCATCAATCCTCACAATCTCATCCAAAATAATGTACTGCTGAATCCGGTCGTTGATGAGCATGGGCATGATGGCCACGTACATGCCGGGCTTCAGCGTATCCGTATAGATGACGGAATCGGTGTAGGCATTATCGATATCATGATTATGGGACTGGTAAGCCGCATCGCCGCTGCCGCCGGCACGGTTCTGTGTCGCCGATACCAGATGGCCTTTAGCCGTGCGGCCATAACCTGCCAGGAGATAATGGGAAATCCACAGCTCCTCTTTCGTCAGGATGATGCCGTTGTAACGGACTTTAATCTCTGGCGGCGAAGCAAGGATCTGCCCGATTTGAATGTCCGGGCTATTGCTGCTGCGGCTGACCTGCTCCATCAGATTCAGCAGGCTGATATACGGATTTTTCTGCATCTCCTGTCACCCCCTCGATGTCTTGATGATGGTCGCCGGATAATAGTCGCTCCCCATATCGATGCTGCCTTCGTAGTGATGAAAACAGCCATAGACATTGGAGCTGTTGCCCCAGCAGCCGCCGCTTCCGTCATAGACGACGACATGCCAGTTCGGGTCCGGCTTGCTGTAGCGGTTGTACATGATGATGTCGCCCTTTTCGAGCTGCGACGGGTCATAAGGGATAGCCATACCCTGCGCTTCGGCATCGGCGCGCAGCTGGTCGCAGCCTTTCACGCCATTGTTATATTCCTGCGCTGCAAAAGGGGAATAGCCCGCTGCAGCGATGGTCGCCCGGTCGACACAGCCTTCTGAGCCATAGGGAGAAACGGTACCCTCGAAATTGGCCATGCACGCATCGACCACACTGCTGCCAGCGATAGCGCCACCTGCAGGAACAGAAGATGTCGATTCCGTTTCCGCTGGCGGCACATAGTCTGGGTTGGCATTGTACGATGTACTGTCCAGTTCCTGTTTCTGCTCATCCAGCAGTTTGTTGAATACCAGATGCAGCTCCATCAGGTGCTTGTTGCCTTCGATTTTATGGCTGTCCGACTTGATGAAGAACTGGCCCTTGAGCTGTTCTTCCTGGACTGAGACAGAAAGCCCAGCGATGCACTGGATATGACCGATGGCCCGGATGGACATGTCATGGGCGACGGTCTTCAGCATGGCCCTTGCCTGCGAGGCATCGTCCTGCTTAGGGTCGGCCTTGCAAATGGCCTGGATGAGACCAAATTTCTGGATGTCTGTAGTATTGGGCAGCTCCCCCTTCGTCTGTCCCGTACTGTCAACGACGACCACTTTCGATACCATGTCTTCCACCGATTCAGAAACAGACGCGCCCGTCAGATTCGTCACATCGCTGATCAGGAAGTCCCCCACCACCTGGTCATTCATGCAGACCACGTTGAGCTTCCCTTCGGTCATGTAGATATGGTATCCCTTGCCATCCTGTGCAGACTGATAGGATAATGCCTGCTTGATAGCCTCCGTAGCCGAGATATCATCGGCAATGAAATTGCAGGTGACGGACAGGTCGGGAATAGTCCCGGCCGGAATAGAAAAGTCATTGATGGTCTGGCGGATGGCGTCGGCCACTGTGACGTTCGTGTACTTCTTGGTTATGCGGGACTTGGCCAGATAGACGATATTGTCAAAGGCTGTAAAATGCATCACGGAAGAGCCGCTCTCCCGGCTGCGGCCAAAAATACGTCCCTGGAACAGGTGGACAGTCTGCTGCGTCTTATCGTCAATGTGGATAAACAGCACCTCGTCCCCCAGTTCCAGTTCCGGATTCTGCCAAGATTTATCCCGTGTCGTATAGGCCAGGTCGAATTCCAGCCTGCGTCCGGCCTGCTCGACGTCCCCGGACCAAGTTGCACAAATCAGCCAGCCCGTAAGGTCTGCGTTCTCGGGCTTTTTCTGGCCTTCCGTCTGAGCATCCTCGGTATTGGTTTTCTTATTGATTCTTTGCAACTGGAACATTTTCATCATTCCTTTTGAGGTTCATCGTCGTCAGGCGGATGATATCCCCGGGCGAAAGACCGCCGTTACGGACGATGCTGCGATAGATCTGGAACTTCGAGAACTGCTCATTATTGAGCGTCACCGATTTCCCCACGGCCCGGCCGATGACGTTGCCGATGCTGTCACCGGGATAATAGGTGATGTTCTTCTTCATCTTCGACCAGAACGATTCCGGCCGCTTCTTCAGCCCTGTCGCAGCATCGGTCTTTCCCGTCTCTGGTGCTGTGACGTAGCGGTACTCAGTCAGGCCCAGCTCGTAATAGACATCGCCGCTGCCGTCCTTTTCACCAAACTTGAAGGACGAAATCAGGCAGGGCATGGAAAGCGGCGTATCCGACACCGTCAGCTGACAGACGCTGTCACCGGTACGCATCGTTTCCAGTTGGGCGATGTATGTATAAGGCGCAAGGCCCATCATGGCAAAGGGATAATCCTGTGCTGGGAAAAATCCGGAAAGGGTCAGTGTCCTGAGTCCCGTCTTTCCCATCATGAGGTAGTCGCCGAAGTTATTGATGTTCACCGTGCCATGATTCGTATTGACAGATACCATCAGCTCCGAAGGCAGGACGGGAAAGACCACCGCTGCCGATTCAGAAGAGAGAGAAATCGTGAGGGAAGATGCAGCCTGGCCGATGGCGTTCAACAGGGATGCTAAGAAAGAACTCATCAGAGGGTCGCTCCTTTCATGCGGTTCATGCCGTACAGTCTCATTTTTTCGACGAGTTTTTCAGCGACGGCGTCGATGTCCTGCTCGCTGCGGACGTTCATCGTATCAATGCAGATGGTGATGCCGCCGCTGCCGGCGTTCATGGCCTGACGGATGCTTTCATCATGAGGTATGACCGTACTGCCGTTGGGCAGGTGTACCAACTCGCCCCGGCGGTCTTCATTGATGACGGCAAAGCCGCCACGAAAGTTCTCGACACCGCTTTCAAAGTGGCTGATGCTTGGGATATCAAAGCCCACATGGGTCGGCGCCCCTCCCGTCAGGGACGGAATGTCGATAGACAGGCCGTTGATGCTGGAAATCAGGCCGTTCACCTGGTCGATGACCCAGTTCACACCGCTGCGAAAGGTGTCCTTGATGCTTTCCCAGATACTGGAGGCCGTCTCGCTGATGCCGTTCATGGCTCCGTCCCAGGCAGAACTGATCCAGTTCATCCCTGCATCGACGGCGTCCGATACAGCCTGTATAGCCTGTTCGATATAATGCGACACGGTATCCCAGTTCCTCCACAGAAGGTACAAGGCAGCAATAATCGCGGCAATGATGATAATGATGGGATTGGCCATGGCTGCGGCGCCTACGGCACGGATGATGGTGATCATCATGCGTCCGGCAGTCAGAAAGGTACCGCCCATGCCCCTGGCCACGATGGCAATGCCCCGGCAGACCGGAATGAGTCCTTTGAACTGGGTCGAGAGATACTTCGAGACACTGCCGGCTTTGCTAATGCCCGTGGCAATAGAGTTGAAAGTACCAAAAGCCCTGCCGCCGACCGTCAGCACCCGCCCCAGGGTGGAACCGAAGAGCTGGAAGGTCACGATGCCAAAAGCCACCTGGCCGATCAGCGTTTTCTGTTCCGGTGTAAGCGCACGAAACCAGGCAGCCAGTTCCTTGACGCGCATCGACATGGCCTTGAAGTACGGCGTAAACGACACCGCTAAATCCATGCCGGCATTCTTCAGCTGGTTCATGGCAATCTGCATCTGCTCCGACGGGGTCAGCATCTTCTCATAGGCTTCCCGGGTCATGCCGGCAGACTGGGCCATCTGGTCCATGACCTTATCGAAGTCCCCGGCTCCCTTGCCCGTCAGGACCAGGATGCTGTTCAGGCCCTCGACAGAGCCAAAGAGCTGGGCCATCTGTTCGGCATCGCCGCCTGTCGCCCGCTTCACTTCGTCCAGGAACTTCACCCAGCCCACGCTCTGCAGATGAGCCGCATTGAACTCAAGGCCAAGGGACTGAGCCAGTTTCGCCGCTTCGGCAGACGGCTTCAGGATGTTGCTGTAAGCCGCCTTGAGTCCTGTAATGGCTTCGCTTGTCCGGAT
>JBNMKW010000090.1:0-6337 GCA_050874545.1 Megasphaera sp. | reverse complement strand
TCAATGCCATAGCAGATACGGTTCGTCTGCTGGCAGGCCATGAGCGTGGAGCCGGAACCGAGGAACGGGTCCAGGACGATGCAGTGGCTCATGGACGAATTCTGGATGGGATAGGCCATCAGTGCCACCGGCTTCATCGTCGGATGTTCCTTGCTGGATTTCGGCCGGTCATATTCCCAAATGGTCGTCTGTTTGCGGTCGGAATACCACTGGTGCTTCCCGTTCAGTTTCCAGCCGAACAGGCACGGCTCATGTTGCCACTGGTATGGGCTCCGGCCCAGGACCAGGGCATTCTTCTTCCAGATACAACATCCGGACAGGTAAAGCCGGCATCCTTAAAGGCCTTACGGAAATTCAGACCCTGGGTATCAGCATGGAACACATAGATAGAGGCGTCTGGTTCCATATTCTGTTCCATGTTGACAAAAGCGCTGAACAGGAACTGGTAGAACTTATCGTCCGGCATATTATCGTTTTTGATTTTTCCGGCCGTTTCTTCCACATTCACATTGTACGGCGGATCTGTCAGTACCAGGTTAGCCTTCTTCCCATCCATCAGCTTTGCATAGGTTTCCGGCAGAGTGGCATCCCCACAGATGACGCGATGGTCGCCAAGGAGCCAGATGTCACCATCCTGGGAAAAGGTCGGTAGCTCCAGTTCCCCGTCCACATCAAAATCATCTTCTTTCACTTTCTTGTTGTGAACTTTGGAAAAGAGCTGTTCGACTTCCGGTGCCTCAAAGCCTGTCAGGTCTACATTGAAATCGACGCTCTGCAAATCCACGATAAGGTCAGCTAAGAGCTGTTCGTTCCAGGCACCGGTGATTTTGTTGAGCGCGATGTTGAGGGCCTTGACCTTGTGTTCGTCCTCGATGTGGACAACCACACACTGGACTTCTTCGTAACCCAGGTCTTTCAGTACATTGAGCCGCTGGTGGCCTCCGATAACGGTCATGTCGTAGTTCACGATGATGGGTTCCACATAACCGAACTCCTTGATGGAATTCTTGATTTTTTCGTATTCCTTATCGCCGGGTTTCAGCTGCTTCCTTGGGTTATACGCCGCAGGCTTCAGCTGCCCGACGGGCAGGACTTTCCATTCCATATCAGATGATTTCATACACTGTTTCCTTTCTGAAAGCCGCGGCAACAGCGGCACCATATCCGTTCAGGTGATGCCAGCGGCAGTAATTCCGTACGCTGTCCCGTGACAGCTTCGTTTTCCGGGCGATGGCCTTGTAGCCCATCCCCTGTTTCCGCATCGTCTCTATCTGCCGACGCTGGCAGTCATCCATAAAAAACGTCTCCTTCCTGCACAACAAAAAAGCTCCGGGCCAAAAGCCTGGAGCTGTCTGTTATTCAATTCCAAAATTTTGCTTATATCCCCCCTTGTGAATTTCGCGGTTTTTCACGTTTGAGGGGGCGGCGGTCATGGCCGGAAGGGTTGCAGAGATTGACATCCCCCCACCCGTCTTCCTTGTCCGCAGCCAGATGTCATGATAAACTAAAAAATAAAGATATACAGAAGGTGATACTAATGTTAGCCAGCCGAAAATCCATCCACCTGTTTGCAGAAATTTGGATGAGCCGATTCCAATGCAACGACAGCCACTCATCGGATTTCTTTATTCACGATTTTGAATCCTGGTTCGGGGAGGAATGTAAACTACTTGGCTTTGAAATGGACTTCGGTCACAAATTTGAAAACCGTCTGGAGCAGGAGAAAGCGGCCCATCCTGGACAGCGGTTAGACAATCTCGTCAGCAACATTTATAACTGGGAAACTCTGGGATCTGTCCTTCACTCCAAATGGAGATATTTAACGCACTGGAGCAGTGAACCTCTAAATGAATCGATTGCGAACAACACTGAATGGTTCCTTCTCCTGCTCCGGCAGTTGTACAACAGTTCCGCCCCCTCTAAAAAAGATTAATACTTGTACTCAATGTCCCGGTTTTCCGTCATCGTCTTGTGGTCATGGCAGCTCTTGCAAAGGGGCTGCCAGTTCTTTTCATCCCAGAACAAATCCGGGTCGCCACGATGCGGCTTGATATGATCCACGATGGTCGCTGGAACGAGACGTCCTTTTTCTTTGCATCGGACACACCAGGGATGACGATTTAGGAAGAACTTCCTGGCTTTCTGCCACTCTCTCCCATAGCCACGTAGCCCTGCGTTTTTCCGTTCACCCTGGCACCGCTGTTCATGTTCGTCACAATATTTTCTTCCGTATGGCACCAGCCTCGGGCATCCCGGATACTTGCACGGAGTCTGCGGTCTTCTCGGCATACTCTGCTTCCTTCCCCTACTGAAACATGTTATACTAAGATTACAAGAATCGTATGGCTTGTCAGTGATAGGAGTACTCCCACTGCAATCCCCGCGTTCTTCAGGCAAAGGATGTGTTGTCGGCGGAAAAGCCGAGGTCTGCTGCAGAAGATTTTGGCCCCGAGATACCATCACAACCTTTACCACTAAGGGAGCCCGTCTATGGCCAGAATGCCGTTGCTGTTTTCAGTAGCTTGCGCTGGATGTTACTGACGGGTTCTCTTTTTTTTTTGCATCAAAAAAGGACCGATGGCTTCAAGCCTCGGTCCTTCATTTTTTCTTGCTGATTATAGTATATCTTACAGAAGCCAGTGACATCAAGTGCTGTTTAGGTGACATTTAGTGACATCCGACAGAAATTTCGATGTGTTTCAGGGCTTCGTCATGCAGGCGGTACACCTGGCGAATATGGAGCCCGATGGCATCGGCAATGGACGCCCAATCCTTGAAGGCCAGATAGCGGAGTTCCAGGACAACCCGTTCCCGGTCATCCGGCACCCGGCTGATAACCTTCATGATGTCTGCCTTGAGTTCTACCAGATGGTCGATGTCCTCATCCACTTCGTGTTCCATATCCATCATGCGAGTGATGGTTTTTTCCAGCCGATGCGGGTCTGGCGTTCCGCTCGGCGGCACCGGGCTGATTGTCGATGACGCCTTAATGGCCAGTTGCCGCAAGGCAGATACTTGTTCCAGCTTGCTGTCTATCTGGATATTGATATTCCGTGCCTGTTCCAGGTACGCTTTTACTTCCATACGTTTTTCTTCTCCTTCTGTTTGACGCTTCATAGTATACCCCCATTTCCCGGTTCCGTCATCCCCAGGTCAGCCTTCACTGCATCGATCAGTGCGGCCTGGGTTCCGTCTTTATGTTCCAATACTTTCAGGATTCGCTCGTCAATCGTGCCCTTGGCCACGATATGCTGTATGATGACCGTGCGGCTCTGCTGTCCCTGTCTCCAGAGGCGGGCGTTGGTCTGCTGATAGAGTTCCAGACTCCATGTCAAGCCGAACCATATCAGGATGGAACCGCCCTGCTGAAGGTTCAGCCCATGTCCGGCAGAGGCCGGATGAATCAAGGCCACAGGTATCTTCCCGGCATTCCAGTCGGCAAAGTCCTGCGGTTCCTTCAACTCCTTGGCTTCCATCCGCTTCTGAATGCGTTCTTTATCGTGTTTGAACCAGTAGGCCACTAGAACAGGCTGCCCGTTGGCACTTTCCACTAAATCTTCCAAGGCATCGAGCTTTCGGTCATGGATGCCCACCACGTTCTTGTCGTCCGTATAAATGGCGCCGTTCGCCATCTGCGAAAGCTTCATCGTAAGCGATGCGGCATTGGCGGCTGTGACTTCGCCGCCCGGAAGCTCCAATACCAGTGACTTTTTCAGTTCGTCATAACGGTTCTTTTCCTTTTCGCTCAATGTGACTTCTTTCGCCACACTCACCAGCTCCGGCATCTCCAGGTAATCGTTCGCCTTCATGGACACGGTGATGTCGGCAATCTGGTGATAGATAACTTCTTCTGCTCCCGGCAGCGGCTTGTAGGAAAACACCACCATGCCGTTGCGTTTGTCCGGCTTAAAGTACAGGCTACGATACTGGCTGATATACTTTCCCAGCCGTTCGCCCATGTCCAGAAGCCGGAACTCGGCCCAGAGATCCATCAGCCCGTTGCCGCTTGGAGTACCCGTAAGGCCCACGATGTGTTTCACTTTAGGGCGCATGGCCTTCATGGCTTTGAACCGCTTAGACTGGGCATTTTTAAAACTCGACAGCTCGTCCAGAACAACCATATCGAAATCCAGGCGGCTGTTCTGATACAGCCATGCCAGGTTCTCCCGGTTCACGATATAGATATCGGCTTCCTTCTGCAAGGCCCGCCGCCGTTCTACCATATTACCGACCACGACAGAACAAGTCAACTCTTTCAGGTGATCCCATTTCCGGATTTCTTCCGGCCAGGTGTCCCTCGCCACCCGCAAAGGAGCTACCACCAACACCCGCCGTACTTCAAAGGTGTCATACATCAGGTCACGGATTGCTGTCAGCGTCGTCACCGTCTTGCCTAGGCCCATATCCAAAAACAGGGCCGTAATGGGATGGGATTTTATATACTCGATAGCATATCTCTGATAGTCATGCGGCGTGAACTTCATCCATCACTGCCTCCTTTCCCTTCCCTCGTGGTCATCAATTCATTCAGCATCCCAGGAATATTCTCCGGATTATCCAGGACGAAAGCCGGGAACCCCATCTTACGAAGCATGGCATGGCGGCTGTTTTGCAAAGGCCTTGGCTTTTGCCCCGGGGCCTTCACTTCCACGAAAGCTATCTTCCCATCCGGCAGCAGTACCAATCGGTCCGGCATACCAGAAAATGATGGTGAAACAAATTTCAATGCCACCCCGCCGCGCTTCCTAGTTTCCGTCACTAATTTTTGCTCTATCATGCGTTCCTGCATATTCCATCACCTCGTTTATTGGCAGTATGACAGTCTATGCTGGTCTATTCTCAAACCTCTCTTATATCTATTTTCTATTTTTCAGTCCTAAAGGAGAATTATAGGAAAGACCGTCATAGACCGTCATCAGTGCCTTATTCCAAGAAATCTGTTACTTTTAAATGCAACCCGAATACAAACCTTCCATCCTTATTGCGCCTACGCTCGAATCCCGCATTCTCCAGCGCCGAAT
The DNA here is from genome assembly GCA_050874545.1 of Megasphaera sp. Taxonomy (GTDB): domain Bacteria; phylum Bacillota; class Negativicutes; order Veillonellales; family Megasphaeraceae; genus Megasphaera. The sequence continues at coordinate 1,316 of JBNMKW010000090.1, read as the reverse complement.
AGAAATCTGCCGTACTCCGGATATACTCATTCATCTGCTGGCAGTACGCCCGGTATGCCGTATAAAGGTTACCCGACTTCTCGTTAAATGCCGGGCCCAAATCACAGCAATCATCCAGGAAATGATGGAGCCAGTCATTCTGTCCCCTGTATTTCTCAATCGCTTCCTGAACGCACTTGGGCGGTTCAAGCTGGTAGTCTTTGTCGATGACCTTCTTCGCTCCCTCTATGATCCATTGCAGGATGGCCGGGCCGGCGTTCTTCACCAGGTAATCCGTATAGTTTTTGATTTCACTTTGCCCTTCGAACTGCGCCTTGAACGGAATGACTATCAGCCGGCGCCATGTCCCTTCATCGGTCGCGCCCACCCTTGGCAAATGGTTGGTATAGAGGACGATGGTATGCGTCGGCACGAATTTGAACGGCGCCTTATATTTCTTTTCGCCCCCCACTTCATCGGTAGAGCAAATCTGCTTCAGGACGGAAGTCGAAAGCCTGACGCCTTCTTCCATTTCAGCGGCAATCACCATGCGCTTCCCTTTAAGTTCGGCCATCTCTGGCCGGATGTTTCTTTTGCAGTTTGCCGTCAGGGCATCCGCTGAGATACCGCCGCAGTAGCTTCCCAACACACGCGCGATGGAATTCCAGTAGGTGGATTTCCCGTTTCGGCCATCGCCATAGGCAATGACCAAAGCTTCTACGTAGACCTTGCCAATAGCCATAAGCCCGCTGATTTCCTGCGCGTACCCGATGAGTTCCCAATCGTTGATAAAGAATTCATGGAGCGCTTTCTCCCATATGTTTTTACCTTCATCGCCAGGATCGACAGTTGTACATTTCGTAATATAATCCTCTGCCCGGTGCTCCCGACGCCCGTCGATGCCCTTTCGCAAATCATAAGTAAATGACGGTGTATTAAGCAGAAATTCATCCGCATCAAGGCGCTGGATGGGAAGCAGAATCATCGGCTTCAATGCTTGCAAAGCAGATAGTATATAGCGTATATCCCGGCGTTTCATAACGAAAGTGCGGTACACTTCTGCGGAAAGGTATGCCAGATAATCTTTATGCTGCCCTGGATTAATCATCTTTTCCAATGCCCGGCCGCCTTTACGGATGATATCTTCCGACAGCCCCGAACGTGCCAGTTCCCTCACCGCCTTATTCAACTGGTCGTTCGCATCAGCCAGTTGCAGGTCAAGAAATTCTTCCGCCGCACCGACCGCTTCCTGGCGCGACTCCATCCAGTACACGCCATTGTAGCGAATGAAGTCTGCTTCTTCCGTATAGCGCAGTTCATTGCCATACTCCCTGTAT
>JBNMKW010000089.1:0-6632 GCA_050874545.1 Megasphaera sp. | reverse complement strand
GTTGGAAAAAATGGCCTTTGATTTTGGGGCCCTGGCTGATGAAGCGCAGGCTCGCTTTGCCCAGGCGAATCAAAAGAAAAATATTCGGATGACATGGAGACTGTCGCCGGATATGACAACGTACGGCGATCCGGAACAAATAGACTGCATTATGAGCAATTTTTTGAGCAATGCCATTGACTACACGCCGCAGGGAAAAGAAATCACTGTTACCGGCAACGATTTGGGCACGGCTTATAAAGTGTTCATACACAATCAAGGCATTCAAATTCCTGAAGAATACCAGCAACGGATCTGGGAACCGTTTTATAAAGTAGATACAGCGAGGAGCCGAAATGTACAGCGTACTTTTGGCGGTCACGGTCTGGGATTGGGCATTGTCGCAGAACTCGTCAAACTCCATGGACAAACATACGGAGTATATAATACAAACGACGGCGTTACCTTTTGGTTTACTATCGAAAAAGCAACATCATAACAGCATTCATGCAAAGCTGCATGCGCGTATCTATGAAAGCATCTGCATAAATACGGCATGCAGCTTTTGGTGTATGTAGGTATTTGCATTACGAGTATGAGTCAGCAATAAAAAATAGGTTGAATTTATCCTAAAAACAAGATATACTTGAAAAAAAGGAGGAGATTATAATGATGATAAATACGGATAATCTTATTTCTATAACAGAAGCCAATCAAAATTTTTCTAAAATTGCCCGCATGGTTGATGAATCTGGATCGGTCGTTATTTTAAAAAATAATACACCTAAGTATATGATTATAAAATTTGATGAAGCTAACCAAGTAAACAAAAATGAATATGTAGATGATGCAGAATTGCTGAGGGTTTCGAATAAACTAATGGCAAAAAATAAAAAGGCGTATGAAGTGTTAGCGAAATGAAGAAAATATCCAAACAACAGGTACTGTTACTGCATTTACAATTAATTGCGCAGAGTGGCGGCAGTAGTGGCTTAGGGGACGAAGGATTATTAGAGGCAGCATTAGAAGCACCTTTTCAGGAATTTGCTGGCATATCCAATTATTCATGTATTGAAGAAAAGGCTGCAAGATTGGGATATGGGATTATTCAAAATCATCCATTCATTGATGGAAATAAGCGAATTGGCGCCCATGTAATGATGGTACTATTGTATATTAATGGAATACAACTTATGTATAGGCAGGAGAAACTGATTGAGATAATATTAGCTGTGGCGGCAGGAAATGCAGGGTATACGGCATTGTTGCAATGGGTTAAGCAGCACGAACAATAGTACGTATGGAGACGGTTGCGGCAATCTTTTGACATGAATAAGAAAATGACATATTTACAGACTGTACATAGGGGAAAATGCACTGTTCTTATTCGTTGGAACTAGAAGTCTAATGGATGAAAAAGCACAAAATCCTTAATGCGACAGTCTTTTTCTTTTATGTATATATTAGGAAAGGTACATAGAAAAAATTTTTTACAAACATGGTATTCAATGGTATCATAAAATTAGTAGTATATGTGTGGATAACGATATGTGCATATATGTCTGCATGTAGGAGTGATAAAAGTGGAAATTTACGAATCACTGGTAAAGAAAAAAAGTTGTGCTGCTGTCGTAGGATTGGGATATGTCGGCCTGCCGCTGGCAGTGGCTTTAGCTGAACAGATTCGGGTTATTGGCTATGACAATAATCCAGAAAAGATAGCCAAGCTCCAAGCAGGTATTGACGCGACAGACGAAGTGGGCAGTCAGATACTGCAAAAAACGACAGCAGAATTTACGACAGATGCCCGTAAACTGCAGGATGCTTTGTTTATTATAGTTGCCGTGCCGACGCCGATTAAAGAAGACCATACGCCGGATTTGACATTTGTGCAGCAAGCGAGCCAAATCGTAGGACAGTATCTTCGGGGTGGCACGATTGTTGTGTACGAATCGACGGTTTATCCCGGTGTTACAGAAGAGCTTTGTATCCATGAGCTGGAAAAGGCTTCCGGCATGGTTTGCGGGACGGATTTTTTTGTAGGCTACTCGCCAGAACGTATCAACCCTGGCGATAAAGTACATACGCTGAAAAATATCTGTAAGATTGTTTCGGGGATGAATCCTACTGTATGCGATGAAATTGCCAGGGTATATAAACTTGTTGTAGATCATATTTTCAAGGTCAGTTCCATTAAGGTGGCAGAAGCGGCGAAATTGTTGGAAAATACGCAGCGAGATATTAATATTGCCTTGATGAATGAAGCGGCAAAAATTTTTGATAAAACGGGTATATCGACCATGGAAGTTGTCAAGGCCATGAATACGAAATGGAATGCCCTCGGTTTTCGGCCAGGCTTAGTCGGCGGTCACTGCATCGGTGTAGATCCCTATTATTTGATGTATAAAGCGACACTGGATCACAATACCAGCCAACTGGTAGCGACAGCACGGCAGATTAACAATTCGATGAGCCGTTTTATCGTCGATGTGACCTTGAACAAGATGATAAAAGAAAAACATTCGCTGAAAAATGATAACATTTACTTTTTTGGCATTACCTTTAAAGAAAACTGTCCGGATATTCGCAATTCGCGGGCGATTGACATGCTGCACATTTTGCAGGAATATGATATTCATCCCCAAGTTATCGACCCCTGGGCCGATAAGGAGAGCGTAAAAAAACAGTACGGTATTGAGCTGATGGATGAAGCGGATATCGCTCACATCGAGGATGCCGACTGCCTGATTTTTGCGGTAGAACATGCAGATTTTGCAGCCTATTCCGTAGAGCAGCTGCAGGCGTTTACGAAACATTCTTTTGCCGGCAATAAATCGGTAGTGATTGATGTCAAATCTATGTTTGATAAACAGGCTGTAGAATCATCCGGCCTGGCATATTGGAGCCTATAACAAATAAGGAGTCAAGATACATGAAGAAGCAGAAACATGTATTACAACATATCGTTCGTATGAGCGCGTTGGTATCTGCTAGTGCCGGCTTATGCCTGCCAAGCGGCATAGCCAGTGCTGCCGAAGAGGCAGAACATGTGATTGAAATTTATGCTGATGCTAATCCGGAAAAAAGACCGACCCATATTAATATTACGATTGGTGACGGCAAGGTACCTCAAGAAGCAACAGATGCCAATACGATTCATATTGCTATCGGGGAATTAGATGCGAAACAGCCGACAGTGATCAAGATTTATTCCGGCGGTTCGGATACCAAGCAGTCGGATATTGTACAGAGGACGACTACTCCAAGTAAGAAACAGCCGGTACAGCTCCTTTCCAACAGACCGCAGCAGCCTTTGGCACAGGCAGCAGTACTGCCCACGAATACAGCGAAGGTAGTAATACCGCAACCGGAGAGAAATTCCCTGCCGCAGATAGCGGTGACAGAACCTGCTGTACGGCCTGTACGAATTATAGATGATGTCTCTGTACCACGAGCCGCTGCGGCAGTACTGCCGGATACGGTTTACAGCACAGCGAAACCAAGGCAAAACCGTACGGCTGCTGATACGGTTATTCGCCGCGAACAGCCTATACTATCTGGTAAAGATATTGTTTCTCGCCAAATGGATATACCTAAAGTCAACGTAACACAGCCGGTACGACCTGTATCGTTAGATACGCTGCACATGGTAGATCGGTTTAATCAGCCGGCACCGAAATGGACATATACCGTATTTAACATGCTGGACAAAGACGGCTTGCTGCTGCCGGATAAAGATATGAATATGAACAGTTTATCCAGGCAGGAAGGCGCCATCTTGACAGCGCGAGCTTATAATATATATCATCGCCATCACGCCGTGCAGTCTGCGCTTCCAAACGCAGAAGCCGGTAAATTTTCACCTGCGGCGCTTCCCTGTATTACGCAGCTGATGGACGAATTTGTCCCTGAAGTAGAAGCCTTAGGATACGACAGTCTGCTGCAGCTGACAGATACGAAGGTGCAAGTCGCGCATGATAAGGAGTTGCAGATACACGGTGAAATTCGCTACAGCTATGCGAATAATGAAGGCTCCCCTAAGTATACGTGGGCAGATAATCGTCTGCGGGCTCGTATCTATTTGGACAAAAAGATAAATGATCATTGGACAGCCCACGCCATGGCCGAATATGATAAAAGCCATATTTCCAACACGACGAATGCATCCCGGCCTGTGCGCAGCAGCCATGACGGTAAAGCACGGTTCAGTCGGTTTTATGTCGAAGGCAGTTATACATGGTGGGATATTCCTTTTACGATAGAAGCGGGAAAGACGTATGCGTATCTAGCTGACGGCAACGTGCTGGATTCTGATTTTAGAGGCGTCAAAGTAACAGCTAAACCTGATGTGAATACGTCGTTGACGGCAGGAACCGGCAAAGTCAATGACACGGAAAATATGCAGTTTTTGGAAGCTTGGCAGCGGCAAAAACGCTGGGACTACATGCTTGGCTGGTACCATTGGAATAACTATGACAATCCGACGACGATTATGGCAGGCGGCGGTAGTTATAATATAGGAAATTACCGCTTGGGCGGCATGTATCTGCACAGCGATAAAAAAGACGGCAGCGGCGCTGCAGACGGCTACGTCGCCTCGGTTCGCTTTGGACGAAATTTTTCGTGGATTTCCCACACCTATGAATTTGATTTGGCCTATTACAATATGGCAGGCAATACATATGTCAATCATACGATGAATGGCTTGGGCAATTACATGAACGGCTTTACGGGCTGGGGTGCCATGTTTTATTATACGTTGTATGAAAATTTATTATTTAGCTTACAGTACTATGATTTACAAGATAAAACGACTAGTGAAAAAAGTCGCACTCTTTGGGCTGATTTGACTTGGGGATTTTAAGACCTGACCGATAAAAAGGAGGAAACATACGATGCACATCAAAACGAAATATGTCATCGGGGCAGTTGTCGTATTGATTTGCAGCATGTTGTATTATTTTTGGTATTTAGGCAGTGTGACCGAATCCTATGAGGATATTACGGATTTGTCCAGTGAATACAACGTCGATGCAGAAGTCGCGGCAGCACAGCAGCAGCTGGATGAAGGAAACGTCACGGCGGCAACGGTATATACAAAAGATACAGGAAAAACAGGACTGGCCTTGACTTTTGACGGTCTGCCTGACCCAACGACAACAGCACAGCTCGTTGATTTGCTAAAAAAATATGATGTTCAAGCTACTTTTTTTATTGAAGGCTCGAATTGTGCCGTTGATAAAGATGCTGTACTGCTTTTGCTGGATCCGCATGTTACGATAGGAAATTATACGTATACAGGATTGACGAAGTTGGAAAAACAACCGCAGGATTCGGTGCTGGAACAGCTTATAAAAACACAGAAAGTATTAAACGTGTTGACGGGACAGTATCCGGAATTGTTTAAAGCACCGGCAACATCGTATGTGCCGGATGTGCTGAAGACGGCGGCCGCAGCCGGACTGCAGTCGGCTGTCAAAACCGATGTCTATGTGCCGAAAGACAGCATCAAAACAGATGAAGACGCTATCGCTTTTGTACAGTCCGTGCCGCAAGGTTCGATTGTATCGTTTGTCGTTGGTACACCGACCAATGCCATTGTTTATACCCCAGGGAAGACGGATGAACGTCCGGCAAAAGACAAACAGCCGAATTTAAAAATTCGCGAAGATACAGGAGCTAAACACGAGCCAATTGTTGCTGTCACGGAACGAATTTTAAAAGCCATGCAAGAAAAACATATACAATCTTTGGCCGTGACAGATTTACGGCAAATCAAGCGGGCAGAAACGACAGCCGCTTCTTCGCCGGTGCCGCAGCCGATCTCTTGGCTGCATAACGCTGTAAAACAAGCGTTGGCTGTTGTTTGCCTGCCCGTGTCAGCAGCAGAACAAGGAGCAAAGCAAACGGTAAGCCAATTAACGCCGGACGTGAAAGCACAGATGGCAGTGAACAATACAGCACCGGCAACGAAGCAAACAGCAGTTACTGCGCCGCCGCGTATGATTTATACGACAGAACCGGCTGTTGCGTTTGCCTTTGCCGGCTTGTCCAAACCTCATGTTGTATATAAGACTTTGGATTTTTTAAAGAAAAATCATGCACACGGCACGTTTTTTGTCATGGACAATGAGTTAAAGGCCAATCCTAAACTCGTACAGGATATTATTGCCAGCGGCAATGAAGCCGCTATTGGCATTCGGTCCCTGAAAAGCAGCAATTATGAAACGACAAGACGGCAGATTACGACGGTACAGCAAGGGCTGGCTAAATTGGGTGTACAGACGAATTTGATGATGCAGCCATGGGGCAAGATTACGGATGACACGTATCGGGCGGTAGCTGATATGAAGGGCGTGATGTATGCGCCGACACTCAATATTGTCAATTCTAAGCATCAAGACTATACGTCAGCCGATGCAGTTATGAAGGAACAATTCGGCAAATTTGTCTATTCTGTCGGCCGCGGCTGGATTTTGTATTTCCGGCTGGATTACTATCATGACGATGATTTGGTCGTCAATGTTATGGATTTAATCAAGCGGCATAAAATTGACAACATTGCGTATCATTCGTTTTATGATGATCCGAAGGTCAATGGAAATAATGATTCGGCTTATGCGATTGAATCTATCGGCCATATACTGCAGCAT
>JBNMKW010000088.1:0-6640 GCA_050874545.1 Megasphaera sp. | reverse complement strand
TTACCTGCCATGGCAGCTTCGTGTAATCTCGTGGGATTTACAGTAACTTCCATGGAATCTTCTGTAATTTCCATGGGGGTTCCCGTGGCCTGATTATTAGCGAGATCCGGAACATCATTTTTGGATTCTTTGACCATGTATTGACTTACTGGCATAATTTGTTTCAATTTCCTTTTGCCATTCGTAATACCTACCATAATTTTAGCGTCTGGAATTTTTTCGGCTAAAAGCGGTAAGTAGATGCTGTCTTTTTTACTCCGGATATCCCGGTTGCGGTTATGACGAAGGTAGTCTGGCAAAAAGCCGAGTGTGGGCTTTTCGAGGTAGATAATATAGCTTTTTTGTTCCAATTCATTTAAATCAGAAAATTGTGTATGACTGATTTGGAGTGGGGCGTAAGCATCAACGATGCCATCATCATCCGCGTACATCAGTAGGTAAAAATAGAGGACTTTCGCCGTCGGCGGCAAAGTTAAAAAACGACCGCTGGTTACGGTGGGAATATCAATCATTGTTTGCGAAGTACTCATGGTTATATCTCCTTTAAAATATATACTTTCCCGTAAAATTTTGATATAATAAAAGTGATATTTTTTGATGAGCTCCGGACCTGTGCTGCAACACGGGGCGGAGCTTTTTAAATGGAAATTTTTTGTTCAAAATAACGACGATTAACGCGGCCACGGAGAACCAACTTTCCCTTTGCTGCCAATTCGGCATTCATTTGCCGGATGATACTGTACGCACGGGACGGTTTGATTTGCAGAAGTTCTGCGACATCAGAAGCGGTGAGCATAATTTTTTCATTGTTTTCCATAAAATCGTCTCCTTTATTATAGTGCAATACACTTTGGATTAGACACCTATATTATATTCTTAAGTGTATTACACTGTCAATGCGGTGGTGCATATGAATCAGTATAATTTTAATTTTTCTAATAATTTAAAGTTATTACGTCAAACATATTGTTTATCAACAACAGAACTAGCAAATATATTGGGGTTTAAATATAACAGTACAATTAGCGAATTTGAAAGAGGGAAAAATACGCCTTCATTTTCTACACTTATTAGCTTAGCCAATTTTTTTGGAGTTACTATTGATTGGCTCGTTGGACGTTCAAATACTATTTACACATCAATGACTATTGAGAATAGCGAAAATGAAATTAAGCTAAAATGTAGAAATATTGCTCATCAATTTCCGAATCAACCACAAGCTGCTTTTTGGGAATTTTATTTATATAAGAATTTCCCCGAATATGCGAACTCAGTAGATCGACTTCATTATTATTCTTTACCAGTGCGAGCGAATATTGCTGTTTTGATTTGTCTTGTTCGATTACCACACCTTTATTGGAGTATGTATTATGCTCAAAATGGATTTAAAAAACAGGGTATTATGGCAAAAGTGAAAAGTATTCTGCATATTTCGGAAGCAGAATATTTTAAAGCCCCAAATCGTAAGGAATTAGAAAGAAGCGAAAATTTATATAAATTATTGACATTAAATTCGATTAATGGGGAAAAAGTAGTAAATGAGCATCCTGTATATGATATCGAACTAGGTTATCAGCAATTAATAAAGGAATCAACAGACCAAGAGAAAATAAGAACTGATAATTAGATATACTGATAGATTGAGGGAGTGACACGGGTGAAACAGATGAAGGATGCAGAGCATAAAAAATCGGCTAAAGGATTTGCAGAATTTTGGCAGGGTAAAGGCTATGAAAAAGGGCAGTCACAGCCTTTCTGGCTGTCTCTTCTGCGAGATGTATTTGGTATAGAACAGCCAGAACAGTTCATTGAATTTGAAGATAAAGTGAAGCTGACACATGACAGCTTTATCGACGGAATGATACCAGCAACGAAAGTCTTGATTGAACAAAAAAGTCTGGGAAAAGATTTGTCTAAGCCTATCAAGCAATCAGATGGAACATTGCTGACTCCATTTCAGCAGGCCAAACGCTATATTTCCGAATTACCGCTTTCGCAGCATCCGCGTTATGTCATTACTTGTAATTTTGCTGAGTTTTGGGTATATGACATGGAACAGCCCAATGGAGAACCGGCTGTCATTGAATTAGCCGATTTGCCTAAAGAATACTATCGTTTGCAATTTATTGCCGATACAGGGAATGTCCATCTAAAGAAAGAACTAGAAGTTTCTATCAAAGCTGGGGAACTAGTCGGGAAACTTTACGATGCACTTCATGCGCAGTATATCGAGCCAGATAGTGAACACGCGATGAAGAGCCTGAATGTCCTGTGTGTCCGTTTGGTATTCTGTCTTTATGCTGAAGATTCCGGAATTTTTGGTGAACATGCTATGTTCCACGATTATCTGATCTCATTTTGCAATAAGAATATGCGTCGCGCCTTGATGGACTTGTTCCGAGTACTGGATCAGAAGCCGGAAGACCGTGACCCTTATATGGACGATGACTTATCCGCTTTTCCTTATGTCAATGGGGGATTGTTTGCCGATGAGGACATCGAAATACCTAAAATTACTGATGATATTATTGAATTACTATTGAAAGAATGTAGTGAGGACTTCGACTGGTCTTCGATTAGCCCGACTATTTTCGGTGCTGTTTTTGAAAGTACGCTGAATCCGGAAACTCGCCGTTCTGGTGGGATGCACTATACGAGCATCGAAAACATCCATAAAGTCATTGACCCTCTCTTTTTAGACGATTTGAAGAAAGAGTTTCAGACTATCCGGGAGATTAAAGTCAAGAAGATTCGGAACGAACGGCTGCGGGCCTTTCAAGATAAATTGGCATCACTCCGGTTTCTGGATCCCGCTTGTGGGAGCGGAAATTTTCTTACCGAAACCTACTTGTCCTTGCGACGGATAGAAAATGAAATCATCTCGCTCATCAATGAGGGAAGTATGGTTCTCGGTGGTCTGGACAATCCTATTAAAATTTCTATCAGTCAGTTTTACGGAATCGAAATCAACGACTTCGCTGTCACTGTAGCTAAAACGGCTTTGTGGATTGCTGAAAGCCAGATGATGAAAGAAACGGAAGATATCGTTCACCTTCATCTTGAATTTCTGCCACTGACGACCAATGCCTTTATCGTCGAAGGAAATGCCCTGCGTTTTGACTGGAAAGAATTGATTTCACCGGATAAGTTAAGCTATATCATGGGTAATCCGCCGTTTGTAGGGTATAGCTTGCAAAGCCGGGAACAAAAGGAAGATATAAAATCCATTTATATTGATGAAACGGGTAAACCGTACCGGACATCGGGAAAAATAGATTATGTAGCTGGCTGGTATTTTAAAGCAGCTGAATATATGAGTCATACACAGGTCAGAAGTGCATTTGTATCAACGAATAGCATTACTCAGGGGGAACAAGTCGCTGGTGTCTGGAAACCGATTATGGAACGCTTTGGGACGCATATCGATTTTGCATGGCGCACATTCGTGTGGAACAGTGAGAGCAAAAATCAGGCAGCGGTTCACTGTGTGATTGTAGGATTTAGCGATACCGATAACGCTTTGGTGAAAATTATATACGATGCCGAACAAAGAAAAAATGCTAAGTATATCAATCCATACTTGAACGATGCACCAACTGTGTTTATTGAACCTAGAAAAGAACCTATTTCGAACAATCCCGTGATGATAGCGGGAGGAAAACCGGCTGATGGAGGAAATCTGATATTAAGTTGCGAGGAACGCGATGAATTATTAAAGAAAGAACCGCAAGCAGTGTCACTGATTCGGCCGTTCATGATGGGAAAGGACTTCATTCATCGAGTCCCAAGGTACTGTTTATGGCTTGTCGGTGCAGATCCGAGCATTTTGAAGAAATGCCCGGAAGTTCTACGACGGATTGAAAAAGTTCGGGAGTTCCGGCTATCGAGTAAAAAGGCTGCAACCCGAAAGAAGGCTGAAACACCGCAGTTGTTTGATGAAATAAAAGACAGTGAAACGCCGTACATTGCGGTTCCAGTGGTTTCTTCTGAAAATCGGCGGTATATCCCGATGGATTATTTGCCGTCGGAAGTGATTGCTGGTAATAAACTTTTTATGATTCCTAATACTCAAAAATATCACTTTGGGGTACTCATGAGCAATGTGCATATGGCTTGGATGAGGACTGTCGCTGGCCGTTTGAAAAGTGACTATAGCTATTCCAATACCATCGTTTACAACAATTTCCCATGGCCGACGCCGACGGATGAACAGCGAGTTCGCGTAGAAGCGACGGCGCAAGGAATTCTTGACGCCCGGGCCAAATATCCAAAGGCTAGCTTAGCCGATTTGTACGATGAACTGACCATGCCGCCAGAACTTCGCAAAGCCCATCAGGAAAATGACAAAGCCGTCATGGAAGCTTACGGATTTGATTGGCGTCACATGAGCGAATCTGATTGTGTGGCAGCTTTAATGAAACGGTATCAGCAACTTGTAACTATTAATGCATAACTAACGATTATCTGTCGAAACGAAATCTGCTGGGCCGTGTTAGCGAAAGTTCTGTGGGTCACTCAATTTTTGGATGCCATGCTCTGTGTTCTGCACTCCTTATAGGTTCTGATATTAGGAATGCCATATTGATTAAATGGAAACAACGCATGGGGACGCAGTGAAACAGACTACCTATTGTCGAATGGAGCACACAGTCTATGCATGGAGAAATCAAGAAATGGTAAGTTTGGTAAGTAGTGGTAAGTACATGGCAAGTTCGGATGTGTCAGGTATAGAAGTTTACAGGTTTCATCAGTGAAAAAGGGCAAAACCATCGCAATGGCGGGGATTCCATGAAAGATGATGGAAATCGCCGGCAGGTGGAACAGGAAATGGTAAGTTTGGTAAGTAGTGGTAAGTATATGGCAAGTTCGGTTATTTTCTTTACCAGATAGTTGGTAAGTACAGGAAGAAATCTTATAGTTGGTATTTTTTTGTGGGGAATCTAGTATGGTAAAATCTAAAATAAATCCGATATTGACGCTGGATTACATGGTTCATGAACCAGAAAATAAATATTTTGATCGAAAATCTGCTAAAATAAAGCCGTCAGACTTGGCTCCTTTAATTTCTGCCTTTGCCAATGCAGAAGGCGGCACCATCGTTATTGGTATCAATGATAAAACGTTGGAAATTGAAGGCGTTTCAGTGGCAGGAGAGGACCGGCTGAATGACTTTATTAATGCGGCAAAAGATTACTGTAAACCTATGCCTAAAAATGAGTACGAATATTTGAATGTAGTAAATGCCGAGGGATTGCCGGATAAGCTGCTTCTGATTCATATTTTTCCCTTTCAGGAGCAAATTGTTCAGACTCGGAAGGATGAAACATGGTTGCGTATCGGAGATAGGACAAAAGAAATAAAAGGTAACGACTTTCGGAATTTGGAATATAGCAAAAACACGCGCAGATTTGAAGATGAATGTACGATGGAAGCGAAGATCCAGGATTTGGATCCGGGACTGTTAGCGCAATATAAGCATATTCTTAATGCGGATCGTTTACCGATAGAACAGGTATTGAAAGCACGAGGCTTACTGAAGATTGTAGGAGGACAACCAAAGCTGACCAATGCGGCTGTTTTGTTATTTGCGGAAAACATTATGCAGTTTTATCCTAATTGTCGGGTGCGTTTTGTGCGATATGAAGGGAATACAGCCAAAACAGGCACGCAAATCAATATCGTAAAAGATAAAAGCATGGATGCTTGTATCTTGAAGCTGGTAGACCTTGCAAAGGAATATATTGTGACACAGTTGCGGGAATTCACGGCTCTTGATACTCAAACGGGAACGTTTAAGATTGTGCCGGAATATCCTGAATTTGCCTGGCTGGAAGGCATTGTCAATGCTATTGTTCATCGCGAGTATGCGTTGGCCGGAGATTATATTTTAGTAGCCATGTATGATGACCGTTTGGAAATTAAGAGCCCGGGAAAACTGCCGAATATCGTTACGGTAGAAAATATTAAACATACACGATATGCCAGAAATCCGAAGATATCGCGGGTTTTAACAGAGTTTGGATACGTTCGTGAATTAAATGAAGGGGTCAAGCGTATTTACAGTGATATGGAAGCATTTTTTCTAGATGATCCGGAATATTCAGAGCCTGGACAGCAGGCGGTCAAACTGACGCTGAAGAATAATATTGTCATGCGGAGAATCCGCCGAAAAGAGCAGGCCATGGACCATATAGGCAGTGATATATGGGCGCAGTTAGATGATTTGGAACGGGAAATCTTAATTTATATGGGAAGTCGTAAGGAAGTCAGTCGGAAGGAGCTGGAAGAACAGACCAAGAAAAGTCGCGGGACTATTTTAAAAAGGTTACGGCATTTGAGCGATTTACATATTATTAAGCAAAATGGTCGGCTCAGAGATCCCCAACGTTCGTATTCAATTATTTTGTAGATAAGAAACTTGTGTCAGACGGTATGTTGAAAGGTGGATAGCCTTTTGCTAGGATGGTCAACACAGTACCATTCTTTGATACTAAAATGATACTATTTTTTTCAAAAACTACGAAAATAAGGCTGATTTGGAAAAAATAAGGCTTTAAAAATGACTTAATGGAGCCATTCTCATTTTAACGAAATGTTGATAGAGTTGAATTGAAATAATTTCTGCTGAAATTATTGTTAG
>JBNMKW010000087.1:0-7057 GCA_050874545.1 Megasphaera sp. | reverse complement strand
CGCTTTTTGCAGCGGCGCATTATCCATGGCACGTTCAATTTCCTGCTTTAGTAATTCATTGGACATGTACTGTTCCCTCCCTTACTCATCTTCAACAACAATTACCGAATACTGGCGAGGACCATGAACGCCTACCGTGCCAACACATTCAATATCAGCAGTACGGCTTGGGCCAGTAATAATGCCTGCAAATTTCGGGAATGGTTTGGTATCTGCCATAATGTCAATCATCGTGTCAAAATTATCCACAATTTGCGATAATTTAATAATGCCGACATATACATCAGCAACGGTTTCAATAATACGATTGTCAATATTGTCTTTCATCTGAACTAACGAGCCCAAATTGGCAATACCATAATCCGCTTCCGTTACGCCGCCTTTGTCATCAGGCGCATTTTTGCGGATGTGATCCGTATCCACTTTGATGCCAGCTTTCTGCAGCGCATCGACAACACCTGCTTCTTTCAAAAGTGCTGTTTCGACAATCGCGACATCTTGTGTGTCCTTTTCTTGGAAAATTTTGACGAGCGCAGCACCTAAGTCTGCTTTTTTAGCCAGGTAACATTCGCCTGCTACGCTGGTTAATCCCTTTTGGAACGTTTCGTACAATTCTGATTTTTCCATTTTCACACCTCTTTACATGTAATTTAAAAAATTTCATGAATCCTTGCGATACTTTAAAGTACTAACATTAGTATAGCAATTCAGATAATTTATACAAGATGCATATGGTAAATATGTAATATCATTTATGAAAGCATTGGTATATTACTATACGGAATACGCATATATAGTGTTTTTCCATAATTCATGTATTGACATCCTATTATGAGTAAAGTTAATATGAATTCTGCCACAGATTGGCTATTTTCCTGATATTTTACAAATTATTATCGTTACGTATTCCATTTTATCATTACATTTAATTTTATTTCATATGATAAAAAGAGATGGATGAATACCGCTCTGTTTATTTGTTTTAATGATTTGCTTTATCATTTTCTTTGTTTCTATTTATAGTGTATCCATCGCACATAATGAATTTTTATGCGTTTTAAATTCATGATATACATGCATGTACATATATAAGATATATAGAAGAAATCGGTCAAATTTCTTCATTTTTTCTATTGACAAAACTATACCAAAAGAGTTATCATATGTTCAACGAAAAAAGCAATGACCAAAACAAGTACACATATAGAAGCCTATACAGAGAGTGCAGGTCACTGGCTGAAAGCCCGCACCGCCGCTGAATATGATGGAATGCCTTTGGGAGCTGGACAGTTGAAATGGAGTAGGCTGTCTCGGTACGCCGCCGTTACAGGTATGATGAGATACTGTACCTGTATGTGCAGTATAAATCAGAGTGGAACCACGGACCACCGTCTCTGACCAGAGCGGTGGTCTTTTTGTATACATTTTATAGTCGCAGTCTGTTTAGGAGGGCTTACCCGTTATGTTTAATTCACTTCGCAACGATATACGAGTTATTAAAGACAGAGATCCCGCTGCCAAAAATACGGCTGAAGTCCTCTTGTGTTACTCAGGACTGCATGCCATTTGGGCCCACCGTTTATCCCATTTTTTTTATAAACATCAGTGGTTTGTAACGGCCCGTGTTATTTCTACTATCTCCCGTTTCTTTACGGGAATTGAAATTCATCCAGGTGCCCAAATCGGAGAGGGATTATTCATTGACCATGGTATGGGCATCGTCATTGGTGAAACCACTATCATCGGCAATAATGTATCTTTATATCAAGGAGTTACCTTAGGTGGTACAGGTAAAGAAAAAGGCAAACGCCATCCAACGATTAGCGATTATGTTGTCGTAGCTTGCGGAGCCAAAGTACTTGGTTCTTTTACCGTCGGTGAAGGTGCCAAAATCGGGGCTGGCTCTGTTGTCTTGAAAGAAGTACCGCCCTACTCAACAGTCGTTGGCATTCCCGGCCGCGTCGTCGTACAAAAAGGAAAACGCTTGAAAGCACACCATAACGAAGAAGACGTAGACTTAAACCACAATCGGCTGCCCGATCCTATCGAAGATCAAATTATTGCCCTGCAACGTCAAGTTGCCCTGTTGCAGCATCAAGTTGCGGAAATAGATGGATCCCATCGTATGCATCTGCAGTCTGTTTCTACAACCAGACACTAATATATAATCGTACTATTCAGTTTGTTCCCTATAGGTACTCCAAAAGCAATCTATAGGTGTACACATAAACAACACTATTTTGGTATCTTTTTTTAGTTATCATTGGGGGAAATTATACATGAAAAAAGACGTGTTTTCGTATCAGGTCCCTTTTCGATGTTGACCTGATTTCCAAGCAAAATACTATGTAATTTATATTTTTACTTTATTTACACACATGGAACCACATAAAGGAGCGATTTATTATGAGCAAAATTTATACAAGCATGTTACAGTTAGTTGGCAATACACCGTTATTAGAACCCGTTCGTTACAATACAGCTGCTAAGGTGCCGGCAAAATTGTTAGTTAAGTTGGACGCATTCAATCCTGCCGGTTCTGCAAAAGACCGTATTGCTAAAGCCATGATTGAAGATGCCGAAAAGAGAGGTATTCTCAAAGAAGGTTCTGTTATTATTGAACCAACCAGCGGCAACACCGGTATTGGCTTAGCCGCTGTCGCAGCTGCCAAAGGATATAGAGCTATTTTTACAATGCCGGAAACCATGTCTATTGAACGCCGTAATCTTATTTCGGCTTATGGTGCTGAAATCGTTCTCACACCTGGTAAAACAGGCATGAAAGGCGCCGTAGATAAAGCCAATGAATTAGCCAAAGAAATTCCAAACGCCTTTATTCCCGGCCAGTTTACCAACCCAGTCAATCCGTTGGTACACAAAGAAACAACAGGCCCGGAAATTTACAACGATACAGATGGTGCTGTAGATATTTTCCTCGCTGGTGTCGGTACAGGCGGCACGCTGTCCGGCGTTGGCCAGTATTTGAAATCTAAAAAACCATCTGTTCAGATCGTAGCTATTGAACCAGCTGATTCTCCGCTTCTTTCTGAAGGTCATGCAGGCCCGCACAAACTGCAGGGCATCGGTGCCAACTTTGTGCCGGAAACGCTGGATACTAAAATCTACGACGAAGTATTTACCGTTACAACTGACCAAGCATATGAAACGGCACAGGAATTTACTAAACAGGAAGGTTTCCTTATCGGTATTTCCGGCGGTGCAGCGCTCTATGCAGCTACACAACTGGCTAAACGTCCGGAAAATGCAGGCAAAACAATCGTAGCTTTCTTGCCGGACAGTGGTGACCGGTATCTTACTACACCGGGCTTCATCAGCCAGCAATAATACAGTTATTATCCACCAGTCATGCTGTCCCCTCAGCTGCTGATGATAATATAAAATCCCTATCATCAATATCACTCATGTAATGCAGAAACGCAGCTTCACTCGTTAAGAAGAAGCTGCGTTTCTCGTTATCCGGGACCTACTATTCAAACGGCGCGTAAAAAGAGAATGTACATCCGAGAGCTCTCAGTGTACATCCTCTTTCATGTAAAGATACTATATTATATTTTATCCATATCGCGGCTGGCTACAATATCTACGCCGAGACCTAAAATATTAGCAGCAACGACATCACCTGTTTTAACCGGTGCCTGTACAGTTACGCTGCGAAGTGCTGCCGCACAGTCAAGGATTTTGCCCTTAGGCAGCGTCGTTTTTGATACAACAGGCAATAGCGGCAGTTCTCCGTCTTCAATCCGAACCGTTGACGTAAGCATACGCTGCGGGTCTGTCAATTCCTGATGCGCGTATTTTTCACCGCGCGGACATGTATTGCCGGTTACGTTTGTAATGTTACCATCTGTAATGGTTACAGTCAGCAAACAGCCCATCGGGCAGTTAATGCAGTTTAATTGTTTCGTTTCTACACTCATTTTATGCTTCCTCCTTTACGGAAACAGTCCAATCCGCATGATGGCCTTTGGCTTTATCTGCCGGTACATTGACAGCAATCATTTCACTCGGTTTGGCTACAGGGAGGACTTTTGTCAAAAGGACATCTTCACCGCTCTTTACTGTCAAACGCACTTTTTTCATTGGCTTGCGGACACGCATAAAGAGACGAATCGTTTCGCCCTCTTGAGCAGCGCGTATATGCTGCGGTACACAAGTGCGCACTTCATCAATTGCTTCGACTTTGACATCAGCTACTTCCGAAGCGATTTGTTCCTGTGCTTTTAATGCAGCATATTTACCAGCAATTTCAGCTTCTTCTGATACAAAATCGACGAGGTCATGCACATGTACGACATTGCCAGCCGCAAAAATACCCGGAATGCTCGTTTCACGATGTTGGTCAACAATCGGGCCATTGGTCAACGGATGCATAGCCAAGCCAAGACCGCGGGATAATTCATTTTCCGGAATTAAGCCAACAGACAACAACAGTGTATCGCATTCGATATCAAATTCTGTTCCCGGAATCGGCTGCATATGATCGTCTACTTTAGCGACGGTAACACCAGTAACGCGGTCTTTGCCGTGAATAGCCGTAATCGTATGCGACAAATGAAGCGGAATATCGTAATCATACAAGCATTGTACCATATTCCGTGTCAGGCCATTAGAGAACGGGCAGATTTCCAAAACGGCCTGCACTTTACAACCTTCCAAGGACATACGGCGAGCCATAATGAGGCCAATATCACCACTGCCAAGAATAACGATTTTTTTACCAGGCAAATACCCTTCCATATTGACCATGCGCTGTGCAGCCCCTGCTGTAAACACGCCAGCCGGACGATATCCAGGAATACGAATCGCACCGCGGGTACGTTCACGGCATCCCATCGTAAGAATAATGGTCTTGCCCTGCACTTTAATCAAGCCGTGTTTCGGGCTGACTGCCGTTACAGTCTTATCTTCATTGACGCTCAATACCATCGTATCGACGAGAATTTCAATTTCCGGTTTGTCTTTAACCAAGTCATAACAGCGCTGTGCATAGCCAGGACCTGTCAATTCTTCTTTAAAATGATGCAGACCAAACCCATTGTGAATGCACTGCTGCAAAATGCCGCCTGCTTCACGGTCACGTTCGAGGACAAGAACTTTTTTAGCGCCGTTCTGCCAAGCGCTGTATGCTGCGGATAAGCCTGCCGGGCCGCCGCCAACAATGATAATATCATACAGTTGTTCACCCATTATGCCTTACCTCCGCTCTGTGTTTCTTTATTATAAAACATATATGACTTACGCATTTCTTTGCGAACTTCCGTAACTGGAATATGCAATTCACGAGCTAAAATCTGCGTAACACGCGGACCGCAGAAACCGCCTTGGCAGCGTCCCATGCCGGCACGCGTGCGGCGTTTAACACCATCTACTGTGCGGGCTCCTACCGGCCGATGAATCGCATCGACGATTTCGCCTTCGGTAATCGTTTCACAGCGGCAGATAACACGGCCATATTTGGCATCTTTAGCAATAAGTGCTTGTTTATCTGCATCACTAAGCGTGCGGAAACAAGGCTGTGCCGGACGTCCTTTTTTATAATCGGCTTTTACCGATGCGCCTGTTTCAGCTACAATGCCTTCTACGAGATATTTGGCAATAGCTGGTGCGGAAGTCAGCCCTGGAGATTGAATACCTGCTGCCTGAATCAAGCCTTTTGTCATTTTGGATGGACCCAAAATGAAATCACCTGTGCTGGAAACGGCACGCACACCAGCAAATTCAGTAATTGTCGCACCTACCGGAATATTGGGTACTAATTTCCGTGCTTTATCCAAAATTTCGTTCATGCCTGGAATCGTAACAGCTGTATCATCTTTTTCGTTATCATCTAAATCATGTGCATTCGGGCCAACAAACACATTGCCGTGCGTCGTTGCGCAAACAAGAATACCTTTTCCCATTTTGGACGGTGTCGGGAACACTGCGCAGTGAACCAAGTCCTTCTGCACCGTTTTATCAAAGAGAACATATTCACCGCGGCGCGGATGAATCTGGAAGGAATCATCGCCAGCCATCTTGCTGATTTCATCGGCATGAATCCCAGCTGCGTTAATAACATATTTTGTTTCAATCGTGCCTTTATCCGTTTCGACAGCTTTGATGGCACCATTTTCTATGGTAAAACCTGTAACCTGACATTCACGAATCACTTCAGCCCCATTGATAACAGCATTTTCAGCAAATGCCAAGGCCATGCCAAAAGGCCAGCAAATGCCGGCAGTCGGTGCCCATAATGCACCTTTGACATCCTTGCTGACATTGGGTTCAAATTCGCGTACTTTATCGCCATCCCAAATTTCCAGTCCCGGAACGCCATTATCCTGGCCGCGTTTTAACAGTTCCTGCAACGTCGCCATCTGTTCATCATCCAACGCCGCAACCAACGAACCGGACCATTCAATATCCAAATCCAATTCATCTTTTAAATCATGATACATCGCATTGCCTGCTACGTTCATACGGGCTTTCATGCTGCCTGTCGGTGCGTCAAAACCGGCATGAAGAATTGCACTGTTAGCTTTTGTCGTGCCAGCAGCCAATTCTGGTTCTTGTTCCACTAATACTGCACGCAGGTTATATTTTGCCAATTCGTGCAGAATGGCTGTGCCGGTAATACCGCCGCCGATTACGACGACATCTGCTTGTTTTGTCATGTTCACAACCTCTTTCTCTATTTGAATATCACTGCATAATTTATTTCTCTCTTTTACACGTTGTATTATATAAGTATTTGAAAATAATTGCAATACTGTTTTTACAAAATTCCACATATTGTGTATATATGTTTTTCGCATGAAAAAACAACTATATATACCGTTTTATATAGTGTGAAATTATGTTCATTATAATAAATCATTTTTCCTTTCTTTTGTAAAAAAAACACTACATAAAGATTTTGGTAAATTGCAAGTTGAATTTGAACAAGCATACTCAAGAAACGCTATCAATAGCATAAACTTCATCGAGGAATGCATCGAATAGTTCTGTCGGCGTATGGTAGCCCAAAATACGGCGAGGCCGTTGGTTTAGCATATCT
>JBNMKW010000086.1:0-7071 GCA_050874545.1 Megasphaera sp. | reverse complement strand
TTTTTTTTCTAAATCAAGACGGTTTTGTTACAGTTGCATGACAGCTTGACTCTAAAATGATTAATACAGAATAAATAAACCATATATGCATATAAAAATACATTTAATACTAGTGCAATATATGACATTGTGGAAAATATCAAGTAAATAAGCTGATGTCATGGATGAAAAATGAATGTACACAAAGTTGTAAAATAGTATAGATATGCAAGTAGAAAAACGTGACAAAGCCTTTGTTTGCTGGTATACTGTAGTCAATCTCAAGAGAGAGAACAATGATAGGCAAGTACTAAAGGGAGGTTGATTTATATGAAAAAGAGTATATTTGCAGCATTGACGGCATTAACGGTTTGTGTATCCGGTGCAGCGTTTGCAGCACCGCAGACGACCTTCCAAGAAGGCCAAGTGCAAGTAGACGTAGGCGCAATGAATGCGAAATCGGAAATCGGCAACTTAAATTCCGATTCCAACTGGAATTTCCAAGGCGGCGTTACGTATGGCGTTTCCGATAAAGCGGCCATACAGTATCAGTACAGCGGCTTGAGCACTGATGTCAATGGACATGATATTACGAAAGGCAACCAGCAGGAAGTCAATTTGGTATATTCACTGAACAACAATGTAGCGGCTTATGCAGGCTATAACCGCATTGACAATGATTTTGGCCGTGGTCACAGTAATACTAACAACGTAGCTCAAATCGGGCTTATCGGCAAAGCACCGCTGGCAGATAACCTCGATGTTTATGGTAAAGTAGGCGTCGGCACGAAAGACACGACAACGTGGGAAGCCGGTCTTTCCTATAAAGCCACGAGTGATTTGGACATTAACGCCGGTTACCGCTACGTAGATACAGCAGGACACCATGATAATGACCCCAGTGTTACGTATAAAGGATTTGTGACAGGCATCTCCTATCGTTTTGGCGGCTGATGATGCCGTTTTCTAAATGAAGTTTCTTTTCCCAGCATACATACAAAAAAGCTGTCGCATGAAGCGGCAGCTTTTTTAGCATGCAATGTGCAATTTTGTAGAAACGTAGTTGTAACAGCCATGTTTACTATACTGTTTTGCGTGCATCATTTACAGTATTACAAATCATTTTCTACAAACTTACAAACTTCAAACTGTATCACTTACCTTTTAGGCAGATGGAGAGCCAATGCGGCAGGGGAAAATGGTTGATGATAGCAGCATAGGCAGCGGCACAGCCGGCGACGATAAAATAGATGGCCGCGATATACAGAGAACGCAGATAGATGTGAAAATGCGCGGCCAGTCCCGTGCAGATGCTGAGAAAGACAGGATGAACGAGGTAAATCGGATAGGAGTAATTGCCAAGCATGGAGAAAAGCCGATGCATCCAGCCAGGAACAGCATGACATTCCCACCAGTACAGCAAAAAGAGCATGGTTGATAGGGTATACAGCATGCCAATCGGACTGAGCTGATGAATCGTAAAGACGGCAGACAGTGCGTTATACTGCAGATAGTGCATGACGCCCCAGTACGCGGCCAGCATGCCCAGCGTCGTCAGGGCTTGAAAGACGTTGACACATACGCTATGGCGGCGAAGCCAGTCTGTGATGGCGGCAAAATGTTCTGCTGTAAAGGCACCGAACATAAAGATAAAGAGATAATGGAATACGATGTAGTTGAGCCGGAAGGAAAAAGCATCTTTCAGCCAAGGGCTGGCATCCTGCGGCACGGACCAAAGATAGCTGGAATAGAAGTTGAAGACCATATTAGCAGCCAGCAGCAGCGTAAATGACAACCAGGGTATGCGGTTCATCAGGCGAAGCAACGGACGCCACAAAGGCATCAGCACATAGAACCAAAGCAGAATTACGAGAAAATAAATATGATACATAGCCAAGCCATACCACAGTGTCCGAATCAGCGCGGCAGGCTGAAAGACGCTGAAGTTATGGCTGATGCAGGAAACAAAGGCCATGTAAAAAAACGACCAGACCAAGTACGGAATGAAAACGGTACGGGCCCGGCGGCGCAAATAGTCTTTATAGTGAAACGGCTGCGATAAAGGCTGGCTGTAAAACATGCCGAATGCTGAAAGAAAGAAAAATGCCGGCACAGAAAAACGGGACAGTATTTCCAAAAGCGCGATCAGTCCCAAGTTGGGCGCAGGATTGACGATGGCCACGGAGCCGACATGAATAGCAATGACGCCCAGCATGCAAAGCCCCCGCATATAGTTGATAGAATGAATAAAACGTTTTGACATCTGACACCTCTGACGATACAATAAATTTGATGATAAAACATGGAATCTATTTGATACTCTATGGTATAATAAATAGATGTCTTTATTATACCAAATTTTGCAGATTTAGGTAGGGATATAGAAGATGAATGACAGGATGCTATACACTATCACGCGGACGGGCCTGCTATTGGCAGCGACGCTGCTGCTGCAGGGCATACGGCTTGTGCTTCCTATACCGCCGCAGGTGAGTATGTTTTTAATTGGTTCGCTGGTCAATGCCTGCCTGGTATTGGCTGTATTGAAAATTGGCTGGAAATCCGGGCTGGCCGTTGCCTGCATTACACCGGTGTTTGCCTGGCTGGAAGGTATGCTGCCTTTTTTGCCGTTTATTATCCCTGTAGCGATTGGCAACAGTGTGTTTATAGGGGCAGTGTATCGGCTGCGTGTTTATAAGCTTATGGGCCTGTATGGTGCGGCGATTTGCAAGATGGCAGTTCTATACGGTGCATTTTATCTGTTGTTTGGCTGTGTGGAATTTCCAACGGCTGTGCGGCATATGATACTTATTAGCATGAGCTGGCCCCAGCTGGTTACGGGTGTGCTGGGTGGGACAATTGCCTATCGTATTGCCGGGCGAATCCATTCATCATAACGAATGTTGACTATGTAGCTTAGGAGGAATACATCATGAATATGTTGTACTATATACCGGCTGTGCTGGGCGTCGTGTTTATTGCCGTAGGGACGTATCATGGCTGGAAACTGCGGACGCTGACACGGCACTGCACGGCAGCGACGACGGGAAAACTGCTTGGGTTTGAAGAAAAGAAATTAAAAAGCGGCAGCTTGTATTTTCCGGTTGTTGAGTTTACCGTGCAGAACAAAACATATAAAAGCAAATATAAAATCGGCAATGCCGAATGGCAGAGCGTAGCTGGTGATGCTGTCGATGTACGGTATAATCCATCCAACCCGGATGAAATTTATTTGTATCATGAACAAACTATTTGGCAGCAGTATGCTAGCCCGTTCTTTATTATAGTCGGTGGTTTTATTTTCATTTTGACATACTATTATATGCTGTAAGATACAAATTATAATGTTGTATGTGAAATACATGGTAAAAAGGAGCAAGACATGGCAGATTTAATACATAACAATGCGGGTAATGAAAAGGCTGTTCAGGCGATGGCCCAATTTTTGGAAGCCTTGGGAGTCGATATTGCGGCCTTAGGCATGGAAAAAACGCCCTATCGGGTAGCAGAAGCGTTTGGACAGTTTTTTTCCGGTCTGCGGGAAAATCCGGATGATGAATGGAAGAATCCGATTATCACGCAGACGAACGGCTTGGTAGCTGTGCAGAATATTCGCTTTCATTCGATGTGTGAGCATCATTTGCTGCCATTTTTTGGGACTGTTCATATTGCCTATTACCCTCGCGGCGGTCGTATTGCCGGATTTGGACATTTTGTACATGCTGTTGATATTTTAGCCCGCCGACCCCAGCTGCAGGAACGATTGACAGAACAGCTTTGCCACTCCATTGACAAAGGGCTGCAGCCGGAAGGCGTGCTGGTTATTGTCCAAGCGACACATCTTTGCCTGACCATGCGCAGTGCTATGGCAGCCGATTCCCATATTACGACTGCTTCGTCCTGCGGTTGTCTGGCAGCTGGTACGGAAGCATATAAAGAAGCGTGGGATATGCTGATGGTCGGAAACCACAGCGACGATACACAGAAAGGATAAGATGATGGATACGATTACGCTGCAGGGAATGCAGTTTTATGGCTATCATGGCTGTTTGCCGGAAGAACAGCGAAACGGCCAGCCCTTTTATGTTGATGCCGTTTTAAAGACAGATTTGACGGCAGCCGGGAATAGTGATGCCCTGACGGATACGATTGATTACAGTAAGGTGTATGCCGTCATTCAAGACATTGTCGAAAAGAGGACGTATTGCTTAATTGAACGATTGGCAGCGGTAATTGCCGATACGGTATTGGCACAGTTTGCCGTCGATACTGTTACGATTACGGTACATAAGCCGCATGCGCCCATTGGCGGCTCGTTGGCGGATGCAGCCGTGACAATAGAAAGGAGCCGTCATGCATAGGTATTATTTGAGTTTGGGAGCGAATCTGGGCAAACGGGAAGAAACGCTGCAGAGGGCAGTCGCTTTGCTGAAAAAACAAAAGGATCTCCAGATTACGGCAGTTTCGTCGCTGTATGAAACGCCTCCTTGGGGAAAGACGGATCAGCCTGTATTTATCAATATGGCTTGTACTGTTGAAACGGCTCTTTCCGGCCAAGCCCTGCTTGCGATTTGCCAGCAGATAGAGCAAACCTTAGGACGAGTACGGCATGAAAAATGGGGAGCCCGCACGATAGATATTGATATTGTTTACAGCGATGACGTCGTCAGTCATACAGATACGCTGGACATACCGCATCCGTATGTGACGCAGCGGGCCTTTGTCCTTGTACCGCTGCAAGAAATTGCGCCGGCTGTACGCATTGGCGGCCGTCCCCTTTCGTATTGGCTGCAGCAACTGCCGGATGCGCAGGAAGTAAAGAAAATCTGTAAATAGTATGAGATGACGAAACAGAGGGAGACGACATGGAAAAAATCTTAATAGCCGATGATGAACAATTAATGCGTCAGCTGGTAGCTGATTTTCTGCAGCCGGAAGGATACGAAATAGTGGAAGCGGCAGATGGCAAAGAAGCACTGCAGCTGTACCATGAACAGCATCCGGATTTGATATTGCTTGATGTCATGATGCCGGGATACGATGGCTGGACTGTATGCCGGGAAATTCGCCGGGAATCATCGGTCCCCATTATGATGCTGACAGCGAAAGGCGAAGAAATTGACCAGCTGTTTGCCTATGATTTGGGCGTTGATGAATATATTACAAAACCGTTTAGTCCCAAAATATTGGTTGCAAAAATAAAAGCATTGCTGCGGCGTACGCAGAAAGAAGAAAACGAGCAGATTTCTGCTGCAGACGGTGTATCCATTGACCAAGATGCACGTCAGGTCGTCTTGGACGGCAAAAACATTGACCTTAGTCCGACGGAATACAAGCTGCTTACATACTTGGTTACCAATGCCGGCAAGGCACTCAGCCGCCGGCAGATTCTCAACAAAGTGTGGAATTATGACTATTACGGCGATTTGCGTACGGTTGATACGCATATCAACCGCCTGCGTATCAAGCTCGGAGATAAGGGAAAATATATTCAAACCGTGCGCGGCTACGGATACCGCTATGATGCCAAATGATACGATTATCGCTTCGCATGAAATCGGGCTTGTATGTTATTGGTTTTACGCTGTTTTTTGTTATTACCCTGATGATAGCGATTGGTGTTGGCTTTAACGAATTTTTTTATTCGATAAAAAAAGACGGTATGATAGAAGCCAGTAAAGAAATCAGCACGATTTATAAAGAAAAGAAAATGGACGGCGAAAGCCAGTTTGACCTTATCAGCCAAAATCTGGGGGGCGAAATTCTCATTATCGATAACAGCCAGCTGGTCTATTCATCAAGGCCGGGACGACGTATTTTTATTGGGCCGCCTAAAAATAGTCAAAACGTTGTTGTTGCTGTTGGAAAAGAGGCAGAAGCCAAAGCCCATCAAGACCAAGCCGAACAGCCCAAACACATTCAAGAGATGATCGATTTGCTGAAAGGACGCCAGCCTGATGAAAACGAATTGGGAAAGGTGAAATATTATCGTCCGAGTGAAACCTTTCAATATTTTAACTTGATTTCCCGCATTGATGGACAGTCCTATGTGCTTATCAGCCAGCCTGTTGCCCCGATGCAGAAAACTATTAGCATTGTACAGCATTTTATCTTCACCTGCGGTATTATCTGGCTGATTATTGCCGTGATAGGGACAATTTTATTAACGAATAAGATGGTAAAGCCCTTGCTGGAATTAAAAAAAATATCTGTTGCTATGACGCATCTGAATTTCACTCAAAAATGGCGTGGCAACAATACAGATGAAATTGGTGAATTGGGCAATAGTTTAAATACATTGTCAGATCAGTTGAATCAAGCATTGAATGCGTTGCAAAAATCTAATGACAAATTAAAGCAGCAGCTGGATAAGGCGAAAGAAATAGAACACATGCGGAAGTCCTTTATCTTTGCCGTATCTCATGAGCTAAAGACGCCGTTGGCGATTATTCAGGGCTATGCAGAAGGCTTGGACAGTCTGCAAAGTGATGAACAAACACGGCAGAGATATTGTCATGTCATTCAAAATGAAACGGTAAAAATGGATAATTTAGTAAAAAGCCTGTTGAATCTGTCACGCCTTGAAACGGGTGCTTTTACGTTGGAAAAAATGGCCTTTGATTTTGGGGCCCTGGCTGATGAAGCGCAGGCTCGCTTTGCCCAGGCGATTCAAAAGAAAAATATTCGGATGACATGGAGACTGTCGCCGGATATGACAACGTATGGCGATCCAGAGCAAATTGACTGCATTATGAGTAATTTTTTGAGCAATGCGATTGATTATACGATGCCGGGCAACGAGATAACGATTACCAGCGAGGATTTGGGCGCTGTATATAAAATATTGATTCATAACCAGGGAATTCAAATTCCAGAAGAATATCAAAAAAGGATTTGGGAGCCATTTTATAAAGTAGATACAGCGAGGAGCCGAAATGTACAGCGTACTTTTGGTGGTCACGGTCTGGGATTGGGCATTGTCGCAGAACTCGTCAAACTCCATGGACAAACATACGGAGTATATAATACAAACGACGGCGTTACCTTTTGGTTTACTATCGAAAAAGCAACATCATAACAGCATTCATGCAA
>JBNMKW010000085.1:0-7501 GCA_050874545.1 Megasphaera sp. | reverse complement strand
GCATTCATAGCCATTGTAAATATATGTCACCGAATGACTATGAAAAGCTGTATGCTGATTTCCAAAGACATAATATGTGTTCGGGAATCTAAGAAGCAAAAAACCTCAATTTAATTTGTCCGAAATCTTGACATAGGACCAATATTCGTTTTGAAATTAGTTGCAACCACATTGCGTTGTTTGTTTTGAAATTGGCGGGTGCTTATACCCTAGCAAGAATAATATGGGGCTACAATATAAACGGCATTTTTATAGAACAGGTGAAAAACACACCACTAAATTATTTTATACACGCCTTTTTTATGCGTGAAATCGTTTCTAAGGCTGTTTTATTACTGTATACGTGTAATTTATCATTCGTATATTTAAAACCTCAATATAAGGGCATTTACGTAAAAAGCTATGTCATGTATACCCGTGCTAAATTTTCTAGGGCTTGTTTGGCATGTTTCCGGCAATAACCTACACTTGCTTGCACCCACATTGCCGTATTTTTCCCATGTCATGCCCTCATATCTATATAATACTTTTTATTATTCTTGACTGTCTACGTTCCTTCTTTTCCAGTTTAGCCGCCTTTCTACGGTCTGCCCTGTTTACGGGGAACCCTTTCAATAATAGGTTATTCTTATTTAGGCCATCTCGTATTGTTAAAACGTCCGTATTGATACCACGTATTTTTGTTGTTTTTTTCATTATATTTACCTCGATTTCCACAAAGATTTTCATTTTCTCTTTTGTTAGTTCTTTTGTCAAATCGTGTAAAAGTGTAGTTTGAATTTAAAATTCCCATTACGTGTATATATGAATAGAGAATTATAAAACGACAAAGGAAAGGGGAAAAATTTACACTTCTTACACTTTTACACGATTTATAACAAAATGTATTGCATATTACGGAATATATCGTTTTACATTAATACCCACAAAATTCATTCCATCATTAAAACGTTTCTTATGAAACCCTTTTAACGTCATTGTTTCATCAAATGTTTTTTGCCTCATGTCACGCCAGCCGCGACCGTCGTTCATTTCACGGTTGAAGGACTCTAATAAAATTTTACTTCTTATACGCTTGCCTGGTCCCACGTCACAACAGGTATTTATAAATTCGCCTACTATGTCGTTCGCTTCATAGTAACCTTTGGTTGTTTCTTCAATGGCTTTGGGTACATCGTCGAGTCCTTCTTCTTGCCATAGTCGGCAACCTTCTATACACCATTGAAGAATACCGTCCCGTTCCTGTGGAGATAAAAGTTTTTCTTTTAGTTCATTATCACGAATGCTCTTGATATTTGCATTAAATGGCACGATGATCATTCGGCGTTTCATACCTTCATCCATGGCATTTGTAACGGCTGGTTGAAAGTTGCTACTCATTACTATTTTAAAATGGGGAATGAATGTAACTGGATTACACCGTAACAGCCGCGCCGTTATTGAATCACCGCCCGTTATTAGCTTTACCTTTGCATCATTGAATTTACGCCCTTGGCCACTTTCACTAGTGGTTACAAGCCGTTTTCCTACTAGTTTTGCAAGCTGTGGCGTTGGTTCGTTTCCGCTTCCGGCGTCGTTTCTAGCACTTAGAAGAATATCAACAGGGATAGTGTCGGCATAATCTCCCAATATTTTAACTATCGTTTCTATAAAGGTACCTTTACCGCCGCCACCTGGTCCATGCAAAAACAAGAATTTTTCTTCACGTGTTGAACCTGTAAGAGAATATCCAATAAACTTTTGTAAGAAACGGCGTACTTCCGGATCGGGGATGATTTGCGTAATTGTTCGTTCCCACAAGCTTGAACATATCAAGCCCGGTATATAGTCGGCATTACATACCATAGTAATATGGTCTGCTCTGCTATGTTCTTTAAAATCGCCCGTCTTTAGGTTAAACGTGCCATTTTGACAGTTCAACAACCATTGATTATTATTTAAATCGTCCATGTGGACGGGGAACAAGGCCCTTGAACGCTGTAAGGTACTTACAATAGCCCGTGTATTTTCCGACTTTCTGCAGAACCGCTTAAATGCCTGTTCCGCGGCTTCTTCTTCTTTGTCTTTGGGGTGTCCGTATGCATCCGTATAGGCCATAGAAGAAAGACGCATTACAGAGGAAACCATGTTATATAGTTCTGTTGCTTTTTCGCTAGTAGGTTTCCATCGTTTACCGTCCCATTTATACCACCTTTCAGAATCTAGGCAGTATAGCAAATCTTCACCATAGACAAGTTCTAGCCGTTCGGCGTTGCCCGTATCGCTTAGTTCTTTATAGGCTAGTTCTTTCAATTCGTTAGGCGTCTTTGTACATCCACACTCTTTTATGAACCGGTCTTGATTGTTCTTCTGTACCTTGATACTCACGGGGTCATATACTTTCCCATTCCATGTTTTAAAGGCTTTTTCTAGTGTCTTTTCTTGATAGTCGGGGCGTGTTTTCCATTTGTCGCGCTGGGCAAGAGCCGACATGTTAAATATTTGCAATGTTTTGTTCCTATCGCCACGGGTCCAAAATGGTAATATATTCATTAGCGCGATATCCGCCTCACTAGGGCTTGTGTAATTGGAGGTGTCACCGTAATCAAATAGTTTTGTAAATAAAGGGCCTTGCCGACTTCTTTTTATGGCCTGGATAATGTCCATAATATCAAGAGGGGCATTGGCCGCCTGTAAAACCCTTTCTGTTATATCTACAATTGGTGACGTGTCTTTCTTGTCCGGTAGGTCCGGTTCTTCCTGGTCTAGACTAGAAATAAGGGATTTTAATTCGTGATCTCTTATGTTGATAGTTTTTCGACCCTGGTATACATCGCCCGTAACTGTGAAGTAACGCCCCTGTGGATATATTTCAAGGGGGCCTTTTCGTCGGCCTTTTTCGCCTATATCGGCTTTCACGATAATATGGATACCCGCACCACTAGGGGAATATTCTGTATAGCTATCGAGATTATCAATAATTATTTGCGCCTCGCTGTCTGCTTTTCCATCGTGTATACAATGGTCTATGTCTATTCCCACAAATGGGGAAGAACCTAGCATGAAGCCTATACCGCTGTAACGGTTCTTACATGTGATGGCGTTTTCATAAGTAGTCCATGTATTCGGGTCATTCGACTTTGCCGGGCGGCCTGTTTCGGGAAAGTATGGTATTTTGGTCTTTTTTCCGTTGCGTTCTTCCCAGTGCCAGCATACCCAATTTTTACATTGTTTCATTTCTTTTGGAATCTGTTCTATATTCAAATTGCGTTTCATCTCCTAACAAAAAATACGTTTACTTTTTTCTTCTTTTATCAAAACGCCTTGCAAGTCGTAAAGAGATAGCATGCATGGCAATTCTTTTTTCTTGGCTGTTTTTATATCGTTCTATTTCCGATGAACAGGCAGGGCGATAATACCCTCCACCATTCCGCATAGTAGCACAAATAAAATGTTTTTCCCGTTCACGTTGTACAGCTCGGACTATTTCACGCTTTGTCATGCCAGTAATTGCCATTATCTCGGCTGTTTTCATGGCTCGTTGTTCGCCAAAGGCGTTATGTTCTTTCAATAGCTGATGTATTAACATGGGAACTCCCTTTTTATGTTATTTCCGCATCCACGGAAGCGGAATAAATATAGCTAAATGCGAATTTCTACGGTATAATAAAAACAGGAATATAAAGCCGTTTGCACCGTTTTTGTATTCCCGTTTCTTTTTTGCTCTCCAATCTGATTGCCGTCAGATAATGGGGAGCCTTTTTTATTGCTTTTTTCCGTCTTGCGCGCCTAAACGGTATGCCTGTACGGCAATGCCAGCAATACCATATAAAAGAGCGTCTTTATCTTTTATGCCTTTTTCTGCCATTTCATGCAGTTGATTTTTAATGATGTCATATAGTTTTTCGTTCATTTGATTTTACCTCCTTTGTTACTGTAGTAATTTGCCGTCGCCCCTTCTATGCTATCGGCTGGTTTCCACGTTTGCCCGCCTGTCTTGGTTGCTATATAATATTGGCCTTTCTTTATGCCCTGCCTGTCACAAAAGGCCTGGCGTAATTGTAAGTTATTGTTGTCTTCTTGCATGTTCTCCCTCTTTCTATTTTTGTGCGAATTTCCCGTTTTGAGATTGGAGCCAGTTCATAAACCGATCCAGCGGGACAAGTTTTAGGGTAGAGCTAATTTCCAATATGGCCCGCTCGTTCCCTTTTGTGGCGGTAAATTCATTCAATAACCGCCATACCGTCGTTCTTGATATACTAAGAATTTTCTGTAACTGGGTGGGCTTAACGTACATTTTGGAATCTAAGTCCGTCTTACACTTGTACACCTCTAACATGTTGTATCCTTCCTTTCTTTACTAACGCTTGCTTAATCCTTGGCAGGGAATAATTTAATTTAGCGCAAAATAATTTGTTGTGGTTCGACTTTCAACGCATGGGCTATCTTGCGTATTGTCGTATAACTGGCATTGCGACGGCCGGATTTTAACGAAAAAATCGTACTACTTGAAATACCTGCTTGCCTTGCTAATTCCGCCCATGTCCATAGTTTTTCATCAATCAAGCTTGATATGATTTTTAAATTTAATTTATTGCACCGAATAGCAATCATAGGCCCCTCCTTTTGTATTATATGCTTTCTAAAACATAAAGAATACTTTATATTTTTCTATTACATGCTACCATTTAAGAATAATTATGTCAATAGTTATTGCTATTTTCAAAAGTATGCTTTATACTAAACTTGATTGGAGGGAAAACCGTGATTATATCGAATTTATCAAGTATTTTAGGACAAAAAAAAATTAAAATATCACAGGTTATTAAAGATACAAAAATATCACGCCCAACTTTAACGGCCTTGTATTACGATACTAGCAAAGGAATAAATTTCCATACTTTAAATATTTTATGTGAGTATTTAAAAGTATCGGTTGATGAACTTTTACTTTTCTATCCTATTGATATTGATACTATCAATATCAAATTTGACGGAACGCTTGTTGATGATGGGGATACTTATTGTTGTGACTTTGACGGCATAATTAAATTTATCCAAACTACGCCCCAATCGCTTAAAATTTCGGGGGAGCTTTGTGGGCGTAAAACTAAAGATAGTGATATTCCCGATGATTTTGAAGGTTATTTAAGTTTAAATTTACATACCTCAATTTTAAAAGATACCCAATTGTTACGGGAAAAAATCGAAGAGGCGGCAATTGACGCAATAACAACCAAAGCCATGGAGCAATTATCTTTTGAATCCGTTATTTTTAATGATATTTCCATCTACTACGACGAAAGTACTAAAAAATAAAAAACGCCCATAACCTATAACAGCACTTTACAACTTTTACGCCACCTCGGAAGTTGATGAAGCTAGTTTACACAAGGCCTGAACTAAGTCCGTTGGATTTTTTGCGGTTTGGGCTTTAGAGACCAAAGTGCCTAAAAATATTTCACGCTGTATTTGCCAGCTTATATGGCTTCGCAGCTCTTGTGGACTGGCGTTTTGGTACTTCGCAAAAAGTTGTAAACTGCTGACCTATAAAAAAAATGTCAGGTTTTATCAGGTTTTGACAGGTTATGAGCCATACCACTTACTAATATTTGCTTAATCCTTGGCAGGGATACCACAGCAACGTAGAAAGGTGGTATTTTTTATGTGGATAATTGAGAAAAAGAACAGTAAGGGTATTCGTTATACCTGCCGTGAACGGTTTACTAATCCGGTTACAGGTAAAAAAATCATTCTTGCAGTAACGATGAACAATAAAAGCCGGCAGGCTCAACGCATTGCCCGGCAGTTACTTCTTGAAAAGTTTAATGAAAAGGTTTCCGTATCCACGGAAAAAGAAGAGCTAAAAAATAAGTTGTCCTTTGTTACGGTTTGTGATGAATGGCTAGACGCTACAGAACCGACCGTAAAAATAGAAACACACGATAATCATAAAATGTACGTGCGCCGCATCCTAAAAGGGGTATCAGAGGATACGTTGCTTTGTGATTTTACGCCAGCTATAGCGGAACGTATCGTAAATGACATGTATTACAAAGAAAAACTTTCCTATGCGTATACGGCGGCTACACTGATAACACTAAAGATGGTTATGCGGTATGCCAAAAAGGCCGCTTATATAGAGAATATTTCAGACTTTGAAAGTATTCGCCTAAAGAAGCGGCCCGCAACGCCGGAAGAGTTGCAAAAATCTATCAATAAATTTTTGAATCATGATGAATTAAAAGAAGCCCTGCACCAGCTACGGGAAATAAATACCCGTGTTGCTTTGGCCATGGAGTTTATTTCCCTTACTGGTTTGCGATGTGGTGAAATGCTGGCGTTACGTTGGCAAGACATAGACTTAAAAAAACGGCAGTTAAGCGTAAACGGCACACTTGTAAAAATCGTTCATAACAACGAATTGATACAGCGTGGAACGCCTAAAAATGTGTATTCCTATCGTACAATCGCTTTGAATAGTCGATCTATTTCCATTTTAGAATGGTTTCAAGCCGATAATAAAAAAATGGAGCTATGGAAAAAAGGGAATTGTATCAGTCGGACATATCACGACCACGGCTATATTTTTACCACAAGAAGCGGCGCACCGTACAATATTCAGTTCATAAACAAGCTCTTACGAAAAATAGATATACCGGGCAAAAAAATAAGTACGCACATTTTCCGGCATACACATATTAGTATGCTGGCGGAAATGAACGTACCTCTAAAAGCAATAATGCAACGTGTTGGGCATAACGACCCAAACACGACACTGCAAATATATACCCACGTAACGGACAACATGAAAAAAGAATTAACTTGTAAATTAGAAAAAATAAGCATTTAGAACATTTTCCCATACTGGGAAAAAAGTAAGCAATTAAAGAAACGGCCTAAAAAAGTGCGCAGAAAAGTGCGCAAAAAAGTGCGCAAATTATCTAAAAAGAATGAAAAAGCGACGAACGATACAAACTATCAAAAACCCTCGCAATCGGCATGATTAAAAGGTTTTTAACGATTTGAAACGTTCGCCGCAAATGATAATAAAGCTTGGCGGAAAGTGTGGGACAACCGCATCGTTAAGCCATTCATAATAAATAATCTATCAAATGGGGCAAAAAAGGGGCAAGCACCCTATAAACGTCCTTATTTTATACAAAATCGCATCGTTATTTTGAGAATTAACAACAAAAAGAAAACATAGCTATCTTCCATCATATATCTAGCCTTTGACTGGAGATATTTTATATATGAAAAAAGCCTTGTAAGTCGCAACCTTACAGGGCTTTTCACGTATTAAAGTTTACTTTCGTTTCTACATATATTATACGTAGATTCATGATACTAGTCAATAAAATAAAAAGAAATGAATAAATCTGAACGTTAAATTACTGACAATGAATTACTAGCCATGTTATACTGTATTCGTTGCCCTTCCCAAACTGGTAACGGTTAGGGGGTGTATTACTGGTTACTTTCGTTTCTTTTATTATGTCTATCATGGCAAGCGTAATAG
>JBNMKW010000084.1:0-8081 GCA_050874545.1 Megasphaera sp. | reverse complement strand
GTTTGTATTTTCCATATATAGATTCACTCATAACGTTCACCTCGGTTTCAGATATGCTTTATTATACCATAGGTTCTATTACAAAATCCGTACAATTCTTTTGCCGCACAAAAAAACAGCTGTCTTTCCCAAAGACAGCTGCTTTTTACGTTAACTATTTTTATTTGCGGCGTAAATGAATGGAAAAGCCACCAACAATTTCTTTTAAGAAGGCAACTTTCAGAACACCTTTGTCGTCATAGAAGCAATGTTCCTTATCAATTTCAATGCCTTGGCGTTTATAGTATGCCAAGGCACGTTCCATATCTCTGGTGTCAATGCAGATATGACCTTTTTCTCCCGGCATTTCATGGTCGCAGATTTCAGCGACAGAGCCAGCAAAGAAGTTGTCTGCTCCAGGAATTTTATCCTGCGCCATCAAGCGGCAAAGCCCGTCGGTTACGGCTTCAGCTTCCGCACGGCCCGGTACATGCAGTCCTACGTGTCCCAAAGAAAATCCCAGCATACGTTTAACTACTTGTTGGCATGTCGCCGTAATGCCTGCCCAGTCTTTGTTTTTGACCATATCAGACGGTGTCATAAAGCTGCCGCCAATAGCTGCAACATTTGGTAAATCTAAGTATTCATTCATGTTGTCAAAATTGACGCCGCCAGTCGGCATGAATTTGATATTGGCAAACGGTCCTGCCAAGGCTTTCAATGTTTTGGTGCCACCGTAAGCTGCTGCCGGGAAGAATTTACATACTTCCAAGCCAAATCCGCTGGCTGCTTCAATATCTGCTGGCGATACAGTCCCCGGAATGATATCTACATGATTGGTAACACACCATTCAGTAACAGCTGGATTAAATGCCGGCGTAACAATAAAGGTAGCACCCG
Source organism: Megasphaera sp. (assembly GCA_050874545.1). Taxonomy (GTDB): domain Bacteria; phylum Bacillota; class Negativicutes; order Veillonellales; family Megasphaeraceae; genus Megasphaera. The sequence continues at coordinate 7,202 of JBNMKW010000084.1, read as the reverse complement.
CCGCTACAGCATCTTTAGCCTGTTGAACAGTATGTACTGTTCCTGCACCTACAATCAAATCAGGAACATGCTGTGTCATGGCTTTGATAATATCTAAGCATGCATCCGTCCGGAATGTGACTTCGGCAACAGGAATGCCGCCATCAACAAGAGCCTGTCCAAAGGGAACAGCATCGGCTGCATCATCTAATACTACCAATGGAACCAAGCCAATTTCAAATATCGTCTTCATATTTTCACTAATCATGAAATCTATCTCCTTATTTTTTCATAAATGCTTTTAATTGATCCGGATATGGCAATCCTTCGTTGTCTCCACGGCTGGTAACCTGAATCGCACCAATGGCATTGCCGCGTCGAACCGCTTCTTTAAGAGGAAGCCCTTCCATCAAACCAGTAATAACGCCAGCAGCAAATCCATCGCCGGCACCAACGGTATCAACAACTTTATCTACTTTAAATCCCGGAACCATGTAAGATTCATCTTTTGTAGATACATACGCACCATCGCCGCCGCATTTCGTAATAACAACTTTAGCACCATTTTTCAAATAAAAATCATTAATTGCTTTCGGATCTTCGCTGCCCATCAAGATTTTTCCTTCGGCAGTGCCTGGTAATACAATGTCCGCTTTGGCAGCCATTTCATTAATAGACTGTACCATAACTTCCTGACTCGGCCAAAGCTGCGGACGAAGATTGGGGTCAAAGCTAATTAAAAGTCCTGCTTTACGCGCTTTATCAAACATGAGGTTAACGGCAGCACGCGTTGTTTCTGTCAATGCCGGCAAAATACCTGTCAAATGGATGTGTGAATAATCTTCAAAATGAATTTTTTCTACATCATCAACAGACAGAGTAGACGCAGCAGAGCCAGCGCGGAAATAGAATATAGCCGGATCGCCTACACTGACACGGCTTTTGAGCATAAAGCCTGTCTTCTTTTCATCACTCCAAGCGACAAATTCATTGCCGATTTTATTATCATCCAATACATGAATAATACGCTGACCAAACGGGTCTTTGCCTAATTTGGTCATATACGTAACACGATGACCCAAACGAGCGACCCCAACTGCTACGTTAAATTCAGCACCAGCTACAGCCAAATCATAGCCGCTTACACTATCCAACGAACCTTCACTTTGTGCAATCAGAAGACCCATCGGTTCTCCTGCTAAAATCAAACCGGATTTCATATTTATATCCACCTTTCATGATTATGGAAAACAGGCACGTCAGTTTCCTGCGTGCCTATTTTTATACATTAAACTATACCTTACGGCTGTTTGCCGATATATGCTAAGATACCACCATCGACATATAAGATTTGTCCATTGACAAAATCAGAGGCATCGGATGCCAAAAATACAGCCGGGCCTTCCAAATCTTTCGTTTCACCCCAGCGGCCTGCCGGTGTCTTAGAAACGATAAATTTGTCGAAGGGATGACGAGAACCATCAGGCTGCGTTTCTCTGAGCGGCGCAGTCTGCGGCGTAGCGATGTAGCCAGGTCCAATGCCGTTGCATTGAATATTGGCACCGCCAAATTCAGAGCAAATATTGCGGGTCAGCATTTTAAGTCCGCCCTTAGCTGCTGCATACGCAGATACGGTTTCACGGCCCAATTCACTCATCATGGAGCAAATGTTAATAATTTTTCCGTGTCCTTTTTTAATCATGCCGGGAATAACAGCTTTTGAAACAATAAACGGAGCTACTAAGTCAATATCTACTACTTGACGGAATTCTTCGACCTTCATATCGCACATCGGAATTCGTTTGATAATGCCGGCATTATTGACGAGAATATCAATCGTACCCAATGTTTTTTCTATTTCAGCGACTAATTTCTGTACATTATCTTCTTCAGTAACGTCACAAATATATCCGTGTGCTTCGATACCAGCTGCTTCATAGTCTTTCATTGCCTGTGCTAAATGTTCTTTGCTGCGGCAGTTAAACGCAATCTTAGCACCTGCTTTGGCAAGAGCACTCGCAATCGCAAAACCGATGCCATAGGAACCACCGGTAACAAGAGCAACTTTTCCAACTAATGAAAACTGATCTAAATAACTCATTACACTACCTCCTGCAATGAACAGTTATGCTTTCTTACGCTTCTACATTGTCGTCGCCAGACATCGCGCCGAACCGTTTGCACCAGAAAGCTGTAATAATAGGAACAACAATAGATGTAACAACAACACAAGTAGCTACCAATGCTGTGGCTGCCGGAACGATAGGCTGAAATTCCGGAAGCATTTGACCTACAATCATCGGATTGGTAACTGCTGCGCCAGCCGTACTGGATGCAGCTAAACCTGCGCCGCCGTGACCGCCGCCAATAAATTTATCTGCAAGGATAAGAGGAATACCGGTAACAACAATAACACCTAAGCCAAGGACAATGCCCAACAAACCGGTCTGGCCAATAACAGCCAAATTAATCGTGTTGCCAAGAGCAAATGCAAAGAACGGAATCATAATCGTACCAGCCGGTGTGAAGAAATCACGAAGTTCCGGATCCAAGTTACCAAGTACGAAGCCAATGAGGAACGGCAGTACAGCACCTACAAACAGATGCGGTTCAAAATGAGCTGCACCAGTAGAGCCTAAAATCATCATCGTAACTAACGGGCCTGATTCAATAGATGTTAAAACAAATGCCCCTGCTTCTTCTTTGGAACCATACTGCTGCATCAAAGAAGCATATAAGCCGCCGTTTGTCATATCCATAGATGTAACGATAGCTAATGTAGACAGGCCTGCAAAGAATCCGTATTCAATCATGCCTTGTCTTGGCATAAACTGTACGCAGATAAAGCCCACAACCCAAGCAACTAAAATTTTTGTAATAACGATTGTACCTGATTTACGAATAACTAAGCCTGCATTTTTGTAGTTAATACTAGCGCCCATGCAGAAGAACCATACGGACAAAATAGGTACGGTACCACTAATCAACCCATTCGTAAAGGAACCAAAATATTTACCTGCTTCTGGTGTAAATGTGTGGCATAATGCACCGAGAAGGAGCGGTACCAACATAAGGCCGCCCGGTACTTTTTTTACTGCTTGTAAAATATGCATGTGAGTAATCCTCCAACTATTTTTATATTATTTCATATTTTTGATTTCGATATGATCCATATCGTCAAATTCTTTGTTTTCGCCGCCCATAGCCCAAATAAAGGTGTAATTATGTGTGCCGCAGCCGCAGTGCATGCTCCAGGACGGGCTGATAACAGCCTGTTCATTATGCATAACGATATGGCGTGTTTCCTGTTCCTGACCCATGATGTGGAAAACAGCCTGGTCTTCAGGAATTTCAAAATAATAATAAATTTCCATGCGACGTTCATGTGTATGAGGCGGCATGCTGTTCCATACGCTGCCTTCATCTAAAGCAGTCAAGCCCATGCAAAGCTGGCATGTTTCAACAACATCTGGATGAATGAACTGATTAATAACACGTTTATTGCACAATGCAACTTCACCGCAAGGACGTTTATTGGCATCTTTAATGGAAATAAATTTAGTCTGGCAGGCTTTGTGAGCCGGTGCAGAAACCATATAGTATTTAGCCGGATTTTTAGCATCATCAGATGCAAAGGTGACTTCTTTCGTACCCATAGTAATATACAAGCAGTCTTTCGGTCCCATTTCGTATGTCGTGCCGTCTGCAACGATTTTACCGCTGCCTGTACCTACATTGAAAATGCCGACTTCACGGCGTTCCAAGAAATAGTGCGTACCAAAATTTGCCCAGCAATCAATGCCTTTGTCAATAGGGACCACTTCATTAACAGGCATGCAGCCAACAGCTACCATGCGGTCTACGTGCGAATACGTAGCAATGACTTCATCCGGGCGGAACAATGTTTCAATCAAGAATTCTTTACGAATGTCTGCTGTCGTATATTTCTTGAAATCTTCCGGATTAGTAGAATAACGAATATCCATAATAATACCTCCTAAAAACACAACCTAATACATGAAAAATAATACGTAAATAAATAATAGCTGTATATAATATCAACGCAGTGACACATGGGCCAATACGTCTTTATTAACCAGATACGTAGGAACACGGCCATGAAGCACTTCAATCACGCCCATGGCAACTTTGGTTTTTAACTCTCTATCAGATTCTTCTGAATACCAAGAAATATGAGGCGTCAAAACCACATTATCCATACCCAGCAGCGGATTATCCGTTTGAATGGGTTCTTTTTCCAATACATCCAAGCCAGCTCCGGCAATTTGATGCATCTTCAAGGCCTGGCACAATGCCATTTCATCTACTAACGCACCACGGGATGTATTAATCAAAATAGCCGTTGATTTCATCAAGGCCAATTCATCTTCACCAATCAGATGATAATTTTCTTTTGACATTGGCGCATGAACCGATACAATATCTGATTCGCGCAGCAACTGCTGCAATGGCTGATAGGATACACCCAAAGCCCGCATCGCTTCCGGTTTGACAAATGGATCATATGCAACAATGTCCAAACCAAATGTATTAGCTTTGATAGCCACTTCGCGAGCAATTTTGCCAAATCCCACTAAGCCCAGTTTTCGGCCTCGCAGTCTGGGAATCGGTTTTGCCATTGCATAATCCCAAATTCCCCGATGAACGGCATTGTTTAAAAACGTAACACGCCGCCAACAATCAAAGATAAGCGCAAATGTCTGATTGGAAACTTCATCAATACAGTAATCCGGTACATTGACAACACAAATACCCCGCTGTGTTGCCGCCGCTAAGTCAATCGTATCCACACCTACACCATATCGAGAAATAACCTTCAAATGGGGAAGTGCTGCTATCATTTCTGCTGAAATCTCAGCATACTGGACAATCAACCCGGATGCATCATGACAATTATGAATGATTTCTTGGGCTGTATAACTTTGTGTCGGCACCAAATGAAATCCTGCTTTGGCAAGTTCTGCCTTTTCAATTTCTACAGAAGGATAATCATATTCTGTAATATATACATTCTCCATATTCTTCCTCCCATGTTTCACTGTAACCAATTACATATTAGAAGAAGCAGTCATGTTATCAGACCTATTTATGATATCTGATATGTATCTATTTGTTTTTGCATTTATTTGTATGATGAATTTCAACGTAATTATAGCTTATTATATATTTTTTGACAATATAAAATTTATTATTTGTTTTGTTGTATGATGAATTTAAATAGTCACGTTTTCTGTTATGACTAATTCGTATGATAACATAATATTTATATCTCTTTTGGACAAGAAACCATGCTATAATAAACTTTATAGATGTGTGTTGTTCATTACAGGAGGCGTTGCGTATGGCAAAAATAAAAACAGCACCTTCCATGGCAACGGAAGCTGCTGACAACATTATTGATTATATTACCTCTAACCAAATGCTCCCTGGCGATAAAATGCCGACAGAAGCCGCGCTGATGACGAGTCTCGGCGTAAGCCGCTCAACAGTCCGCGAAGCAATCAAGACATTAAGCGCCCGCAACATTTTAGAAATCCGGCAGGGTTCCGGTGCTTATATTTCTCCCAAACGCGGCGTTCCGGACGATCCTCTCGGTTTGACATTTATTTATGACGCAGATAAATTAGCGATTGATTTGCTAGATGTGCGTACAATGATTGAACCGCGTGCCGCCATGCTGGCAGCACTGCATGCAACACCCAAACAATGCAAAGACCTGCAGGACCAATGCAGTCTCGTTGAAAAGCTCATTCGCAGCAATGCCGAATATGAAGACGAAGATATCAAGCTGCACTGCATGATTTGTGAAGCCAGCGGCAACCGTATTTTGATGAATCTATCCTACATTCTCATTACGTCTGTAAAAAAGACAATTATTGCAACATCTGATGCGCTGCGTGACAATAATACATATATTTATCACCGTAAGACCGTAGATGCAATTACTCATCATGATCCGGTCAGCGCAGAAAATTCTATGATGTGCCATGTTGGCGGTCTGCGTGAATTCATTGCCAGCAAAATTTCCATGCGGGCACAACAATCCCTCAATAAATAGCATAAAAAAAGACTGTAACAAGAAGAAAATTTTGTTACAGTCTTTTTGCTATACCGTTTTATGGACATAACTTACAGCATTACAATTCACTTTCTTCAAACTAAAGATTAAAAACTTTTAGAGAGAGCATCCATAATAGCAAAAGTGTTATGTTATAATCTTTGTTTTAACTATGTATTGCAGGCACCGAATAGCTTCTTCTGCCATAATGGCGTATCCGGCTTCATTGGGATGTACGCCGTCTGCATAGTAAGAGGTCTTATCTGCTGCTTCTGCATCCAAGATGCGTTTATAAAAATCAATAGGTACTGCCCCATACAGCGGACACTGTATCAATAGCCACTGTCTATATGTCTGCAGCATCATATTATGCCGCTCTACATCGTTTCTTTTCTGCCAGCCAAAAAAAGCACTCTCTATTTTTGTCAATGGTGGAATCCCGATAAAAAGCAGTTTGCCCGCATCTGTTATTTGCTGCATCATATACAACATATGTGCTTTACTGTGTTCTAACGGTTCATCTTGCAGTATATCGTTGGAGCCACCCATGACACATACAGCATCATAGTCCCTGAGGTTTATCATCTGCATGCGCTGCAGCATACCTGCTGTCGTGTCACCGCAAACGCCCTCATTGCAAATGTGAATTCCTGTCCGCTTTGCTACTATATATGTCCAGCGGTTCTGCGGCGCAACATCATAACCATACGTCACGCTGTCACCAACACATAGCAAATTCATCGCATTCTCTCTCCTTTATACATGCTGTAATGCATCTACAGCTGCTTTGGTTGTCAACCATGGCGCATCAAAATGATACCCTGCTTTTTCCAAATCCATCTGGCAGGCAAAAACAGACGGAATGGCTGTTTTGTACACATCATGGTCATACATATACCGAAGCGTCGTTTCTACATCGCTGTCACAAAGGATATGGCCTTGATCCAATAAAACGAGGCGATTAGCATACGGAAGAGCCGCTTCCAATGAATGTTCGATAACAACAATCGTATGCCCGTATTTGACATTGAGTTCGTGAATTAACACGTAGAAATCATGCGTTCCTTCCGGATCTAACGCCGATGTCGGTTCATCAAATACGAGAATATCCGGATTCGTTGCCAAGACACTGGCAATGACCAAC
>JBNMKW010000083.1:0-8197 GCA_050874545.1 Megasphaera sp. | reverse complement strand
TATTCTAAAAAGGCTGATTGTTCTAGCTATCCCGATCTCCTTATCCAGCATCATGCTGCCTGTCGTTTCCAATTTAGATTTGCTTATCGTACCGCGCCGTTTGGAAGTAGCTGGCTATTCAACATCCCAAGCAACAGAATTATTTGGCTATTTGACAGGTATGTCGGTGCCGCTTATCAATTTAGCAACGATTTTAACAGCTGCTATGGCTATGAGTTTAGTACCGGCTATTAGTCACAACTTTACGTTAAAAGAAACAGATGAAATATACAGCCGTACTGCCGGTGCTATGCGCATTTCCTTTTTAGTTACGATTCCTTTCAGCGTCATGCTGTATGTCATGGCCGAACCAGTCGTTACGTTTATTTACAATGCGCCAGCTGCTACAGATGCCACACGGGCTGTAGCTATTGCCATTTGTTTTTTGGGACTGCATCAAATTACGACAGCTATCCTGCAGGGACTGAAACGTCCTAAAATTCCAGTCATCAATATGGGCGTCGCCTGTATCGCCAAAGTACTGTGCAACTGGTTTTTAGTCGCCATTCCTTCTTTTGGCATTACTGGGGCTGCCTATGCAACTGTCGCGGATATCGGCGTCGCAGCTGCTTTAAATCTCTTCTTTATTTACCGCCATACCGGCTATATTATCGACTTAAAAGTAGTCGTCAAAAACGTCGTTTCTGCGGCTGTCATGGGCGTCATCATGTATTTCTTGTACCAATTCCTGCACGCACATATAGGTCTGTTTCTCAGCCTGTTTGGTACCTGCATTGCAGGATCGGCTATTTACATCGGCTTAATGGTACTTTGCGGCGGTGTTACTAAAGAAGACGCTGTTAAAATGCCGTTTATCGGTCGCTTCTTCTAAAAAATAAAATACGCAGTATACACAAAAAAGCTGTAACAAAATGAATTTTCTAATCCATTTTGTTACAGCTTTTTACTATACAGTGTGACGCACATCACATACAGCATTACGATTTCATTTTCTTTAGACTCAAGCAAAAAAACTAACCACTTTTAAAAGAAAATCATAGTATACGATAGCAGACGCATCATGCTAAGTCCCCATTATATTATGGCTGGGGAATATGTTCTGCTAGTGGTTTTGTAAATTCAATATGTTCAAAATATTTATGGGTTTTCCATAACAACGCACTAAATGCACTAAATGTCAGACGAAAGCGAAAATGCTTAAAGCTGACAGGCCCTTCAAACATTGGTACGCGGTCTAAATTGAGATGGTCATCCCAAGGAAAATCTCGTCCCGTTTCTACAGAGAAGGAATATTTATAGCCTGCATTCTTTGCTTCTTCGATAACCGTATCATTAAATTTTCCTTCTGGAAATGCAGCAAAAGTACAGGGCTTGCCCAATTTTTCTTCAATTTCCTGCTTAGAATCGGTTAATTCCCGATGAATGCCTTCTCGGTCAAAGCTTGTAAGCGGTTTATGGCTAATCGTATGGGAACCGAATTCCATGCCGTCTGCCGCCATTTCCTGTACTTGATCCCACGTCAGATACCCTTTCTTATCCATCAAATCCATAATCAAAAAAATCGTACCGCGCATGCCGTATTTTTTCATAATTGGATAGGCTTCTTCGTAATTATCGACGTAACCGTCATCAAACGTAATCATAATCGGGCGATCCGGCAGCTCTCCTTCTCCACTCATATAGGCATCAAACTGTTGCTGTGTGATGGAATGATAGCCGTTGTCATGCAAATACTTCATCTGTTCTTCAAAGTTTTCCGGCTTCATTGTCAAACACGTATCATATTTGTTATTGACTTGATGATAATTTAAAACGGGCACACCTGTCAGCCGATAATTGGTCGAACCAAAATACCAGTACGCAAACACGCCTGCCATAAATACGGTCATAGTAAAAATAATTCCTATGAGCCATGAAAATACTTTTTTCACTGCGTAAGACTCCTTACCTGTGCTAACTCCAAGAAAACAATTCCTAAACAGGATACCACATTTCTCAATATAGCGCAAGAATGAGAGAGTCCTATTTTTTCTGCGTTTTGATAAATCCGTTTTCTTGTAACCACTGGCTGTCCTTTTCTGTCATGGCTTTCTGTAATTCTTTAAGACAGAGATATTCCATTTCTATAATCTCTTTAGTCTGTGTGCCATATTTAGTTTCTTCATACACATAGTTTTTTAGTTCTTCTTCATCCACGACATCTTTGAGAGCAAACAATATATCTTCTGATTCCTGCTGCTGTTTAAGAAGTTGTTGCCAATAGTTATATTCTTCTTCGGTTAATGTAAATGCGCCATACTCGTTTGTACACAGCTGCTCTTGAGCACATACAACATTTTTAGCATAATCCATACCAGATGCTCGGTCATAGACATGAAGCTGCCGTTCTTCACCGTTGACATATACACGCATAGAATAGCCTCCTTTGGGATAAATAAATAAGGTAATATTATAAAAAAAGTCCTACAGACCCTGCTGTAGGACTTTCTATATTTGGTTTATGCTTCTGCTTCAACCGGATAAACGCTTACTTTACGCTGATATTTACCAACGCGTTCGAAAGCAACTTTTCCTGCTGCCGTAGCAAACAACGTATCATCTTTGCCGATGCCTACGTTTGTGCCCGGATGGAAATGTGTACCGCGCTGGCGAACGATGATGTTGCCAGCTTTGACAACAACGCCGTCATGACATTTTACGCCAAGGCGTTTGGATTCACTGTCACGGCCGTTACGTGTGGAGCCTGTCCCTTTTTTATGAGCGAACAGCTGCAAGTTAAAATTAAACATTCCGTCCACCTCCTGACGTCTATGAATGGAGCACAACATATAACGGATACTGTTGTGCTATTTGTTCTAACCCTAAGACCATTGTATGAAAAATAATCTGTGAAGTTTCACAGCATTTTTGTACATGGACTGTCAAAAAACCGTTTTCTTCATCTATCTGATATGTAACATCATCAGGCATGTAATGAAGCAATCCCAATAATGCTGTCTGTGATAAAGCCGATACGGCTGCACAAACAATATCACTGCCAGCTTCACTGTATTCGGCATGGCCGGATATGTGAAAGCCGCTAAATTGACGGTTTTGATCTTTCTGTAATCGAATGGTAATCATTAGCCTTCAATCTTTTCGATTGCAACTTTTGTGTAAGGCTGACGATGACCTTGACGACGACGGTAATTGGATTTAGCTTTGTATTTGAAAATACGGATTTTCTTTTCTTTACCCTGTTCCAAAACTTTAGCTGTAACTTTAGCGCCTTCAACTACAGGAGTACCAACTTTAACGTCTCCGTCGTTTACGACTGCCAATACCTGGTCAAATACAACTTCGGAATCAACATCAGATGCCAGTTTTTCAACAAAGATATTGTCGCCTTCCTGAACACGATATTGTTTTCCACCAGTTTTAATAATAGCGTACATGAGTGACACCTCCTCATCAATATACTCGCTGAATACGGCGTCCTATACAGGAACTTACGAGCCTCTCCATGCGGCTTATCCTAGCCACTTATGCTACGACCTTATCAATATATCATATCGGTTGTTACTTGTCAATATATTTTTCTAAAAGATCAATCGTTTTCATTTTCTTATCGCTGCACTGTTCGGTATAGCTGTACAACACATCTTCCCAAAATGCTAACCCTTTGACACTGAAATGCAATGTCTGTGTTTGTCCCCATGCATATGTAAGTAATGTCTGCCACAGCCTCCGCATATCCGGCGGCACCTGCACTTCCGGCAACGGTTCTTTAAGTGGTTCTTCGCCGTCACTGAGATAATAGATTGGACGCTTGCCGTCCATACCGGCCGCAAATAAGCGAACATGTGCTGTATCCGGATAAAAACCAGCAAGTGCCAGCAGTTGCCAGCCTGCGATAATTGTAACAATACGGGGATTTTTGCACAGCAGTGCCTGACTATAAATTACCATCAGTTCATAGGCCTGTTCATCTGCTTCATGATACGGGAAACTATGTTGTGCAATTTCAATAAAAATTTGTGAATAGATGTAACGATCCCACGTCAGCTGCATCACACCTGGATTGCTGCGACATTCATACTCGCGCAGCACTAACAGAGACGATGTCTGTACGGCATCAAACGTAATGCTGCTCAAAGCCATGAGCGCACCAAATCCCTGCTTACCGCGACAGCGCTTGGGTACAAAAACGCGCAACAGTCCTTCCTGCCTAGTAAACACAGACAAGACTAATTCCTGCCCGCGTTTTTGCGTTTGCAGGATAATGCCGTCGTAGCGGCTTGTCGGTTTTTGAGTGTAAACGTTACGCGTCCCCCTGCCCATCGCTGTCTCCTTCTGCGTCCTGTACCATTGGCATTTCAGCGTCAGGAATCGGCACGGCTTTCAAACGGGCAATCCGGAAGCGCTGTACTTCCAATACGATAAAGCGATACGAGCCAATCGTTACCGTATCTTGCGGCGACGGCGTATGTCCCAATAAATTGAACACATAGCCGCCAATCGTATCGGTATCTACATCTTCTTCAATAGGCAGATGCAGCAATTCTTCTACGTCTTCCAGCAGTACCGTACCGGCAAATTCATAGACACCGTCTGCCAGCGACTGAATTTCTTCTTTTTCTGTTGTATGTTCATTTTGAATATTGCCGACCAGTTCTTCCAAAATATCTTCCAGCCCAATCAACCCTACGGTGCTGCCGTATTCATCGACCACCATGGCTAAATAGGTGCGGCGTGTCCGCATCAGCTGCAGCAGTTTAGAAACCGGCATAATTTCCGGAATCATCAAAATCGGCCGCTTGATTTGACGCAGATTGCTTTGCCGATGAGTATAACTATCCATCAAATCCTTAATATGAACAAGCCCTAGAACATGATCTTTATCTTCTTCACACAATGGATAGCGTGTATGACGGGACTGACGGATCGTTTTTAAATACTGCGCCATCGTTTCTTCCGTATACAGACAAACAATATCCTGGCGCGGCACCATGATTTCCTTAGCCAGCCGATCGGCAAAATCAAATACATTGCCAATCAGTTCGCTTTCTACTTGGTCTATTTTGCCTTCTTTATGGCTCGCCGTCACCAACATGCGAATTTCATCTTCTGAATGTGCCATGTCAATTTCATTCGTTACTTCCATGTTGTACCGCTGCAGTATCAGTTTGGCGATACCGTTGCCCACGGCAATTAGCGGATACAGCAGGCGGCCGCAGCACTGCAGCAGCGGTCGTACTCGTTTAAGTCCCTGTTCAGCGCACTGCAGCCCAATGGATTTGGGAATCAGTTCGCCAAAGACCCACAAAAGAACGCAAAATATAACACATACACATGCATATATAATCCAGACAAGCCAATCTGTTCCCAGCCATTGACAAAGCATGGCATAACTTTCTGCCAATGCCGAAAGCATTACTGCGCCGGCAATCAAGCCGGAAATAGCCATCCCCAGCTGTGCCGTCCCCAAAAACAGCACCGGATTATCATATAGTGTTAAGAGACGTTTGGCGTTCGTATCGCCGTCTTCTACCAACTCTTCAATATACTCCCGCCGCAGCTGTGCAAAGGCAAACTTACCAATGACGCACACTGCGCTAAAGACAACACAAATGCAAAAGATTAGAAAATCTTCTATGAGTACCTGCGAATCGATAAGTCATCTCTCCTATTCATTCTTGTAGCCCAATTCGCTTAACGCACCGCTCTTGTTGCGCCAATCAGGCTTTACTTTAACCCAAATATCTAAGAACACTGAAGAGCCGAGAAGGTTTTCAATTTCCTGTCTTGCCTGTGCTCCTACTTCTTTGAGAACTGCCCCGTTTTTGCCGATGACGATACGTTTTTGGGAATCCCGTTCTACATACACGGTAACACGGATATACACTTTATTTTTACCGCGCTGCTTCATTTCTTCTACATAGGCAGCAATCGCATGCGGCACTTCATCACGCGTGCAGCGGAACAATTTTTCCCGCACGATTTCTGCTACGAGCAGGCGTTCCGGCTGATCGGTAATCATATCATCAGGGAAATATTTGGGACCTTCCTGCAAAATTTTTTTCAGTTCAGTAACTACAGTATCAACATTATCCCCCTGCAGCGCCGAAATAGGAATGACCTGCGCAAAATCATACAACTGTGCGTATTCCGTGATCTTTTGGAACACATCTTCTTTAGTCATTAAGTCAATTTTGTTGATTAGCAAAAACACCGGTACACGGGCTTCTTTGATTTTATCCAGAACAAACATATCCCCTGGGCCTTTTTTTTCATTACCCGATACTAAAAACAACACGGCATCAATATCTTTTAAGGACTGATAAGCTGCTTCATCCATAAACTGTCCCAATTTATGTTTCGGTTTATGAATACCCGGCGTGTCTAAAAAGACAATCTGGCATTCATCATCCGTATGAATGCAAAGGATACGATTGCGCGTAGTCTGCGCTTTATCCGAAACAATCGATACTTTCTGCTTAATAATATGATTAATCAGTGTGGATTTTCCCACATTCGGACGGCCTACTACGGCAACAAATCCGGATTTAAATATCTTTTCTTCCATACATACTCCTTTTAGCTAGTTAATTTATAATGAAAATGAACAGGGCAGCAATGCTGCCAGTGTCATGACGCGATACGTATCATCCGGCTTAGTGACAATAACATAGGGAATCTGAAATTCTGCCATCACCTGACGGCAAGCACCGCAAGGCATCGTAAAACCAGCTGCATCCCCGACAATGGCAATTGCCTGAAACTGCCGACAGCCGCAGGCAGCACCGTGAAAGATAGCATTGCGTTCGGCACAGCAACTCAATCCATACGAGCTGTTTTCCACATTGCACCCCGTATACACCGTGCCGTCAGCTGCCAGCACAGCAGCGCCTACGGTAAAATGTGAATACGGCGCATACGCATTTTTCTGCGTTTGCCGCGCCGCCGCAATCAAAGAACGGCACGAAGCATCGTCAATCATAATGCTTCCCCTTTACGGACATACCCCAGCCGTTGCAGGATAAATTCTTCTTCTTTGCGCATTTCAGCCTTATCATCCGGTTCCATGTGGTCATACCCTAAGATATGCAACATGCCGTGAATCGTCAAATAAGCCAGTTCCCGTTCAAAAGAGTGCCCGTATTCGTCTGCTTGTTCCTGCACTTTTTCTAAAGAAATAACTATATCCCCCAAAAGGGCCGTATCCGGGCCGTCATAGCCGTCCGCTTCGCCTTCATTTAAAGCAAAGGACAGTACGTCAGTCGGACGGTCAATGTTACGGTACTGTTTGTTCAATTTATGAATATATTCGTTATGGCAGAGCAGTATGCTGATTTCTGCATTCGGCCCCAAGCCGTACACCAGTGCCGCTTCTTGGCAGACGCGGTCAATAATCTGTTCATATGTATCATTTTGAAATGCTACGTCTTCATAATTAATATTAGTATTCATCAGTAATGCCACCTCTCTACACATTTTTATAATACGTTTCATAGGCACGAATAATACGGCCTACCATATCATGACGGACGACATCTTCATCTGTAAAATGAACCATGCCGATTCCCTGAACATGCTGCAGTACCTGCTGGGCTTCTGTCAAGCCGGACAGCTGGCGGTTTCCCAAATCAATCTGCGTAATGTCGCCGTTGACGACTACGCGGGAATGATTTCCCATACGAGTTAAAAACATTTTCATCTGTTCTTTTGTCGTATTCTGCGCTTCATCCAAAATAATAAAGGATTCTTCCAGCGTCCGCCCGCGCATATACGCCAGCGGCGCTACTTCAATAATATTACGGGCTATCATTTTCTGAAACTGGTCAAACCCAAACATATCTGCCAGCGCATCATACAGCGGTCGTAGATACGGATCTATTTTTTCCTGCAAGTCACCAGGAAGAAATCCCAATTTTTCTCCTGCTTCTACGGCAGGACGCGTCAAGATAATGCGCTCTACGTCCCTGTTTTTTAAATAATAGGAGGCCAGCGCTACGGCCAAGTACGTTTTGCCTGTACCGGCCGGACCGATACCAAAGGTAACCAAATTACGGCGAATCGAATCGACATACTGTTTTTGGCCGGCAGTCTTAGGCTTAATCAATCTCCCTCTGGCAGAAATACTGACCGTATCTTCATAGATAGACCGCAGCAGTTCTTCTTTACCTGCTTTAATCAGCGATGCCGAATAGCGCACATG
>JBNMKW010000082.1:0-8374 GCA_050874545.1 Megasphaera sp. | reverse complement strand
GGGGACAGGAAATCCAAAAAGAAGTTTGTCAGGATATAGCCGCCCATCTGCATCTTCCCGCAGCGGATATTGTGTTTGCGGCCCAAGGCATGGCTGGCCAGTTTCGTCCGTCACGGCTGGCGGACAGCTTGGAAACGTTAACGGCGTCTTTGGCTGCGGACCATGGCAGTCAAGTAGGCGCTGTTCTTGACAACCACGGCGATTTGACCTGCAGCGTCATGACGGCAGGAACGCAGAGCCTGCTGTACGGTATGGCAGCCGACGGTACTGCTGAAGCGAATGGACTGTGCGTGATGCTGACAGATGCCGATGTCACGGCAGCGCAGCTGCAGTATGCCGTAGAACAATGCCGACAGGTCATCAATACAGAAGAGTTTACCATGATATGCATGGCCAACGGCGCAGCGCAGGAATACATTCCGGCCGACCAGCTGGCTGAAGCCGTACAGGCTCTTTGCAAGCAGTTGGGATTTCAGGCATCTCTGCAGGCCTGCTCCTAAGACCGCGAATAGAAAACTATACAGCAATGTGGTACAATGAAACAGTCAACAACTTGTTTCTTGTACCATTTTACATTTTATCGACAATGGAGGAACAACGTAATGTTTGAAAGAAAAGAATTAATTGCGCATGATATTCAATCAGTTACCAATGCGCAGAAAGCACAAATTTTGATGAATGCGCTGCCGTATATTAAACGGTACAGCGGCAAAATCGTCGTCGTCAAATACGGCGGCAATGCCATGGTCAATGAAGAACTGAAGCGCACGGTTATGGGTGACATTGTGCTACTGAATCTCATTGGCGTCAAAGTCGTACTCGTCCATGGCGGCGGCCCGCACATTAAAGAAATTTTGAACCGCGTAGGCTTAGAATCCAAATTCCTCAACGGGCTGCGGGTTACCGATGCAGAAACGATGAAAATTGTGCAGATGGTATTGGCTGGGCAGGTCAACAAAGACCTGGTCAATCTCATTGGCTCTATGGGCGGCAATGCCATTGGCTTGTGCGGCCTGGATGATCAGATGATTAAAGTTACCAAGCAAAGCGAAGAATTGGGATTTGTCGGCAAGATTACCTCTGTCGATGTAGAAATCATCAAAGATAATTTGGATAAAGGGTATATTCCCGTTATTTCCACCATCGGTACGGATACAAAAGGTCAGGCGTACAATATTAATGCCGACACGGCAGCAGCGGAAATTGCCGGTGCTTTGAACGCCGAATGCATGCTGTCCATGACTAACATAGACGGCGTACTCAAAGACAAGGATGACCCGACGTCCCTGATTACGGATATTACTGTCGAACAGGCTGAAAATTTGGAAAAAGAAGGGATTATTGCCGGCGGCATGATTCCGAAAGTACAGTGCTGTACCGATGCGATTCAAGGCGGCGTAAAACGTGTCTTTATTATCAACGGCACAGTGCCGCATGCCATCTTAATTGAGTTGTTAACAGAAGAAGGGCTGGGGACTATGTTTGTCAGCAGTCATTCTGATGTAACAAGATAAAAGAAAGACAGATATACGTATACACTGTTCGTTACTGTACAAGGGGGAGATTTTACATGGCTGAAGATTTTAAAACAATGGATAAGGAATATATTGTCAACGTATACAACCGTCTCAATGCCGTATTGGATCACGGCAAAGGCTCTGTGATATACGATGTAAACGGCAAAGAATATATTGATTTGAGTGCCGGGATTGCCGTTAATATTTTTGGCGTATGCGATGACGTTTGGAAAGAAGCTGTCATCAAGCAGATTAATACATTGAGCCATATGTCCAATGTATTTTATACAGAACCGCAGATACTGCTGGCTAAAAAACTCTGTGAAAAAACAGGCATGAAGAAAGTATTTTTCTCCAACTCCGGCGCCGAATCCAATGAATGCGCCATTAAAGCAGCCCGCAAATATTCACATGACAAATACGGTGACAACCGTTATACGATTATTACCTTGAAAAACAGCTTCCATGGCCGGACCATGGCAACGCTGACAGCTTGCGGCCAAGACGAACTGCATCAGGATTTTGGCCCGTTCTTGGAAGGATTTGTCTATGCCGAACCGGATAATTTTGATTCTGTTAAAGAATTGGCCGAAAAAAACAATGTCTGCGCTATCATGATGGAAATGATTCAGGGGGAAGGCGGCGTACATCCCCTCGACAAAGAATTTGTACAGCAAGTAACAGAATATGCACATGCCCATGATATTTTGATTATTGTGGATGAAGTACAGGCTGGCAACGGCCGTACCGGTGCTTTGTATGCCTATATGAATTACGGTATTCATCCGGATATTGTCACGACAGCCAAAGCTATCGGCGGCGGTTTGCCGCTTGCCGCAACGATGTTTGCTGATTCCTGCCAGCATACGCTGACGGACCATACCCATGGTTCTACTTTTGGCGGCAACCCGATTTGTGCAGCCGGTGCGTTGACCATTATCGACCGCATTGACGATAAGCTTTTGGCTGACGTCAGAGAAAAGGGTGCATATGTCAAAAAAGAACTGGAAAGCTGCAAAAATGTCGAAAGCGTTTCCGGCATGGGGCTTATGATTGGCGTTACGTTGAAAAAAGATTTGGCCACTGTCGTCAACGGCTGCGTAGATAAAGGCGTGCTCGTCTTGACGGCTAACGGATTATTACGGTTATTGCCGCCGCTGAACATTCCTTGGGATGTGCTCAAAAAAGGCATTGCTATTGTTAAAGACGTTATTGACGCGGAATAATTGCATTGTATATATCTAAAAAATACCAGTCATGGAGTATATGCCATGACTGGTATTTTTGATTATGCATGTGAAAGAAAACGATAGTAACGAGTAAAAATAAGCAGCGGCCGTTTAGTGTGAAGACGACGCTTGCGTATCAGCAGAAGACGTATGCTGCTGCCGCAGCTGGACAGCGATAATGCTGCCGATAATCAAAGCACCGCCGACGAGCTGGGCCGTACCCAGTGTTTCTGCCAAAATGGACCAGCCGAGAAATGCGGCAATCAAGGGGTTCATCGCTGTAAAAAGGCCGGCTTTTTCGGCAGATGTATATTTTTGGGCAATGGGCTGTAAGGTAAAGCCAAAGACCGAGCAAATCAAGACCAAGGCTAAAATGACTTCCCATTCGATAGGCTGCGTCGGCAGGGCCAGCGTGCCATGGAACAAGGAGCCGCCCAAGCTGAATAGACCGATAAAGCCCATTTGAAAAATCCCGATAAGAACCGGGTCGAGCTTGCGGGCAAATTTGCTGGTCAGCAAAATCCAAACGGCATAAAATACTGAGCCTGTCAGGCAAATCGCTGCGCCAATGGAAAACGACGGCACCGTGCCGTGCATCGTCAGCAAAAAGATGCCGCAAATAATTGTCAGGGCAGCCAAGATGACGACTTTATCAGGCAGGCGGCGAAAGAGAAGGGCTTCCAGACAAAGTACCCAGAGAACGGCTGTGTTTTCCAAAAAAGCAGCCATTGACGAATCAATCGTCTGCAGGCTGATGGTTTCACACGTCATGCAGGCAAAGAGTACAAACCCCAATAAGCCGCTGGCAATCCACGTTTCTTTCGTCATTGCCGATAAGCGTTTATAAAAAAGAAGACAGAGAATGCCAAAGGCCAATGTAAAGCGAATGCCCAGGAGATTCCAAGGCTCCAGCGTGGCCAGCCCTATTTTGGCAAATAAATACGAACTGCTGCGCGCGGCAATTCCCAATAAAAGCAGCACATCTGCTTGTTTTTCTGTCATAGTCAGGACTCCTTATGATTTTTATTTTCTCTATACTATGATAAAATAAAAATAGCTTTGACAGAATAGATACTTTTTTCATGCCGTTGTGAGCAACAGGCAAAACAAGGAGCAGATATGGAAACAGAAAAATGCCGCGTCCTGCTGGCAGTCATTCGGGAAGGAAGCTTTTCTGCAGCTGCCAAGCGATTGGGATATACGCCGTCAGGCATCATGCGGGCAGTAAATGCCTTGGAAAAAGAAATCGGCTTTCCTATCGTTGCGAGAAATCCCAAAGGAATTGTCGTTACCAAAGACGGCGAACGCATGCTGCCGTCCATCCGCGAATTTGTCCGCGTAGAAGAACAAATCCATCAGACCAGCGCGCAGATTTGCGGTCTGGATGTCGGCGATGTATCTGTCGGTACGTATTTCAGCGTAGCGGCAA
Organism: Megasphaera sp.; assembly: GCA_050874545.1. Classification (GTDB taxonomy): domain Bacteria; phylum Bacillota; class Negativicutes; order Veillonellales; family Megasphaeraceae; genus Megasphaera. The sequence continues at coordinate 4,199 of JBNMKW010000082.1, read as the reverse complement.
ACTGGCTGCCGCCGATTATTGGTGCTTTTCAAAAAGACTATCCCAAGATACACGTCGCGTTGGAAGAATGTGCCAATCGGGAAATGTACCGCGGCTTGGAAGAACGGCGTTTTGACTGCTGTATTACGACGCCCCGTCCGTTTCACGGCGACTGGCTGCCCCTGCGGCAAGATGAAATGATGGTCTGGCTGCCGGCACACCATCCCCTAGCCAACGAACGGGCCTATCCCATACAGCGGCTGGCAGAAGAAAATTTTATTCAGCCTCTGCCCGGCCATGATACGGATGTAGAAAAACTGCTGCAAAAAGAGCAAATTCATTGCCAGGAACGCTTTTCCTCTGTCGATAATTATACGACGTACCGCTTGGTTGAAGCTGGATTGGGCGTCAGTATCAATAATAAACTGATGACGGCATCCTGGCATGGCAGCGTAGCGGTCCTGCCGATGGATCCGCCGCATTACATTGAGCTGGGCATTGCCGTGCCTTCTTTGGCTCATGCGTCACCGGCAGTGCGTAAATTTATTGCCTATGTACAGGCAGGCATACAGTAACGTTAAGACACCCTCTGCCAAAATTAAAACGTAAAAAATGAGCCCGTCGTATGCTGGCAAAACAGTTCATACGACGGGCTCTATATAGTTTCTTACTGTACGAGTGCTTGGAAATCGGTATTGCTGCGTATTTTATCAAAATGCGACTGCGTGCGTGCCGCTTCTTTGACATTTTGCGGGTCCAGAGCTATGGCTTTTTTCAAATACGCGATGGCTTCTTTGGCTTGGCCTTGGTCGCCGTAAATCGTCGCGATGCCGTAGTAGCTCCACGTATTGTCCGGTTCTGCGTCGATTACCTTCTGAAAATATTGGATGGCGATGTTGTACTGCCCATTGATTTTGCTGGCTAATGCCAAATCGTAAAACGTCGGCACGTAATCGGGATACAGCGACAAGGCTTTTTGAATATACGCGATACCGGAAGAAACATCGGCTTTGTTTCCCGTCGCATTGCCGCGCATGGCCATGGCAATGCCTTTGCCGGAATAGGCTTTGTAGTTGTTGTGGTCTGCGTCGATGGCTTTGTCATAGAAGGCAATCGCTTTGTCGTATTCAAATTGCTGGTATGCTTTCAGTCCTTCTGCGCTCAGCGATTCGGAATCCGGCTGAATGGCGGGCGGCTGTGCTTTTTGGGTTTGGCTGGTTGGTGATTGTGATGCAGAATCAGATGAAGTCAATGTGCATCCTGTCATTTGTGCTGCTAGCATGATACTAAATACACAAAGCAGTAATGAGTTCTTTTTCATAGTAACGCTCCTTACTCGTTGTTTTTTCCTTATTATACCAAAATATGATATAATCAGGGCAAATATTGAAAAAAGAGGAGGATTACATGATAAAAAAATGGGATATACTGTTGCTTCTAGTTTTGCTTATCCTATCGTGTATACCAGAAGGAATAGCCTTTTTGAGTGGCGCAGATGTATTGCAAGGCGGAACGGTAGCTGTTATTCAAGTACACGGTAGTGTATATAAAGAAATTCCCTTATCTGAACATCAAGGAACGGATACATTTACGATTTATACAGATGAAGGATATAATACAGTTGTTGTGAGAGATCAGATGATTGGCATTGTTGATGCAGATTGTCCCGACAAAATTTGTATTAAAGAGGGATTTATTAGCAATCCGGGAGAAACGACGGTTTGCCTGCCGCATAAGGTAATGATTGAAATTCGGTCAACAGCAACAGAGGAACCGGATATTATTCCGGCCCATTAGAGGTGAAATGATGAATAAAACCTTTCGCATAGTTATATTGAGCTTATTTGTAGCCCAGTCACTGGTGCTGTACGTTGTAGAAGGCATGCTGCCTGTACCGTTCATTGCGCCGGGAGCCAAACTGGGATTGGCCAACTTGATTACAGTTATTGCCCTGTATGCTTTGCCGCACAAGAAAGATGTGTGTTTGATTTTGCTGCTGCGAATTATCTTGGCAACAGCCTTTGGCGGCGGTATGAATGCATTCTTTTACAGTTTGGCCGGTGCCGTATTGAGCTTAGGCGCAATGATGCTGCTGAAGCGGACAGGAAAATTTAGTTTGCGGGGCATTAGCGCGGCCGGCAGTGTTTTTCATAATTTGGGGCAAGTTATCGTTGCCTCCGTAATCGTTGAAAATATAAAAATTATGCTGTATCTTCCCGTGTTAACGATTGCAGGCATAGGGACAGGCATTTTGATTGGCGTGACGGCGTGGGTAACGTTGCGGCATCTGCAAAAACTGCCTGTTTATAAACGTATACAGCATATATAACAGCATTCGAGCGGGCCAGTGTTTTTTCACAGTAAAATTGACAGAGAAGATAATTAAAAATATAATATAATTATTGTACATGGTTTTATGTATATTAAAAAATGATTGCGTTTTATAGTTATTATGTAAGGAAGTGCAATGTATGTTTTTTCGTTACAAATCGCATATAGCAACATGGTTGATGGCAGTTGCATTTGCTGCTGTATCTATCGTATCTATGGCAGTGCAGGCGGCGGCGCCGACAACGGGTGCAGAGGCAGCCTGTATGATTGATGTCAATACGGGCAGGATTTTGTATCAGCATAATCCTACAAAATGGATGCATCCGGCAAGCACGACCAAAATCGTGACGCTCATTACTGCGTTAGATCAATGCAGCGATAAGCTAGATCAACCATTGAAAATTTCTTCGTATGCTGCGAATATAGAACCTTCTTCGCTGGGCATCGCACCGGGGGATGCGTTGACCGTACGGGAAGCACTGCGGGGCATGATGGTAGTATCCGGCAATGATGCTGCCGTAGCCGTAGCAGAAACCTTGGGAGGCTCTGTGGCAGGATATGCGGCAATGATGAATGCGGAAGCGCAAAAAATGGGGGCAGCGCACACGCATTTTGTCAATCCGAATGGACTGACAGCACCTAAGCATTATACAACAGCTGTAGACATGGCAAAAATGGCCGCATATGGTATGAAGAATTTTCCCGAATTTCGCTATATTGTAAGCTTAAAAGCTTATGATGTAAAATATTTAGACGGTCGTACGCCTAAACATGTCACGACGACAAACCATTTTCTAAAAAGCAATTATCAAGGGGCCAATGGCATCAAAACAGGATTTACCAATGCTGCAGGGGACTGTTTAGTAGCTTCGGCAACTCGAAACGGCCAAACCTTGGCTGTAGTCCTGTTCAATGACGATGACCGCTGGGAAGATGCACCTGCTATTTTGGATTATGGATTTCGCCGGCTGCAGATAGGCAAGTAAACGCGTTTAAACAAAAAAACTCTGAGGGGTGAGTCATATGGCGCATATTTTAGTGATTGAAGATGACAGCATGCTTGCTGCATTGGAAAAGGACTTTCTGGAAGCAAATGGATTTGCCGTTATGGTAGCAGCAACAGGAAAAGAAGGGCTGAAACTGTTTGATGGGGGATGTGTGGATGCCGTACTGCTGGATGTCCATTTACCGGATACGGATGGCTATCTTCTTTGTCAAAAACTGCGCAATGCAAGCAACGTACCGATTCTCTTTACGACGGCACGGGGCAGTGATGAAGCGGTAATGAAAGGATTTGCCGTGGGGGCAGATGATTATATCATTAAACCGTTTAATCCATCTATTATGCTGGCAAGATTAAAAGCCCATTTAGAAATGCATCAGCGGCTGTTAGGGGTACAGCAGCAGGAAGTAGATGAAAGCAAGCCTGACATTCAAACGGGGGATTTGCGTATCTTTATTAAAAGGCATCAAGTCTTTCGCGGACAAAAAGAAATTATACTGACTATCAAAGAATTTAATCTTTTGGCATTTTTGGCACGGCATCCGAATCAAGTCTTTTCTAAAAAGTATCTTTTTGAAATGATTTGGCATTTGGATGCGTTTGGCGAGCTGGCAACCGTTACGGTTCATGTAAACCGGCTGCGTGACAAACTTAATCGTGTCAAGCCGCCTTTCACGTCTATTGAAACGGTGTGGGGAAATGGCTACCGATTTCGGGCAGAAGAAGGATGACAACTATATAAGCACAAAAAAGGAGGTGTGACAAAATGCGAAAGTATTTTGTCCACCTTCTTTTTTCATACCCATTTTGTTTTTTTTAGAGAATGGCCGTTGAAAAATGGGCGCAAAGCCCCTTTCCCCATAAAACAGTATTTCTACAGATTATG
>JBNMKW010000081.1:0-8445 GCA_050874545.1 Megasphaera sp. | reverse complement strand
GTTTGTATTTTCCATATATAGATTCACTCATAACGTTCACCTCGGTTTCAGATATGCTTTATTATACCATAGGTTCTATTACAAAATCCGTACAATTCTTTTGCCGCACAAAAAAACAGCTGTCTTTCCCAAAGACAGCTGTCGCTGCTATAGCTAAAACGTAACCGGTGTGCCGTCGTACGCACACAACAATATCTGTTTCATCTGCTCTGTATCAATTTGACGCGGATTGGAACGCGTGCAGGGATCTAACATGGCGTTTGCCGCAATAGCATCTGCATGATTTTTCAGCACCTCTTCACTAATGCCGTTTTCTTTATATGTCTGGGCAATATGCATTTTCTGATTCAGCTCCTTGATAGAATTTATCAAGGTCTGTGTAAGCTGCTCATCGGTTCTGCCAGGCAGTCCCAAATGACGAGCAATCGCCGCATAACGACTGCCACATACTTTAGCATTAAACTCGATAACTGGCGGTAACAGAATCGCATTGCAGCAACCGTGCGGAATATGAAAAACAGCCCCTGTTTTATGCGCCAAACTATGGGCAATTCCCAATAAAGCATTAGAAAAAGCCATACCGGCAAGACACTGAGCAATATGCATCTTTTCGCGTGCTTGTTTATCCCCATAATAGCTAAAAACTAAGTTATTATATACATCACTGATAGCCTGCAGTGCCAATACATCGGAAAACTGGCTGTGTGCTACAGCTACATAGGCTTCAATGGCATGCGTCAACGCATCCATACCAGTATGAGCCGTCAGTTTTTTAGGCATTGTCTGGGGAAGATCCGTATCCAGAATAGCTATATCCGGAACAATTTCAAAATCTGCCAGCGGATATTTAATATTGGTTTTATAATCTGTAATGACGGAAAAAGCCGTAACTTCTGTCGCTGTCCCACTAGTAGAAGGAATAGCTATAAAAATGGCTTTCTTGCGTAGCAATGGAATAGTAAATGGTTTCTTTATATCATCAAATGTTTTTTCTGGATGCTCGTAAAACACCCACATCACCTTAGCCGCATCAATGGAAGAACCGCCGCCAACCGCTACAATGACATCCGGCTCAAAAGCCCGCATAGCCTCAGCTCCGCGAAATACCGTTTCAATTGACGGATCCGGCTCAATACCCTCAAAAATCTGAGTTTCTATGCCGATACCCTGTAACACGCTTGCTACTTTCAGCAAAAAACCACCGCGCCGCATAGAATGGCCGCCCGTAAAAATCATTGCTTTTTTGTGCTCTTTCAACCCTTTCAGCGCTTGGATCGCACCTGCACCATAATAAATATCACGCGGTAACGTAAATCTTGCCATACTGTACACCTCCTATTGTCTAATAGATAAAAAGTATTTTGTATCATAAACCTATTGGCACATTACTTGACATCTGTACAAAAGCCATTTTCTTATCGAATTTCTCTAAAATATGTATATGATATACAACAACATGATACATCTGCTAATGTCATTTCCACAAAATTGTACTGCAGTATTTTCAAATTAACAATGTAGACATTTATTATAAAATATATTCTTTATTTCTAGTTCCTGTCAAGAATAATTTACGCATAAATTATATGGTATCATGCATAATAAGCAACGACATTTGCAAATACAATCAAACAAAGCTGCACTACAGCAGATAACCATATAAACTGAATATAAAAAAACTTCCGTCTCCTAAGAGCACGGAAGTTTTTGACAAAATCCAACTTATATCTGATATGTTTCTTTTACAGTCTGCAGAATATACTGTACTTGTTGATACTCGTCATTTGTAATAGGAGTACCTGGTTCTCTAGTATACGTAGATATATCCAATCCTTGCGCTTTTACAGCTGCTTTTATCGCCGTAATAAATAGGCCTGTCACTTCATATAAAGCCATTAATTTAGAAATAACTTGAGCATATTTTTCCGTTGTCACAAAATCTTTTGCTTCATATGCCTTATGATATGCAACAAAAACTTCTGGAATAACGTTTGTTAAACCACAAAGAACCCCGTCACCACCAGATACTCTATTAACTAAATAGTATTCATCAAAACCAGAAAGCACAGAAAAATCAGGACGTACAGCTTTTACCGCTGCTATTACTTTTCGCGTGTGGCTAATATTGTCTACTGTATCCTTTACCCCCACAATATTAGAATATTTTTTAGCCAATTCCGCAATAACAGTTGGCGTTAAATCAGCACCTACACGAGCAGGGAAATTATATAATTGAATAGGAAGAGAAACAGCTTCGGCAATTTTTCCAAAATACGCAATAGCCCCTTCTTCTGTCGGCCCAAAATAAAATGGCGAAACAACATTAATAGCATCCGCACCAGCTTTTTGCGCATACCGTGCTAATTCCAGTACATCTTTTAATGCCGTACCGCCTACACCGACAATCATAGCGGCTCTATGATTGATAACCCTAACAGCCATATCAATAACCGCTTTTTTTTCTTCCATAGAGCAGGCATAAAACTCCCCTAAACTACCAAAAAACAAAATACCATGAATGCCCGCTTCGCATAAATGATTGATATGTTTTTCCATATTCGCCATATCAATGGAACCATCCTCCTTCATTATAGTAATAATAGGAGTATACACGCCTTGTAATTTCATGTTTATCAACAACCTTTCATAAAAAATCTTGCCAGTAATTCGATCCTACCGTCTATATTATGATATAATAAAGCAAAGACAGGACAAAAGCATGCTTGTATTGGTTGTGGTAGACTATATACAATAAGCAGTTTTTTACTGTCTTTTTTTATGCCAAATTGTCCCATCTCTCGCTTCACCTTTTATACAGCCATACTTAATAACAAAATAAATATTAATCCACAAACAGCCTGTACCGTTGACATTAATGTCCAAGTTAAAAATGTTTCTTTCATCGACAAGCCGAAGTATTCTTTAATCATCCAAAAGCTTGCATCATTTACATGAGATGCAATGGAGCTTCCAGCCCCTGTTGCTAACGTTACAAGTGCTAAATTAACATCATAGGCACTTAACAGTGGTATAACTAATCCTGCCGTAGAAATTGCAGCAACAGTTGCCGATCCAAGAGAAATCCGCAAAATGGCCGCAACGCCCCATGCTAAAATAATCGGAGATACCGTCGTTCCTGCAAATAATTGGGAAATATACTGTCCAACGCCGCCATCAATCAACACTTGCTTAAAGGCACCGCCACCACCAATAATTAACAGCATCATACCAATCGCAGCAATAGACGAGGCGCAAGAATTCATAACCTCTTTGACAGGAATTTTTCGTTGTACTCCCATTGTGTACATGGCTACTAAAATAGAAATAATCATAGCAATACCAGGTTTACCTATAAATTCAATGAAAGTAAATATTGCACTTCCTGAAAGATTAACAAAATCACTAACCATAGAACCAATGGTTGCAATAATCATTAAAATAACCGGAAGCATTGCCGTAAACAAGCTGACTCCAAATCCTGGCATTTCTTCATCTGTAAAAGTACGCTCTTTTCCAAGTGCTGTAATATCACCCATTTTTTCGAACGCGCTAGGTACTATTTTTCTTGCAAATTTCGTAAATAATGGGCCAGCAATAACCACTGTTGGAATAGCTACTATAATGCCATACAGCAGTACATTGCCTATATCCGCACCATATTCCCCAGCAATAACTGTCGGTCCCGGATGGGGAGGTAAAAAACAATGTGCTGAAAGCAATGATGCCAACATAGGTATTCCCAAATAAATGGGTGTTACTTTCATTTCCTTAGCAATAGAAAAGACAATAGGAATGAGCAATACTAATCCCACTTCAAAAAACATGGCAATACCAACAACAAAGGATGCGACTAAAACGGCCCATTGAATTTTCTTTTCTCCAAATGCATGAATAAGAGAAAGAGAAATCCGTTGTGCACCGCCGGCATCAGCAACCAATCGGCCCAACATCGCCCCCAATCCAAAAATCAGTGCAATATGCCCTAACGTACCGCCAATCCCTTTTTCCAATAAATCAGCAACTTTTATAAGCGGAACGCCAAAACTAATGGCAGCTGCAACCGATACAATAAGAAGAGCTACAAAGGTGTTCATCTTAAACTTAGAAATCAGAACAATTAACAATACAACTGCTAATGCTGTAATAACTAATGGCATCTTCTTTCCCTCCTTATTTTTCTTCTTTTTCTAATGCTTTTTTACCTGCATTTAATACCTTGATAATCGCATCTACATCATATACAGTCCCTTTCCAAGTACCACCGCTTGCATTTTGCAAAGCTGCCCAAAGTCGTGTATCATCTGGTAAATCATCATCTGGATGTACATTTGGATTTGTTTCACGTGCAGCTAATACTTTGGCACCTTCTTCATATGTAAGCGGATGCTCTTCTGTTCCGATAAAGTTTAGACTCCCTTCTAATTTCACCGTATCTACAATAATTTCTACTACGTCTCCGTCACGTAATTTTCCAATAGGACCTCCTGCCAATGCTTCCGGTCCCACATGGCCAAAGCATGCTCCAGTAGATACGCCTGAAAATCTAGCATCTGTAATTAATGACACATGTTTGCCAAAAGACAAGTGTTTTAATGCCGATGTCAATTGATACGTTTCTTCCATACCAGTTCCCAGGGGACCCCCGCCCATAACGATCATAATATCACCGGCTTGGACTCCATCATGTTTTAGAGCCGTGATTGCTTCTTTTTCAGATGTAAATACTTTTACTTTGGCTGTATGGCGAAAAACATGATCATCATCAATAACGGATGGATCAATAGCTGTCGATTTAACAACAGATCCTTCCGGCGCGATATTTCCTGTTGGGAATGTAACGGTAGATCCTATGCCGCGTTCTTTAGCTTGCTGGGGACTAAAAATAACATCTTCTACGTTTAAATTATCTAACTCTTTCAACCGTTTTTGACAAGCGACACGCCGTTCAGAATGTTCCCACCAATCCAAATTTTCACCTAATGTACTGCCAGTTACTGTCATCACATCTTCATGTAACAATCCTAACTTACGTAAATGCAGCATAACTTCTGGCACACCACCAGCCATAAATACATCTACTGTTGGATAATTGACCGGTCCAATCGGTAAAACACTAACTAATCGCGGTACTTCTTTATTAATACGAGCCCAATCATGAACAGTAGGAACATGACATCCGCCAGCAAAAGCAATCGCTGGTAAATGCAATAACAAATTGGTGGAACCACCAAAAGCAGCATGTATAACCATCGCATTTTCAATGGCATGGTCTGTAATAATATCTTTCGTCGTAATACCTTTTTTATACATTTCCATTGCCGCTACTGCAGATTTAGTTGCTAAATTTTTCCAAATAGCTTCTCCCGAAGGTGCTAATGCCGAATGCGTTAATGCAATCCCTAGTCCTTCGGCTACAACTTGCGAGGTTCCTGCCGTTCCAAAAAATTGACAGCCGCCACCAGCACTTGCACAAGCACGACATCCCAAATTAACGGCGTCTTCATACGAAAGTTCTCCATTAGCATACCGGACACCTATAGTTTGAACCGTTCCCAAATCTTCTCCTTTGTTGGGCATCAATGTTGCTCCGCCCGGCACAAGAATCGTCGGTAAATCATGCATACTTGCCAATGCCATCATCATGGCCGGTAATCCTTTATCACAAGAAGCGACGCCAATAACAGCTTTTCTTGTCGGAATCGAACGAATCAATCTCCGCATGACCATAGATGCATCATTGCGATATGGCAACGAATCAAACATTCCTATCGTTCCTTGCGTACGTCCATCACAAGGATCAGATACAAAAGCAGCATGCGGAACATATCCCATTCCTTTTAATGTATCTGCTGCCTCTCCCATTAAATCGCCTAATTCAAAATGACCTGGATGTAGTCCTACGGCAATCGTCCGACCAGCATCAGCACGCATCCCGCCTTTTGTACCAATAATCATAACATCACCATTCGCCAACGTTTCTGGATTCCAGCCCATTCCAGCATTAATCGTCATGCCAAAAATATTACCACTAGGTGAAGTTTTTAATGATTCCTTTGTTAATGGTAAGGTTCCACATGGCCCATCTGCATGTGTTTTTGCCTTATATAATGCCGGATTTTCATTAGAATACAATTTATCAATAGACATAGTTATGCTCCTCCTTTAATGCATATGCTCTCTCTATTTGTTCGTAAATACGTATGTGCAGTTGTATTTACGAACTTTATGTCTAAATTATAACAACGAACTAATCGAAAATCAAGAATGACCTTATTATCTTTTTTTCATCATTCCGCATTTACTATGCAAATTTATAATTTTCCTATTTTCTTCAAATTTGCTATAATAAATTAACTATATGTAGGAGGTTTTGGCATTGACTCATAAACCAACAGAACGTGTTTTGCGTATTTTAACACTTCTTGCTGCGCATCCTGACGGATTATCCCTTACACAAATTACGGAATTTTTACATATACCTAAAAGTACGCTTTCTCCGATTTTACAGGAAATGGTGCAGGAAAAATTTTTACAGCTTCAAGATAACTCAAAGTTGTATTCTATTGGCATCTCATCATATTGTATCGGGGCTGCTTACGAACATGAAAAAACATTGATTCCGTATATAAAATCTATAATGAAAGATATTACGAAAGAAATAAACGAAATATGTCAGGTAGGTATTCTTGATGGAGCAGATGTTTTATATATACTCAAAGAAGATGCTTCTATCTCACAGACTATAAAAATTATTTCTTATATTGGGAAAAAACTGCCGGCGTATTGTACGGCTTTAGGAAAAGCCTTGCTTTGTGACTATACGTTACCCCAATTACAAGCATTATATCCTAACCCACTTGTACAGCAAACCAAAAATACTATTACAGACCTACATATGCTGTACGAACAGCTACAGTCTGTTAAACAGACACATATCGCTGTCGAACAGGAAGAAATAACATATCAACTTTGTTGCTTTGCCGTTCCGATTGCATTAACTCATACCCACAATTATGCTATGAGTATCAGTATGCCGTTGTTCAGAGCTACAGAAGAAAAAAAAGAGCTTGCAAAACGCTTATTACTGCGAGCTAAATACAACATCGAATCGCATGATACATCCATAAATACGATATAAAAAAAACACTGTCATGATACGGTACCCTTTTAATAGGTATCCGTTATCATAACAGTGTTTTTTAGTTTACTTATTTACGGCGTAAATGAATGGAAAATCCACCAACAATTTCTTTTAAGACGCCTTTGTCGTCATAGAAGCAGTGTTCGGTGTCGATTTCAATACCTTGGCGTTTATAATATGCCAAAGCCCGTTCCATATCCCGTGTATCAATACAGATATGTCCTTTTTTTCCCGGCATTTCGTGGTCGCATATTTCAGCAACAGAACCGGCAAAGAAGTTATCTATTAGTGCATGATAGACACCAAAAGCATTATGTTAACATCCTCTTTTTTACTATATCCGAATGTATCGAATCGCTTCCTCTGCCATCAACGCATATCCGGCTTCATTCGGATGTATGCCATCTGCATACAAACTCGTATGAAATTGTATTTCAGCATCTTGTATTCGTTTATAAAAATCAATCGGTACTGCGTGATACGTTATGCACTGCGTCAGCAACCACTGTCGATACGTCTCCAGTTTTCGGTTATTGCCTTCTACCTCTTCTTGTCGCTGCCAGCCAAAAAGGACGCTTTCTGGTTTCATGGCTAAGGGTATTCCTACATACAATGTATTGCTGGCCTGGGCTGCATATTGCATCATCTGCTGCATATGATGTTCCATTTGTTCAAGAGATACATGCTGCAATATATCATTGGACCCACCCATAAGGCATACCGCATCATAAGCCATCATATCTATTCGCTGCATACGCTGCAGCATTCCTTCGGTCGTATCTCCGCATATACCTTTATTACAGACGCGAATACCTGTTTTTTGTTCTAACAAAACAGTCCAGCGAGCCGAAACCGGCACATCATACCCATACGTCAAGCTGTCTCCGATACATACGATATTCATAGCGACAATCCCCTATTTGCTTTGCAATGCCGTAACAGCCGCATCTGCCGTAAGCCATGGTTCTGTAAAATGATATCCTGCCTTTTCTAAATCCATTTGGCAGGCAAACACTGGAGGAATGGCTGTTTTATACACATCATGTTCATACATATAGCGAAGCGTCGTTTCGACATTGCTGTCACAAAGAATGTGCCCCTGATCCAACAAAACGAGGCGGTTGGCATACGGCAGCACCGCTTCCAGGGAGTGTTCAATAACCACAATCGTATGCCCGTATTTGACATTGAGTTCGTGAATTAACACGTAGAAATCATGCGTTCCTTCCGGATCTAACGCCGATGTCGGTTCATCAAATACGAGAATATCCGGATTCGTTGCCAAGACACTGGCAATGACCAAC
>JBNMKW010000080.1:0-8795 GCA_050874545.1 Megasphaera sp. | reverse complement strand
ATACTTATGTTATAAATTGAAAAAAACCGCATACCTTGCGGTACACGGCCTTCTTCAATATTATTGAAAAACAGGAGAGCCGATGCACCACCATCGGGCTATCTCTGTTTTTTTATTTTACCATAATCACTTGAAAATTCAAGTTCTTTGATCTTGAATTCTGAACATAAATTTGCTAAACTACCATACATGAGATAGTTCGATGTATTCGGTTTTCCTCGCGAGAGCGAGGTGATCAGCATGAGTGTATATGAAGCGTTGTCCTTGATGATAGCGTTTGCTACATTAGTCGTGTTGATTATTTCAATACGTAAATAATACTTATGTTATAAATTGAAAAAAACCGCATACCTTGCGGTACACGGCCTTCTTCAAGAATATAATGATAGAGGAGAGCCGATGTACCACCATCGGGCTATCTCTGTTTTTTATTTTAGCATATTTTGTAAAAAAAAGGAAGAAATCACGTAGGCTGAATACCTATGACTAGCTGTCGGAAAGGTATTTTGGCTGGTTTTTAATTTTATTTTTCAAGAACATCATACGGAGAGATCCTGGGGAAAGCCGTGGACGCATGCATATAGTATGTCATGCGTTCATGGCTTTTTTTTCTATACATAGAATCATTTTATGCTTATGTTTGGGTATTCACTATCCCAAAGGGTATCAGGATGATACGTTACCAATTCACGAAAAACGCCTGTCTGGTGCGGGATATCATGGATTATTCCTATACTGGGACGGGGCGTTGTAACGCGTTACTTTATAAGAAGAGAAAAAGAGAAGAGAATAAGAGAACATATAGTATAGGGGCGCGGCTTTGGGATTGCTGTGAAGGGCGTGGTTGGAGTATGAAACGTTTGGAACGGCCTGTTTGGATGTGTATTTATGATGGACGAATACATTTCTTGAAATTTTCTAAAAGTTCATAAAACTTTAAGAAATATGCGAGTAGACGCTTTATGGAGAATGTATGTATAGAATAAACATACAAAACAAGATAAAATGAAAAGAAAGACAAAAATAATTAAAATTACAAATCGTGTTTTTGGCAAAGATTTTAAAGAATGACACGCACGATGACCGTTTTTTTTGTCTTATATAAGTAGAGGGGTAATTCGAACGAATACCCCCAAGACGAAAACGAGGTGCTGGCAATGAAGAAGTTACAATGGCTGAAAACGAAAGTAGGATTTTTTTCGGATCCCCGTATCTTGTACCTGCTGAACCTGCCGAACGGTGATTCGTATATCGTCCTTTGGCTCTTTCTTAAAGATATGGCAGGCACAGTCAACGAGGACGGACGAGTCTGTGTTTCAACGCAAAAAGCCATGACGACGCAGCTCATTGCCAAATGTCTGCACCGCCGTCGGCCTTTTATTGAAAACGGACTGGATGCGTTGGAACAGACCGGCCTTATCGAACGCGACGAAAGTGGCATGATTCGCATTGTCATCTGGGATGAGCTGCAGGATTTTCAGCGTGATGAAAAATGCCGGCAGCAGACCAAAGAACGGGTTCGCCGCTGTCGGGAGAGGCAGCGACTGGCAAAGGAGACAGCACCAGCAGTATCTGACATGTCTGTCGTAACAAAAGCAGCTGGCGAAACGGCTGTAGAAACGGCACCGCCGGTGCAGGAAGGTGAAACCATAACGACGCTCAAGGGGCTGAGGGATTATGCAGCTGTCCGAAAATACGAGACACTTTTCGGGCCGATGCAGGGGGCGTTTGCCCAGCAGCTCGCAGAAATGGAAACGATGTGGGGCAGCGAAGCGACATGTACTGCCATTGCGCTTGCCCATGAAAACAACGTCAACAATATCAAATACATCCGCGCTATTTTGGTCAACAGCAACGGCCGGCCGACGCGCGGCAAGCGAAAGGAAGATGAATTCCATGGCTATGCAAACTTTACTGACTACCTTGCGGGCGTGTTACGGGGAGAACCAGAATATCAACCCCATCTTCATCGCAGCACTGCAGGACAATCTGCCATCCGACCTGTCGGCAGCCCAAGCGAAAGCGCTGGCCCAGCGGCTGGTCACGACGTATAAATTCGCGCCGTCTATTGCTGAAATCGTTGCCGAATGGCGGCAGCTACGGCGGGACATGCAGCGTCATGTCTACGAAGCGCCGTCCTTTACGGGTCATATGAGCCGGGCAGCAGCACAGCTCCTGCGTGAAGCCAAAACACGAATCCGTGACGGCAAGACGATGGAACATCGCCCGGTCAATCCGAACGTGATGCAGTTTGTGCGGCAGTTTTTTCCGGAAATCAGTGAGAATACGGTGCGGCGCAGCCAGCTGGAAATCATGAACTGCATGAGCGAACAGCAAAAAGAAGCCGCTGCAGGCAGTCCGTACCGAACCTGTATGACGATGAAGGATAATGGCATGATTACGCTGTGTATGCGTAAAGTGATATAGCAGAAAGGAGTATGTATGAACCGATTTCTCAGGTTTTTACGCAGTCTCGACAAGAGGCAGCTGATTTTTATCTTGCAGAGAGCCAGTGCCCTGCTCTTGCCGATGAGGCCCTATGCCGCATGCGGCCAATCGAAAACCTGTCCATGCCCGATGATGAGACAACAGCGCATCCAGGGTATTGCTATCGGCGGTACCGCAGCCCGTGTAGAAATCAAGGGAAGCGACGCCTGAGGGTGCTGCAGGTACCGCTGCAGAAAGGAGACATATGAAAGTATATTTGAACGCCGGCCACGACCGGCAGCTAGATCCCGGTGCTGTCAATCCGCGCCTAAACCTTAGAGAATGCGATGAAGCCTATGCCTTGTCACTGCTCGTGCAGCAGTATCTCGAACATAACGGCATGGCGGTCCTCTTTGGCCAGAACGACGATTTGTATGCTGTTTGTGATGAGGCTAACGCCGCCGAATGTGATCTTTTCGTATCCATTCATTTCAATGCCTTCAATGGCAGGGCCAGCGGCACGGAGACCTTGATTTCCGGCTCAACGGGCAGCTTAATGTTGGGACACTGTATCCAGTCCAACGTAAAAGCCGTCCTCAACCTGCCGAATCGGGGCCTGAAAGAACGGCCGAGCCTTTTTGTCCTGCGCAATACGATGATGCCTGCCGTCCTTGTCGAAGTTTGTTTTATCGACAACGACAGTGACTGGCGCCGCTACGAAGCTCATAAAGACGATGCGGCGAAAGCGATTGCGACCGGTATTATGCAGTACCCGTACCAAATGCAGGGAGCGGGGAATCTGCCCAACGCGGCGTGATGGATAGTTTGTAGTTTTAAGCTTGTAGTTTGCAGGGAGGGGCGCAGTGCCTCTTGTCAATTCAACACGAAAGGAGGAATGCAAAATGGCAGAACGCAAGGCAGTTGTCAGCAAATTGAAACTGGTCCTGAGCTATCAGGACGAACTCGGCGAATCTCACGAAAAATCGGTGCAGATGCGTAATCTCGTCAACGGCGCCGACGCGGCCAACATCGTCACGGCCGCCAACGCTTTCGGCACGCTGTACGAAGATCGAATTGCGGGCATCCATGAAATCGTCGAAAACGAGATTAGTGGCTAAATAGTGGTGATTAGTGATTAGTGGGTAGTGAACAGGTTTGCTGTGCGTCGCCTGAATGGGCAAGCTGGCTTGTTGACGCATTGCTTACGTCATTCAAATTTAACAGAAAGGAGACGTTGCCTTATGGCTATTAAATCAGAAAGTAAAACGCTGCAGCTTACGTTTGTAGACGGAGCCAACAAAAACGTCAGCTATTCGATTGCAGATCCCAAAGCGGATTTGAAAAAAGAAACTGTCGATGCCGCAGCGCAAGCTATCGTCGATGCGCAAATCTTTGCGACGGACAACGGCAATTTGACGGGCTTGAAATCCAGCCAGATTATCACGCGTAAAGTAGAAACGCTGGAATAAGCAGCCTATATAGCAGAAAATGCCTTGGACGGTCTATGCTGTCCAGGGTATTTTCCATACTTTTCTATGTGGATTTGAGATTTCTTATAACTGTAGGTGTATCGGGGGAAATGTTACATTGCTTTTATGTTTTTAGGATAAGGAGATGGGTTCATGACGACTCAGATGAGACATTGTGTACGTGCTGCACAGCGCGGTGATAAACTGGCTGCAGAAGAACTGCTTCAGACATTTATGCCGCTCTTGCATCATCAAGCCAAACGATATCAATCGTATTATCAAAATTTTGAAGAAGCGTTTTCAACAGCCTGCCACGGTGCGATTCACTGTATTTTTCAGTACGATCTAGAGCAGCCGGAGACAGTAACTAAGATGATGGTAGCCTCTGTACGCAATCACCTGCGCCGTGAATCCTATCAGAAGCAATGTTATGATAAACGAATTGAAAAAAATATCATCGAAAACGATACTGTAACCGATTTGCCCGAAGCGATCCTGGCCTCAGAAGGAGAATGCCCGGAATCTCAGTATCTGCAAAATGAAATGCGGTGGAAAATGAATCAAGCCATGGCAACGCTGCCGGAATTGCAGCGCCGGATTATTTGGCTGCATTTTTTTCACGGGTATTCCTACCAACGTATTGCGGAAGAATGTAAACTCAGTAAAAGCACGATTCGAGATTATGTTAAACGCGGACTCATACAACTCAGGCAGTATCTAATAAAAGAAAAAATGGTTGTCTAACCAAACCATTGCAGTACGCCCTGTGTTCATGTGCTGATGCAGCCATGAATGCTGGGCTTTTTTTGACGCCCAAGCGGGTGGGGATGCCTGACAAATACCATACACATATGATATAATGATAATATGTACGGCATGCTGCCGGGCAAGGGATATAAATTGCAATAACAAGTTGAATACCTTCCGCTAGGCAGTAATTTGGTAGATTTGATCAAGCTCCTCCTCGAATATTTCATCCGGGGTTCTATAGCCAAGAATTTTTCTGGGAAGACAGTTACACCAAATTTTTACATCGGCAAGCTGCTGACTTGTAACGTTATCTATCCGTTTTCCCTTGGGAATGAATCTCCTGAGCAGTCCATTATGCCGTTCTACGGTACCCTTATCACCAGAGGTATACGGATGCGCATAGTAGTGTATCGGCTATCTTTTCAAGTTCTGCAAGATCTGCGAATTCAGAGCCATTATCGGTCGTGATTGTCTTAAATACCTCACTGAAGTGTTCGCTGTAGACTTCCTGAAGCTGTTTCATTGTTGCCATGACACACGCTGCTATCTTGTCAGCAATAGGAACTATCCACTAACTAGAGAAGACACTCGACAGTGAGTGTCTTTTTTTCATTATCTTAACAGGAGAGTATTTTATGTACATTCAACGAAGCGGTTTGGCTAGTATTTTACTGATTTTTTGAGACAAAAGAATGATTACTTGCATAAAACACATGCTAATTTTTGCATACATACTTTTGAAACGTGGAGAAATAGTATATGATATATGAAATATAATAAAAAATTAAACTATAGCGATACTCAATCGTAGTAATAAAAAAGAGGAAGAGTATGAAGAAAATACGGAATAGGAAAAGCAGCGGTATCTTGCTGCTGCAGGCTGGTGGTGTATCGTACAACGAACGACGAGAGCATTTACATAATAGAATAAACGGAAAAGCGAAGATGGTTCTTTGTGGGAATCAGATGTCTGAAGATGTTGAACAGGCATACCAATTCCCCCCTAAGGAACCGTCTTTTTTTTGATGACTTTATAGCGAATACGCAGTAGATAAGTTGATTCGGTAAGGCGGTGAATGCGTTGAAAATATCTCCGTTGCTTTTTAGCAGTTTGGTCGTGATATTGGCAGGAATGCCTGCTGTATCATTGGGACAACATACCATAATACAGCAGGGACAGTTAGAGAAAGCCCGGCAGCAGGAGCAGCTGCGTAATCTACGTCTGCAGTCTCGGTCAGTTTCCCCTATTACAGGATTGGAGAAACAAAAGACAGAAAACATGCCGGTATTACAAAGTCCTTCTTTTTTTATTCGTCAGATACAGTTGGATATAGATACGGCAGCATTTGGCTTTTTATATCCCTATGCCAAAGTGTATGAAATAACAGGAATCAATGCCGTTTTGAACTGTGCCGGAGCACTGATGTACAGCGGCGGAACGATGAATCTGCAGGCAGGGAAGACAGTCACCAATCAGGGAGCTAAGATGGAAAGCATCGGCAGTCTCTCCATTAAAGCTCCGCAAATCGCCAATCTCAATGATTCCTTCTCGGCCAAACGAATAGGCTCTGCTTGGATAACAAATCCAGAAAAAATACGAATTGATGAAGCCGGGCATCCGGAACGAGGACAGGCGTTTAATAAAAGGGAATTTGACAATTTTGACAGCGGGTATGGCGCCCATCATCGCAATTCTGCGGCTTCCTCGTATCCTATCAATGCTCTTACTATTATTCGTACCCATTCACAGACTTCGGAAAAACAAGTACAGACAACCAATGCCGGCGTAATTCGCAGCGGCGGCCATATGACGATAGATGGCAGTCTGCACAACGATAACAGCCAGATTGCTGCCGGGCACACGTTAACGGTCCGAAACGGCACAGTAACGAATACAGCAACAGAAAACCAAAAGCTGACCGTGACTTTTGGCACTACGCAGGCCAGCTATACAGAACGCCACAGCAGGTTTCACAAAGGGAAGATTCGCAAATATAACGATAGCGTTTTTATGACGCCGCAGGTAGAAAAAAGCAATCCCATACCGTTGGGGATTGCAGCTTATCAGGAAAATACACAGACCCGGCCTGACAGCAAAGATATTACGAAGACAATACGAGGGCATGCCCAAAAATTTCTTGACCCATTTTCTATCGACTCATCCGGGACGAATGCGACACCTGCGCAATGGAAACAGACTGCCAGCGGGCTGAGCAGTTCCCTGTACAAGCTGCACCCGGAAACGATGGCCAAATATCTCATTGAAACAGACTCAGCATTTACGAATAAACATAAGTTCCTTTCGTCAGATTACATGTATGAGCAGATGAAATGGTATCCCGAAATGCTGGGGCAAAACGTATCCTTAGCTAGTGATACGGATATTCAACAAGACGGTCTGCTGACAGCAACAGATCGGGTAGCATTGAAAGAACCACACCGGGAGCTAAGAATAACGCATCTTCCACAACCACATCTGCCGTTTCATCGGGAACCATTACGACAACCAAAGAAAAAACAGATATATCCAACATAAACCGAGATACCCGAAATGCCCTCAATACACTTAGTCGTATTTTTGATAAACAAAATATAGAAGAGCGACAAGAAATGGCAAAACTGTTTGCTAAAAATGCCTATCCATTACTGCATCATTATGATCGAGATGGAAAATTTGACAAAGCAGTGGCGCATGGAATCGTTGCTGAGATCATAGCACGCATAGCAGGTAATCAAGCCGGCAGCGGCTTTGCCGCAGGTTTTACCAATGAAATGCTTGTCAATAAAATAAAGGAATGATCAAAAAATGATCCTGCAAAAGCTCAATGGATTAGTGCATCATTAGGTGCGATGATAAATCCTGTTACAGGACATACCGAGTTAGCTGGTGGCGCATTGGCACAATATGGAATAAAGTGGAATGGGCTAGATCATTTTCAGCAAAGTTTTGAAGGAGATCGTTCATATCCGTCCATTGCTCAGTATCTGCACAATAATTTAGAGCAGGGAAAAAAGGAAGGTGTAGTTTCTGTTTTAGAAAGTGCATATATTATGAGTCGAGATAATCCTGCTATTCTTGAAGTTGGAGAAAATGATTTTATATATACGTTTAATCGAGCCGCTAAATATTTAGGATTAGGGTACCGATATAATTCTGATTTTACTATGACGGAAAATTTGCGGGAAATATTACGTTTTTATGCGAAAACACTTCCATATAGAGATGCTTTTAGTCTGGAAGGGCACTTGGGAATTGGGTTAGGAGTCAAAAGTCCAAGTATTTCTGCTAAAAAAAGTGTTTATTTAAATATATCTAATACATCTCCGCTGACAATTAATAATGAAACTGAGATTGGACTACTAAACGGACATGTTGGAATAGGAGCGGAAACATCATATAATCCGCAAACAAACTCTTATACTCAGAATAGATATGAATCATTAAAGTTAAAGTATATAGGCACTACTGAAAAAGGAAAAGATATATATAAGTATTGGTGGCGAAGTTTATGTTGGTGGAGGGGGAGGTGTTTTTCTTCATATTAACACAACGAAAATAGCTGAAGAGGTAGGATTGCTTCCTGAGACCCCGAATGTCAGAAGCAGAGAATATATTGAAAAACTTATAAGGGATAAAGTATAATTGGAGGAATAAATTTTGATTCAAAGAAGTTTTTATCAACGCATATGGAAAAATTATTTTTCTTTTCAAGGTAGTATAACTGTTAGTGAATATCGAAAACGATTTGCGTATATTCATGGTTTTTGCATAGCAAGTGGAGGAATTCTGTGCCTTTTTCTCTTACCGTTTCATTTTATGGGCATTCTAAACGAATTATTTGTTGTAATTCCCGTGCTCATATTAGCCGTAGTTTATAATTTTTTATTGATTTGGTCGATGATAGCGCTTAGCATCAAACGATTACATGATTTGGGTAGAAGTGGGTATTGGTTATTTTCTGTATTAGTTCCTGTAGTAGGAATTTTATTACTTAGTTATTTATTAATCAGCAGTTTACAACTTTTTGAACAAATAAATATCGCGTAACCCCACTTTGAAGTATAATGAATCTGCTAAAACACATCATCTCAAAGGAGTTACGCGATGAATTCATTATACCTTAAAAATTCAACGATGGGTAGTCTGTT
>JBNMKW010000079.1:0-8814 GCA_050874545.1 Megasphaera sp. | reverse complement strand
GATTATCCTTTCGTCGCTGCGTGTAATGTGCAAGTATTGTCATGTCGTCATCTCCTTTTTCATATTGGTGCATGGTGCAAACTGACTGATACTTACATTCTACTACGGATAAGAAAAGCGTTCAACGACTTTTGCCACATGAAATAAATTGACGGCTTGCACAGAAGAAATATCTTGCGTAGAATGGAATAAGACGTGAGATGAAGGAGCGCAGGCTATGAAGATAAAACTCATTGTGATGATTACGCTTCTGATTTCAGTCGTACAGAAAGTAAGTCAAGGCGGATGGATTGCCTTATGCGGGTCTATCAGTAACTCCACCGGGCCGTATTGTCACTGGGAAGTGCGTATCAATGACCATCCAGTCGATCCCGGACTGTTTTGCCCGGAAGTTGAACAAGCTGAGATGGCCTATGACCCGAACCATGTACCGGAACGTGCAGATGGCGTAGACAGCATTGACGGCAAGGCAACATTTGAGGTGTCGGCAGACTTTGTAAAGCCGCTACGGAACATCAGCAATAAATTTGTCGATGCCATCACGGCAGCGATGAAACGGTAGAAATCATCTTTTTTGACTCCACCCTGTATCGCATCCTTGGTCAGTAGCATACCGGAAGCATCAATGAAATCGGAACTTTGTTTCATAGAAAATATCACCAACTTTCATGCTTATATTATAAACAAAATAAGCATGAAAGTTAACATTCGCTTTTTATCGATGGATAGAAGCATAAAATCAGGATGTCAAGCATTTTTGAAAATGTCCCAAAATAATTGAAACATTAGGGGCTGTGAAATAACACATCCCCAATAATAAAGGCGGACCGCTGACTAGAACTAGTCGGCAGTCCGCCTTTTATGGTAAAATTTACATACCACATGAAAACTTTAACCACTAACCATTCTAAACCCAAACAGGCTGTTTTGCCAATATTTATTTCAGATTATCTGGATATCTGTGATCCGGTGCTGGTTTTCGACCGATTTATGGAGGAAATCGACTTGGAGAAGTATCTGAATCAGATTCCGACCCATGTTGCCGGACGCATCAGGTACAACCCGGCCAGCATGCTGAAAACAGTATTATTCGGATTCATGACCTACGGTTATATCTCACTGCGCGAGTTGGAGGACAACTGCAAGGTCAACCTGCGTTTCATGTATCTCATGGAACACAAAATGCCTTCTTATCGTACCTTCGGCTATTTTATCAACGAGATACTAAAGCCGTCAGTGGAAGAGTTGTTCAGTGATATCAATAAAAAAATATTTGCCGAGCAGCATGTCGACCTAAGTCATCTGTATATTGACGGCTCAAAATTTGAGGCTAACGCCAATAAATACAGTTGGGTATGGCGCAAGGCAACAGAAAAGTCCAGATACCGCCTGTTTGCCAAAATCACAGCGTTATTAGACGAAATCAACGACGAACTGGCTGGCTTGGGAATCAAAATCGAAACAAATACGGAATATGTTCCCGCATACCTGACCGAAATAATAGACCGATATACCAAAATATATAATATCGATGAAAACAACTTTGTTCACGGGCGAGGCCATCATAAGACACCTCATCAACGTCATTTTGAGCGCCTTCAGGAATATAAAAACAAGCTGAGCGAATATGTTGAGAAACTGGACATCTGCGGGGATGGCAGAAACAGCTATTCCAAAACGGACACATCCGCCACTTTTATGCGGATGAAAAAAGATTATATGTGCAACGACCAGCTGCTCCCTGCCTACAATGTTCAGTTTGGCGTGGCGGAGGAATACATTGCGGTGGCAGATGTTAATCACTACCGTTCCGACATGGACTGTTTCATTCCTTTAATCGAGCAGTTTCATAAGATTTATGGATTCTATCCGAAATACCCTGTTGCCGATGCAGGCTATGGTTCATACAACAACTACATTTACTGCGAGCAAAAAGGCATGGAGAAATATATGAAATTTCCCATGTTCAAAAAGGAAACCACGGACAAAAAGTATAGGGATGACCCTTTTCGCACCGTAAATTTCAAGATTGACGAGGATGGCATACTTCGATGCCCTACCGGCAAAACCTTTCGCTTTCTATATCGCCAAAACGTACGAGGGAACAAGTACGGTCGGCAGGAAGAAGTTTATCGCTGTGAGGATTGTTCCGGCTGTCCCTATGCGTCAAAATGCAAAAAGACCGACAAAAATAAAACTGTACGCCTAAATCAGGAACTTACCTCAATGCACCAAGAAGTTGTGGATAACTTAGAAAGCATCCACGGAGCACTGCTGAGAATGAATCGCTCCATTCAATCAGAAGGTACTTTTGGCGTAATGAAATATGACCGCTGGTATAAACGAGTTGTACGAAAAGGCATGGAACAGGTAAGACTAGAGGTTTTCCTGGTTTCTATAGGGCATAATCTTTATAAGTACCATAATAAAATTAATCGCACAAAATTAGCCGCATAAACAGACAGTGCGCTGTTCTATGGGGAAAGGGGCATTGCGTCCTTTTTTAGGTTGCAATGGGATAAAATACAAAATCACGCAATAAACAGGTGCTGTGGATAAAATGCTTTCGCATTTCATCACAGCACCTTGTTCTGTTTGTGGGCGCTGCCCCCACCCGTCCCTCGTCGGGATGGGGGAAACTCTATATAAAGACAAAACCGTTACTTGTTCGATAGCAACGGTTTTGTCTTTATAGAAAATTATAATTATTTTTTGAACGAGAATGCTTCCTTACCAGGATATACTGCACTACGTCCTAACGCTTCCTCGATGCGCAGGAGCTGGTTGTATTTCGCTACACGCTCCGAACGGGACGGTGCGCCCGTTTTGATTTGTGCGGTATTCAGTGCTACTGCAAGGTCGGCAATAGTGGTATCCTCTGTCTCGCCGGAACGGTGAGATACGATAGCCGTGTAGCCAGCCTTATGAGCCATCTTGATGGCTTCTAGCGTCTCTGAGAGCGAGCCGATCTGATTTAGCTTGATCAGTATGGAATTGCCGCATCCGAGTGCAATACCCTTACTGAGGCGTTTAGTATTCGTGACAAAAAGGTCGTCCCCGACAAGCTGTACCTTATGCCCCAGCTTTTCTGTCATCTTCCTCCAACCATCCCAGTCTTCTTCATCCAGACCGTCCTCGATGGAACAGATCGGATATTTATCTACCAGTGACTCCCAATGAGCAATGAGTTCATCAGAGGTATATTCTTTGCCGGATTTCGGCTGTTTATAGAATCCTTTCCCCTTTTTACTCTTCCACTCAGAAGCAGCGGCATCCATCGCCAGCACAAAATCTTTGCCTGGCTCATAGCCTGCATCTTTGATTGCTTGCAGGATGTGCTCAATAGCATCCTCATCGGATTGGAGATTTGGGGCGAAACCGCCTTCATCGCCGACAGCCGTCGTTTCGCCTTCTTTTTTCAGCAGAGACTGCAACGCATGGAAGACTTCGGTCGACCAGCGCAGTGCTTCGTGGAAGCTCGGTGCGCCAGCGGGCATAATCATGAACTCCTGGGTATCCACAGAGTTCGTTGCATGAGCTCCGCCATTAAGGATATTCATCATAGGAACCGGCAGCTGATTGCCATTGATTCCGCCGAAGTAACGGTAAAGTGGGATATCCTGTGCTTTTGCAGCTGCTTTGGCTGTGGCAAGTGATACGGCAAGAATCGCATTGGCACCAAGATTTGACTTGTCATTCGTGCCATCCAGTGCCAGCATCAATGCATCCAGCTCATACCCATCGGAAGCATTCTGACCAATCAATGCCGGCGCGATTTTCTCATTGATATTTGCAACAGCCTTGGACACGCCCTTGCCACCGAATTTGTCTTTATCCCCATCACGCAGTTCCAGCGCCTCAAACTCTCCCGTAGATGCGCCACTAGGTGCAGCCGCACGTCCAATCGTGCCATCAGCAAGAATGACCTCAGCTTCTACCGTTGGATTGCCACGGGAATCGATAATTTCACGACCAATAACCTGTATAATCTGTAAATACTCTTTCATGGAAAAGCTCCTCTCTATAAAATCCTTGAATCATTTTTTACGGGTCAAATCTGTTTGGCAAAGTCACTGCCAAGTTTTGCGCAGCTTTGGAGACCTTTGTCATCGGGCTCATTTTCAATGGACATCATAGTTTACGGAATCTGCCAATGCAAATTGCTCTACAGCAATCACTGCCTATGGCTTATGCACCTTTCTTGACAGCATTTGCCATCAGCTTCGTATTTCACGTTCCCGACCAATAAATCAATGCCAGTTTGCTCATATTTTTAACCTTCTTTCTTTTGCGCAACATCCCTGTTAATAATTGATACGTATTCTTATCTAATTATTATATCGAAAACGAATATCAATTACAAGAATTTTTTTTATATTCTAATATTTTATCGATGAAGGTTGGTATTGCAGGCAACATATACTGAATTGGATAAATGATTGTTAGTATTTAGCATCGAACACATGCACGAGTGTTGCTAATTAGTTTTAGTGTGGCTAATAATGGTATCGGGAATATTTACTAAACCGACAGTACAAATCCGAGAGCATTCATGTTATGCTGGCTGCTGTGCGAGCATTTTATGCTGCTGCCAAGAAAATTGACCTTATAGAAGTCAATCCTGCTGCCGATGTGGAGGCTCCATCTGTTGGGCATAATGGCGATGCTTTGTTGCATTTTTACACACCGCAGCAAATGAACGAAATCATCCATGTCTTTGATGAAGATAAGGACGCCTTCACCAGAACCAGAAACAAGCTCATCCTTTATCTGATGGGCGTCGAGGGCCTGCGAAACATCGAGGTTCATCGGGCTTGCGTGGAGGACATCAACTGGGAAGCCAGTGCCATTATGGTACGAGGTAAGGGAACCAAGGGCCGGATGGAGCCTATCTATCCCTGTGAAGAAACCTTCGAGCTTATCGAGGAATACCTGAAGGCCATCCCCACCAACCATAAGATAAAAAAGACGGCGTTCTCACGCCGTTGATACTTTCTTCATCTAGTAGGAACTTTTTGGGTCGCATATCCCGAAATGGCATCCGGGCCATAATGAATAAAGCTCTGGAGGCCTGCAACCTGAAGCACCCTGGCTACTCCTGCCACGTGTTCAGGCACAGCTGCGGCACCAACTTGTACCATGAAACCAATGACCTACGATTGGTGCAGGACATCCTCCGGCACCGTGACCCGAAGGTTACAGCTAGGTACGCCCATGTGGCAGACAGGCTCACAAAGCGGTATACCTCTAGACTGGTTCCGCATGACTGAATCTACCAAACAACCGCTGTTTATAAACAGCGGTTAACAGTGTTTTTTCATCCATTCAGAATAACTCTTCATATGAGATTGTATTGTCTGCGACCCCGATTATGATATTTTCCATTTCTATATCATCGCATTCTAAGGAAATACCATTTATAAGCAAAAACATTTCTGTGGCATGAACGGCTGTCCTCTTATTCCCATCCACAAAAGCGTGATTGTTAGCTATTCCATACAACAACCTTGCTGCCTTATCTGTAATATCAGGATACAAATCTTCGCCACCAAATGTCTGAAATGGTGCATTAACTGCCGACTCCAACAAGAGCTACGTCACGAATACCATCTTCCACTGGAATATCACTTGCCGCTAGAGCAGAATGAAAACGAAGTATATCTTCTAGTAGTAGCTCTACCAAAAATGGATTATGCGTCATTTATAAGCTAGCCTTTCGTAAAGCTTCCTATTTTTCTCCATTAGTTGTGCTGACAATCTGTCCATAGCCTCCCTTACAGGCTTACTATTCTGCGAGTTCAGCACAATCCGCATCTTATTAGTATCATTATTGGATTTCTCCAATTTCACCTCATCATGCATCATCAACACCTCCAATTCTGTCTATATTTTACAACAATTTATGAGTCTCTGTAAATAGACGGCGTCATCACGCCACTGATACTTTCTTCTTCTTAATGGGAACTTTCTGGGCATTTCCAGGAATGGCATCCGCTCTATCATGAACAAGGCCCTGGAGACCTGCGACCTAAAGCATCCTGGCTATTCCTGCCATGTGTTCCGGCATAGCTGTGGAACCAATCTATATAAGGAGACCAAGGACCTGCGACTTGTCCAGGACATTCTTTGGCACCGTGACCCAAAAGTTACAGCCCGGTATGCCCATGTTGCAGACCGGCTGTCCAAGCGATACACTTCCAAGCTTGTCCCGCACGACTAACACCATCACCAAATGTGCCACAGGAAGCCCCTTGCCTTTGCCGTGGGTCTTGTATTGGCTATGGCAGCCTATCGTAGCCCATCTAGTGTTGAAAAAAAGAATATAGAAGGTGAGACAAAGAAAAAGATTGTCTTGCCTGAAGGTGGCATGTGTTCTCCGTTGGCTGGTCAAATCGTGCCTTTGACGGAGGTGCCAGATGCGGTATTTGCTTCGGAATGTATGGGTAAAGGTGTAGCTATTGAACCTAGTGAGGGCCGGGTAGTGGCTCCTGCGGATGGTACGGTTGCAACCATGTTTCCTACGGGGCATGCGGTAGGCCTGAAGCTGGATGATGGCCGGGAACTGTTGATTCATGTAGGAATGGATACCGTACAGCTTGAAGGAAAGTATTTCAAGACGATGGTTACTCAGGGGGATAAGGTAAAAGCCGGTCAAACGCTGATTGAATTTTATCCAGAAAAAATTCGTGCGGCAGGTTACAGAACCATTACCCCGGTGGTGGTAACCAATACTGGGGATTATGAGAAAGTTTCTGTTACCAATGCAGGCTCTGTTAACTTTGATGAACTGTTGTTAACCACAGTATGAGGAGAATAAGATGTCATTTCCCAAGAATTTTTTATGGGGCGGTGCTGTAGCCGCCAATCAGTGCGAAGGAGCTTATAATGAGGAAGGCAAGGGGCTTTCCATTCAGGATGTCCTGCCCCAGGGGCTGAAATCTGCCCCTACAGAGGAGCCTACGGCAGATAATCTAAAGCTTAAAGGCATTGATTTTTATCATCGTTATGAGGAAGATATCAAGCTGCTCTCGGAAATGGGCTTTAAGGTTTTCCGCACATCCATTGCCTGGAGCCGCATCTTCCCCAAAGGATATGAACAGCAGCCCAATGAGCAGGGGTTGGCCTTTTATGACCGGCTCTTTGCTGCCTGCCACAAGTATGGCATGGAACCATTGGTCACCATTTCCCATTATGGAACGCCTTTGCATCTGGCCCGCAAGTACAACGGCTGGGCCAATCACCAGATGATAGATTTTTACGATAACTATGTGCGGACAATTTTTCAGCGTTACAAGGGCCAGGTCAAATATTGGCTGACCTTCAACGAAATCAATTCCGTCCTTCATTCCCCCTTTATGAGCGGCGGCATTGTCACCCCTAAGGAAGAATTGTCCCTGTCGGAGCTCTATCAGGCGGTGCATCATGAGTTCGTTGCCTCAGCCCTGGCCACAAAGCTGGCACATGAAATCATGCCGGAAGCCAAGGTTGGATGCATGATTCTGGCTATGCCGACTTATCCCTTGACGCCTAATCCTGATGACATCATCAAGGTCATGGAAATCGACCATTTTAATGATTTCTTCGGTGATATGCATGTGCGGGGCGAGTATCCTGGCTATATGAAGCGGTATTTCCGGGAAAAAGGCATTGAAATTAAATCTACACCAGAAGAGCTGCAGCTTCTGAAGGAACATACCGTGGATTTTGTCTCCTTCAGCTACTACCTGAGCCTTTGCGAAGGTGTTGACGGCGAAGAAATCGTGGGCAATTTCATGGGAGGCAAGAAAAACCCCTATCTGAAAGCCAGCGACTGGGGCTGGCCCATAGACCCCAAATGGCTGCGTTATACCCTGAATAAATTTTATGACCGCTGGTAAAAGCCCCTGTTCATTGTGGAAAATGGTCTTGGTGCTAAGGACGTGCTTATCGATGACGGCAAGGGCAGCAAAACCGTGAATGATGACTACCGCATAAATTATATGGCAGCCCATCTGCGTCAGGTGGAAGAGGCCATCAAGGATGGTGTGGAAGTCATGGGCTATACCAGCTGGGGCTGCATTGATTTGGTATCAGCATCCACCGCCCAGATTTCGAAGCGTTATGGCTTTGTGTATGTTGACCGTAATGACGATGGTTCGGGAACCCTGGCACGGTATCGGAAAAGTCTTTTTTATGGTACAGGGATGTTATCGCCTCAAATGGGGCTTTGCTGGAGAGTATGAAATTGTGAAAAAAGCGGCAATATTACAGTCGTTTTTTATCGAAGTCTTGTAGGATATGCATAGGTATAAGAAGTTTACGTGCATTTGATGGGAGGTCCTTATGAAAATCAATAAGAAATTATCTGCTCTGGTTTTTGGTACGCTGCTGGCGGCAGCTGCAACGGCCTTTGCCAGTGTGGCTCCCCAGCAGATATCTCTTGGTGGTATTGAACCTGGCATGAGCCTGGAGCAGGCCAAAAATCTTGGTGGTGAAATAGTTTATGCCGATTACGAAAAAACTGTCTTCAAAAGTGGGCTGATTATCAAAGTCGATGATGACCGCCCCGGTATTGTAGAAGAAGTAGTGATTAAGGCTGGCGAAGTCAAAACCCCGGCAGGCATTACACTGGGCATGAGTGCTGACAAACTTAATGCGGCGTATGGACAGGCGGACAAGGTTGATGTTGACCGTCAGGATACGGAATACAAATATTTCACGGCAGATGGTGCCAAGGAAATAGAATTCACGATAAAGAATGGCGTGATTACCAAGATTTCCTGTGAGCTCCGTCACTAAAAGAACGGCCATATATCCATTGAATTTGGATATATG
>JBNMKW010000078.1:0-8936 GCA_050874545.1 Megasphaera sp. | reverse complement strand
CTCTATATATTTTCAGCATATACGTATCCGTAAATGGTTGCATTGGCTTTCAAACCGTCCCGTTACGGGAATGAGTGGTTGTGCGGCTTTGCCGCACAATGAGAATGTTTGTCATGGCGTTAAAAATGGGCGTTTTGTTTGAGCGAAGCGAGTTTCGCCCATTTAGCCATGACAGGCATTCTCAAAGGAATGGGAGTTTCGGGCGGCCGCCTTTTTCTTGATTCGTTCTTTTTCGGCGGTACGAAAAAGAATGAATAACAGAGGGTCGTAGGGAATCCTCCCTGCGTTCTGGTCGCACAGAAAGAAAAAGTATTTAGTCGATGTAAACGGCACGTTTACTAGAAATATAGGTAAAAGGGATATATTCCCATGGACAATTGACTTCTTTTTCAGCGTTACGAAAAAGAGTGAATAGATGAGGGTTACAGGGATACATCCCTATATTCTGCCTGTGCATACTAGTCACTATGAGGGGTTTATGGTATGATACATAATAGGCTTTTGTAAAAAGGGGAATTGAGATGGAACGAATTTATTTGGATAATGCGGCGGCTGCGCCGTTAGACTCACGCGTGCTGGCAGCGATGATGCCGTATTTGACGACACAGTATGGGAATCCTTCTAGTTTGCATTATTTTGGGCAGCAGGCTCGGGCAGCTGTTCAGACGGCACGGGGACAGGTTGCGGCGTGTCTTGGTGTCAAACCGCAGGATATCGTATTTACCAGCGGCGGCACCGAAGCAGATAATTTGGCAATACTGGGGTATCTGCGGGCTAATCATCCGCAGGGAGGCCATCTCATTACGACGGCTGTTGAACATCATGCCGTGTTACGGACGTTTGAAGCGATGCGGCAGAAAGGGTATGACGTGACGATTCTGCCTGTCGATAAAACAGGCAGAGTCCGCTTGGAAGATGTCAAAGAGGCACTGCGCCCAGATACGGTCTTGATTTCCGTTATGTATGCCAACAATGAAACGGGTATGATTCAGCCTGTGAAGGAAATCGGTGCGCTGGCACAACGTGCAGGCGTTGTCTTTCATGTCGATGCTGTACAGGCTTATGGATATATTCCCATTCACCCGCTGGAAGACCATATTGATATGCTGACTGTATGCAGTCATAAGATTTACGGCCCTAAGGGCGTCGGTGCCTTGTATATACGTCATGGTCTTGAGGTAGCGGCTGATGTGTACGGCGGCCCGCAGGAACACCGGCTGCGGGCAGGAACGGAAAATGTTGCCGGTATTGTAGGCTTTGGCATGGCGTCTGCCTTATTGGACAAGGAGCGGGACGCTCGCTATGCCCAGGCAGCGGCACTGAAACAACGGCTGTATGACAGACTGGTTTGCCAAAACGAGGCAATACACCTCAATGGTACACTAACCCAGTCATTGCCGAATATATTAAATATCAGCATTGCCGGTACGGATAGTGCCATCCTGCTGATTGCCTTGGATATGCAGGGAGTAGCCGTATCAGCGGGTTCTGCGTGTGAAGCCGGAGCTGTTGAGCCGTCCCATGTCCTGCAGGCGATGCATACAGAGGATAGATGGCTGCGCAGCAGCCTGCGCATTTCTGTAGGCAAAGAAAATACAATGGAAGAA
This sequence comes from Megasphaera sp., assembly GCA_050874545.1. Classification (GTDB taxonomy): domain Bacteria; phylum Bacillota; class Negativicutes; order Veillonellales; family Megasphaeraceae; genus Megasphaera. Next base: position 7,329 of record JBNMKW010000078.1, on the reverse strand, counting down.
ATAGATGAAGCAATCTGCCGTATACGGACTGTACTGCAGTCTGTCAGGGCAAAGGAGGAATAGTATGGCTAAACGAGTTGCTGTCGCCATGAGCGGCGGTGTAGACAGTTCTGTTACTGCAGGATTATTAAAAGAAAAAGGATATGATGTCATTGGCATTACACTGCGCCTGTGGGAAGAAGATCCGCACAAACCGGCAGTGGAAAACATACATGCCTGCTGTTCGCTGTCGGCAGTAGATGACGCGAAAGCCGTTGCGGCTGTATTGGGGATTCCTCATTATACGCTGGATTTTAGAGATATATTCCGCCGCGATGTCATTTCGTATTTTGTTGATTCGTATCGGCACGGCAGGACACCGAATCCATGTATTGCCTGCAATAAATGGATTAAGTTTGGTCTGCTTTGGGAAAAGGCGCAGCAATTCGGCGCAGATTTTTTGGCAACGGGACATTACGCACGGATTCAGTATCATGAAGATACAGGCATCTATTCGCTGCTTCGCGGCACGGATCGGCGTAAAGACCAATCGTATGTCTTGTACCAGCTGACGCAGGACCTGCTGCCTCATATTTTGTTCCCGATGGCAGATTTGGAAAAAACACATACGCGGGAACTGGCAAAAGCGTGGAACTTGCCGGTGTTTGATAAACCTGAAAGCCAAGATATTTGCTTTATTCCGGATAATGATTACAAAGGGTTCCTGCGGCAGGAAGACAGCAAAATGTTCCGTAAGGGAAACTTTGTGGACCGGCAGGGTCATGTTGTGGGGCAGCATCAGGGGATTCCGGCGTATACGATTGGCCAGCGTCGGGGGCTCCATCTCGGCGGTCCCGGCGGTCCATACTATGTAACGGCTTTGGATGTAGCTCATAATACGGTCATTGTCGGCTCAGAAAAGGATTTGTTTTCGACGACTGTCCAGGCTGACGATGTATCTTGGGTCGAAACGGCACCGGCTGAACCGTTTGAGGCACTGGGCAAGATACGCTATGCTGCGCAGGAATCTCCCTGCGCGGTATATCCCAGAGAAGACGGGACGATTCGCGTTGTCTTTTCACAGCCTCAGCGCGCTGTCACAAGCGGCCAGGCGTTGGTATTATATGATGCAGCCACTGGGGAACGAGTCCTTGGCGGCGGCGTGATTTTATAGATGAAAGAGGAGATGCAGCATGGTAACAGAACATATTCGCAATTTTTCTATTATTGCCCATATTGACCATGGCAAATCGACATTGGCGGATCGGATGCTGGAAATGACAGGTACCGTTCCGAAACGAGAAATGGAAGCACAGTTGTTGGATACGATGGATTTGGAACGAGAACGGGGGATTACGATTAAAGCGCAGTCGGCTCGTTTGATATACGATGCCAAAGACGGCAATCAATATACGCTCAATTTGATTGATACGCCGGGGCATGTTGATTTTAACTATGAAGTATCCCGCAGTCTGGCGGCTTGCGAAGGGGCCCTGCTCGTTGTCGATGCCACGCAGGGTGTCGAAGCACAGACGTTGGCCAATGTCTATTTAGCATTGGAACATGATTTGGAAATTATTCCGGTCATCAACAAAGTCGATTTACCGAGTGCAGACCCACAGCGAGTCTGCCAGGAAATCGAAGATGTCATCGGCTTGGATGCGTCGGATGCCATTATGATTAGTGCCAAGACAGGTCTTGGCGTAGACAAAGTACTGGAAGCAGTCGTACAGCGGATTCCTGCGCCGGAAGACGCACCGGATAAGCCATTGCGGGCTCTTATTTTTGACTCTCATTTTGATGCGTACAAAGGGGCGATTGCCAATGTCCGCGTCATGGAAGGTTCTATTAAGCCGGGACAGCGCATTCGCATGATGGCAACGGGCAAAGAGTTTGAAGTCATCGAAACGGGCGTATTTTTGCCGCAGATGCATCCGATTCCTTCGCTGGAATGCGGCAGTGTCGGCTATTTGGCAGCGAGTATGAAAAATGTACGGGACTGCCGTGTCGGCGATACGGTTACGCTGGCAGACAATCCGGCAGCCGAAGCCCTGCCGGGGTATCATAAGGCTGTGCCGATGGTCTACTGTGGGCTTTATCCTGTTGAAACTAATGATTACGACAACCTGCGCGATGCCTTGGAAAAACTGCACCTTAATGATGCGGCTCTTTTGTTTGAACCGGAAACATCCAGTGCCTTGGGCTTTGGCTTCCGCTGCGGATTTTTGGGTCTGCTGCACATGGATGTCGTGCGGGAACGGTTGGAACGCGAATATAATCTGTCCTTGATTACGACGGCTCCGTCTGTTATTTATCATGTGTACTGCACGGACGGCACGATGGTGGAAGTAGACAACCCGGCTCTCATGCCGGATATGACCAAGATTGACCATATTGAAGAACCGCTCGTCAAAACGACGATTATTATTCCGAAAGATATGGTCGGCACAGTCATGGAAATTTCCCAAAACCGCCGCGGCCAGTATGTCACGATGGATTATTTGGATGAAACTCGCGTGTCTTTGGTCTATGACTTGCCGCTGTGTGAAATTTTATATGACTATTTTGACGTATTGAAATCGGCAACACGGGGCTATGCATCGCTCGACTACGAACTGCATGGCTATCAGACATCGCCGATGGTCAAGATGGATATTCTCATCAACGGCGAAGTCGTCGATGCCTTGAGTGTTATTGTTCATCGTGAATTTGCAGCTCGCCGCGGTCGTGCGCTCGTAGAAAAACTCCGCAGTCTTATCCCGCGCCAGCTGTTTCAGATTCCGATTCAGGCAGCTATTGGTAATAAAATCATTGCTCGTGAAAACGTAGCGGCTCTTCGCAAAGATGTCTTGGCAAAATGCTACGGCGGTGATATTTCTCGTAAGCGCAAGCTGCTGGAAAAACAAAAAGAAGGGAAGAAGCGGATGAAACAGTTTGGTACAGTCGAAATTCCGCAGGAAGCTTTCATGGCTGTGTTGCAGGTCGATGATACATGATTGGGCTGTACATACATATCCCTTTTTGTGTGCATAAATGCCTGTACTGCGATTTTCCGTCCTATGGCGGTGTTCAACAGTATATTCCCGGCTATGTGCAGGCTTTGTGCCGGGAAATTCGAGCCTTTTCGCCTAAGGGACTGCGTGCGGACACGATATATATTGGCGGCGGTACGCCGTCCCTGCTCTCTGTTTCTCAGCTGTCCCAAATCATGGACGCGCTGGAGCAGACATTTTCTCTAACGAAAGATGCGGAAATTACCTTGGAAGCCAATCCGGACAGCATGAATAAAGACTATGCAGCAGATATATCCTTGCTGGGAATCAATCGCGTCAGCTTGGGTGTTCAGTCCTTTGATGACCAGATGCTGCGTTTTTTGGGACGTGTGCATACGGCGGCAGCAGCCAAACGCGCCGTCGAAGACGTATGGCACGGCGGCATCAACAATATATCGATTGACTTGATGTATGGCCTGCCGTATCAGACCCAGGCGATGGTACAGCAGGATTTAACGGCACTGTCTTCACTTCCCGTGTGCCATGCGTCGGTGTATTCGCTGATTGTAGAAGAACATACGCCGCTGCAGGCTCGCTTGCAGCACCATGACCTATCTCTTCCGGCAGATGCAGCAGTCGAAGCGATGGCTCGTCATATTCATGGCGCAATGCGGGAATTAGGCTATGAGCATTATGAAATTTCCAGCTACGCCCGGCCGGGCAAACGGTCGCGGCATAACTGTAAGTACTGGCAGTATGTGCCGTATATTGGCTTTGGCGTATCAGCCCATTCTTTTTATCGGCGTACACGCTGGGCAAACATTGCCAATATTCCGGTGTATATACGTAAGGCTGGTCGCGGCAGCGTGACAGCAGAGCGTGTGTCCATTGATGACAAACGGGCAAAAGAGGATTATTGTTTTTTGGCCCTGCGCATGCACGACGGTATTTCATATGCGGCCTTTGCCCATGCATTTGGTACGTCCATAGAAACGGAGTTTGGCACGGTACTGACACGGTTGTTTCAGCAGAAACTGCTGGAAAAAACGGCGTCAGGATGCCGTCTCAGCGACTTGGGACTGGCATACGGCAATTATGTATTCAGCCAGTTTATACGGTAGAATGTATCCCGTAATCCAGACGAATGAAGGGCTGTTATACGGTGTTTCAGCTGCCGAGTGGGATTGACAAAGAGTAGCGTTTTAGCTATAATTACATTGTGTGCAATAAAAGCACTCCCTATCATACCTTGGAGGGAGGGATAATAGATGGCAGAAATCAGAGTTGGTAAAAACGAAACGTTAGACAGCGCACTGCGCCGTTTCAAACGTTCTTGCCAAAAGGCAGGTGTTCTTTCCGAAGTTCGGAAACGTGAACACTATGAAAAACCGAGTGTACGGAGAAAGAAAAAATCCGAAGCAGCACGTAAACGGAAGTACAGAGCATAATCGTCGTGAGTAAGAAGGGTGATACCGTGTCTCTTAAAGAAGAACTGCTTCAGGACATGAAAGATGCAATGCGGGCAAAAGAAGCCGGAAAAACAGCCTTGTCTGTTATTCGCATGGTTCGTTCATCGATTCGTAACACTGAAATTGATGGCAAGTGTGAACTGGACGATGCCGGTGTGGGAGCAGTCATTGCAAAAGAAATGAAACAGCGTAAAGAATCTTTGGCTGATTTTGAAAAAGCAGGCCGTGAAGATTTAGTGGAACAAGTTAAAGCAGAAATGGCAGTATTGGAAAAATATATGCCAAAACAGCTGACTGCTGATGAAGTTCGTCAGATTGTTACTGCTGCCGTAGCTGGAAAAACAGGCCTCAAGATGGGTGATGTCATGAAACTCGTCATGCCGCAGGTCAAAGGTAAAGCAGACGGCAAGATTGTTTCGCAAGTTGTTAGAGAAATTTTACAAAAAAATTAGTTTTTTTAGATTTTCTCTGGATTATCTATTGACAAATAAACTGATTGATTGTATGATTTTATCATGATTTGAAAAACAAAATAAGTCATGAAAACAAAGTCAAAGAAGACTTCGAATTCCTAAGGATGTAATATGCCTAGGGCTCGAAGTCTTTTTTTTAACCAAAAGGAGGAAACTAGAATGACTAAAGACGATTTAGTTTATGTAATCCCTGCAGGTCAATATGGTAAAGAAGGTGTGCTCGCTTTATTGGAACAGCACCCGGAAATTAAATTTGTTTCTCTCGTTGGCGTCGATTTAGCCGGCAACGATACAGATGAAAAAATTCCTATTTCTGTATTCTTTGATGAATATGATAAATTCTTCAACGCAACGGCATTCCAGACAGATGGTTCTTCTGTTGTACTGCCGGGCATTGCTACCTTGTCCAATGCGCGTGTAGATATTAAAGCCGATCCGGGCGTTAACTGGTTTGTCGATTACAATGACGGCAATATCGATCCGGAAACAGGCAAACCGGTAGGCACACTGCGTATTCCTAGTTTCCTGCGCCATGCAACAGGCTTTATTGATTCTCGTTCTATTTTGCGCAACACGACAGATTATGTCGGCGAACAGATTTTAGCGTTGGTTAAAAAATACGGCATCAAAGGCTTGTCCGTTGATCCGGAAGATATTGAAAAAATCGTCTTTACAACAGCTACCGAATTGGAATTCTGGGTTAAGACACCGAGCCAGGACGTAGAAACACGTTTGCTTTCTGCATCCCAGAAAATGCAGGAACAGTACTGGCAGCGTACACACGGCGTAGTTCGGACTGCGTTGGAACAGACTGTAGAACGTCTTGAAAAATACGGCTTACAGCCGGAAATGGGCCATAAAGAAGTTGGCGGCATCAAAGCGCAAATCGATGATTCCGGCAAATTAATCTTCGTTTTGGAACAGTTGGAAGTTGACTGGAAATTCTCTAATGACCCTGTACAGACGGCAGATAACGAAATTCAGGCTCGTATCATCGTTCGTGAAGTATTCCGCGAAAACGGTCTTGAAGTTACGTTCCAGGCTAAACCGATTCATGGCGTTGCTGGTTCCGGTGAACATACGCATCTTGGCATTGGCGCAATCTTGAAAAACGGCAAATTCGTCAACCTCTTCAACCCGGATGATATGAATAAAGAATTCTTGTCCTCCATCGGTTACGGTGCTATCATGGGCCTCTTGAAACATTACGAAGTCATCAATCCGTTTGTTTCTGCTACGACAGACTCCCTCAATCGTTTGAAACCGGGCTTTGAAGCTCCTGTCTGCATCGTTACGGCTCTTGGCGGTGAAACACCGGATGTTCCGACACGTAACCGTTCTGTCCTCGCCGGCTTGATTCGTGATATTGCCAGCCCGAATGCGACACGTTTTGAACTTCGTGCGCCGAACCCGTTCACAAACACCTACATCACGATTGCTATGTGCTATTTGGGCGCATTGGACGGCATTAAATATGCTCTTTCCAGCGGCAAATCGACGAGTGAACTCTTGGCTGAATTGTCCAAGAAACCGGGCGAAGCTGCTGATTACCTCGAAAAAGACCGTGCATATCGTTCAGAAGTCGATGTATTTGAAGCCTTCTCCGATGCAGAACGTGATGCTATGTTTGGCAAAGCACCGCGCACCGTTTGGGAAAACTTCAAAGGTCTTACCAATTATCCGGAAAAACTGGATGACCTCGCTTGCGATGCGTTCCAGAAACGTTTGATGGAATCCTTCAAAGAAGGCGCATTGAGCCGTTGGGCTTTGGAACTTCAGTTCCGCACGATTCCGGATAACTTGTCCAAAGTTATTTCTGCTAAACAGCTGCACATCGATGGCGACAGCAATCCGCTGGAAGTAGAACGCTGGACAAAAATTAACGCACTGCGTACGGAATTGGGCCGTGATACCGAAAAGAGTCCGTCTATCTTCTCCCGCATTAAATCTGCATTAGCTGCCGGTGATTACGACACAGCATCTGATTTGATGGTCGCTATGAACGATAAGATGGATGAATTGGCTGATTTGTATTATGAATATTCACATAATGCATTCTAAGGTTTCTTCCCTTTGATATAGAACTGCGTACTCTCGTAACTGGGAGTACGTAGTTCTTTTTTTTTCTAAATCAAGACGGTTTTGTTACAGTTGCATGACAGCTTGACTCTAAAATGATTAATATAGAATAAATAAACCGTATATACATATAAAAATACATTTAATACTAGTGCAATATATGATATTGTAGAAAATATCCAGTAAATAAGCTGATGTCATGGATGAAAAATGAATGTACACAAAGTTGTGAAATAGTATAGATATGCAACTAGAAAAACGTGACAAAGCCTTTGTTGGCTGGTATACTGTAGTCAATCTCAAGAGAGAGAACAATGATAGGCAAGTACTAAAGGG
>JBNMKW010000077.1:0-9078 GCA_050874545.1 Megasphaera sp. | reverse complement strand
ATTAATTTTATTATAGGAGGCGTGTACAAATGAAAAAATTACTGTTTTCTTTGTTCGCAGTATGCATGTGTCTGTTTTGCGGCACTTTTACAGCGAATGCTTCATACCCTTCATTTCCGACACATTTGAACGGAGATTCTAATTTTATCCTTCTAACAGGTACTCCTCAATCAGGAGCCGCCCATTATGCTGATAGGAGCTCTTTGGTAGTTGAAAAATATGAACCGCCACAATATATTATTGACATAAATGTATGCTCAGTTCCTAAGGCGGATAGAGGTTATACTGATATTTCAAGAGTGCAAACATACCGATTTTTTTATAATTGGGATTTAAAGCAAATGTATATTGATCAAGATGGCAATTCTAATTGGAATTATATAGCTCCTGGTTCTCCCAGAGCCTATTCGATGATTAGTAAGCCAGCAGGCGAAATGGCATTTTACCTTGCTTATGGCATGAAGTTTTATGGGTCTAGTGCTGGATACCATAGTGATTTTTACAAACGTGCTAAGTAAGTATCAGTAGCAATTCAAAAGCATCTGTGAGAAAATCGCAGGTGCTTTTTTTGCGCCCATTTTTAGGAGGTCATTTATGAAAATTCCATTCTTATCCCAATTCTTCAAGTCAAGGGACAAACCAAAAAAATATTATATCGGTACGGATTTTCGTTTTAAAGGAGAACGATGGGGCGTCCACCTTCACTCCTGGCTTGAGTCGTATCTTATTCGGGGGGCGGGCGTCCATCTTCTCCACGGCAAGCTTTCCCGTTGGAAAAGCCAGTATCTTGCAGATTTATTATAGCAGAACCCTCTAACGAGTTCAAAGGAGTTAGGTAATGAGCTTTTTTTCTAAACTGTTCCGTACTCAGGACAAACCTAAAGACTATTATATCGGCACGGATTTCCGTTACCTGTTCGGCCCGTCTACGAGTGGCAAGACGGTAAACGAGTTCACGGCCATGCAGACTACTGCCGTGTATGCCTGTGTGCGTATTCTGGCGGAAACCCTGGCGGCTCTGCCACTCCAGATGTACCGTTACACGCTGGGCGGCAAAGAACGGGTCTATGATCATCCGCTGTATCATCTGCTCCATGATGAGCCGAACCCGGAGATGACGTCGTTCATCTTCCGGGAAACGCTCATGAGCCATCTGCTCATCTGGGGCAACGCCTATGCCCAGATTATTCGTGACCGCCTGGGAAGGGTGCAGGGGCTTTATCCGCTGCGGCCAGATAAGATGAACGTATGCCGGGATGACCAGGGGCGGATTTTTTATCTGTACACCAAGACCAGTGATGAGAATCCGAACATCAGGCCGTATGGGCAGATAGCCTTACCAAAGGAAGAAGTGCTGCACATTCCCGGTCTTGGTTTTGATGGACTGGTCGGATATTCGCCGATCGCTATGGCCCGCAATGCCGTGGGTATGACCATGGCCTGTGAGGAATACGGCGCGTCTTTCTTTGCCAACGGAGCCAGCCCCAGTGGGGTACTGGAACATCCCGGCGTTTTGAAGAACCCGGCTAAAGTCCGGGATTCCTGGAACGCTGTCTATCGGGGGACGGGCAACGCCCACAAGGTGGCTGTGTTGGAAGAAGGTATGAAGTACCAGCAGATCGGCATCCCGCCGGAAGAAGCACAGTTCCTGGAAACACGGAAGTTCCAGCTTGATGAGATTGCCAGATTGTACCGCATCCCGCCACATATGATTGGCGACCTGGAGAAGAGTTCCTTCAATAATATCGAGCAGCAGTCCATGGAATTTGTGAAATACACCTTAGACCCATGGGTCATCCGCTGGGAGCAGGCCATGCAGAAAGCCCTGTTCCTGCCGGAAGAAAAGAAGCAGTATTTCCTCAAGTTAAACGTGAACGGCCTCATGCGCGGCGACTATGAAAGCCGCATGACGGGGTACAGCATCGGTCGGCAGAACGGCTGGCTGTCTGCCAACGATATCAGGGAGATGGAAGACATGAACCCCGTGCCGGATGAAGAAGGCGGCAACCTGTACCTGGTGAATGGCAGCATGACCAAGCTCAAGGATGCCGGAGCTTTTGCACAGAAGGGAGAAACGAATGAAACATAAATTTTGGCGGTGGGTGACCAATGAAGCACCCGATGCCTTTGGCAGTGAACGGACATTGTACCTGGATGGCCAGATTTCAGACGAGACCTGGTGGGGTGATGAGGTGACGCCGAAGAATTTCAAGGATGAACTGAATGCAGGAAGCGGCGATATTACTCTCTGGATTAACAGCCCAGGCGGCGATTGCTTTGCCGCCGCCCAGATTTATAACATGCTCATGGAGTATCCGGGAAACGTTACCGTGAAGATTGATGGCCTGGCAGCTTCGGCGGCCTCGGTCATTGCCATGGCCGGGACGAAAGTCTGTATGTCGCCCGTGGCGATTCTGATGATTCACAATCCAGCTACCATGGCTTATGGGGACAAGGCCGAGATGGAAAAGACCATCGGTATGTTGAGCGAGGTCAAAGAAAGCATCATCAACGCCTATGAAATCAAGAGCGGCCTGGCCCGCACGAAAATCGCCCATATGATGGACAATGAAACCTGGCTCAATGCCCGCAAAGCCGTAGAACTGGGCTTTGCCGATGAAATTCTCTTTGACCAGAAAGAAAGAGAGGAACAGCCGGAGGCTATGCTGTACAGCCCGGTCACCGTAACGAATTCTTTTGTACAGAAATTAAAACCGAAGAAACCCTTACAGAAAGTGCCAGCCGCTGATTTGGAAAAACGGCTGGCACTGCTCATTCATTGATAGGAGGAAGACATAATGGATACGATTTTAGCACTGCGTGAAAAGAGAAAGAACCTCTGGGAATCTGCCAAGAATTTCCTGGATATGGTGCGTGACGACAACGGAATGGTTTCCGCCGAAGATGCCGCCCGTTACGACAAGATGGAAGAAGATGTGGTGAACCTGGGCAAGGAAATTGACCGCCTGGAACGCCAGCAGCGTATGGATGCAGAAATGGCGAAGCCTACCACCATTCCCATTACAGAACAGCCAGGGGCTCCGCAGACGGAAAATGAGAAGAAAGGCCGTGCATCCAACGCCTACAAGAAGGCCTTCTGGGACAGCATCCGGCATAAAAATTTCGTTGATGTGCAGAATGCCTTGAGCGTAGGTACCGATGCCGATGGCGGCTATCTGGTGCCGGATGAATTCGAGCATCAGCTCATCGACAAACTCCAGGAAGAGAACTTCTTCCGCAGCCTGGCGACGATCATCCATACCAGCGGCGACCGTAAGATTCCTATCGTAACAGGTCATGGCGAAGCCGCCTGGATGGAAGAAAATGGCCTGTATCCGGACAGCCAGGACACCTTCGGCCAGCAGTCCATCGGCGCTTATAAACTGGGGACAGCCATCCGCGTTTCGGAAGAACTCCTGAATGACAACGCTTTCGATTTGGAAAGCTATATCTCTAGTGAATTTGCCCGCCGTATCGGCACGAAGGAAGAAGAAGCCTTCCTTGTCGGTGATGGAAAGAGCAAGCCGACCGGCGTGTTCCCGTCTGCGGAATTAGGTGTCACTACCAATGGGGCGTCTATCACTTTCGATGATGTCATCGATTTGTACCATTCCCTTCGTATTCCGTATCGTCGCAAGGCCGTATGGCTCCTGAATGATTCCACCATCAAGTCTCTGCGCAAGGTCAAGGACACCAATGGCAATTACATCTGGCAGCCGTCCGTCACGGCGGGGACGCCGGATACCATTCTGAACCGCCCCTGCTACAGCACATCCTTTGCGCCTGAACTGGCTGCTGGCAACCGCCCGGTTCTCTTTGGTGACTTCAGTTATTACTGGATTGCCGACAGAGAATCCCGCTCCTTCAAGCGCCTCAACGAACTGTATGCTGCCAACGGCCAGATTGGTTTCCTCGCCAGCCAGCGCGTTGATGGCATGCTGATGCTTCAGGAAGCGGTCAAGGCGCTCGAAGTGAAAGCGAAGGCCTAAACCATGCTGGTCAGCCTGGAAGAGGCCAGGGAATATCTGCGGATTGATGAGGATGACACATCGAATGATGATGTCATCCTGTCATCCCTGGAAACGGCCCAGTCGCTGTGTCTGGACCTGGCCCGCTGCGAGGAAGCGGATGCCGAAGAAAACCCGGTCGTATTCCACGAAGCCATTCTGTATGCTGCCGCTTTTTTGTATGAACACCGGGAAGAAGCGGATTATTCCGGACTGCTGAAGATGCTGCGGTGGTTATTGTTCGGTGTGCGGCGCAGCCGCTTTTGAAAGGGGAGAGCGCAATGCAGGTGGGAAAACTTAACAAGAGAGTGCAGATTATCAGCCGGAAAGCGCAGACTGACGATTTGGGATTCGATACGTTACAAGATGTGGTTCATTGTACCTGCTGGGCATCCATCGAGCCTGCCAGAGGCAAGGTGTTCTATGAAATGGAGCGCAAGGCGGATACGGAATACAGCAAAATCACCATCCGCTGGCGTCCGGGCATTACCCATGACATGAAGGTGAAATATCAGGATCATCTGTATGACATCGATACGATAGTAGACCCGTATATGCGCCATGAATCCCTGGAACTGTACTGTACGGAAGAAATCAGGGGGCAGGACGATGAGCAAGGGTGATTTGGATATCCAGGGAATAGACGAGCTGTCCGGCAAACTGCTCTCTGCGATTGAGGAATTTCCAGGAATTGCTGAAAAGGGGCTGGTAACGATTGGCAACAAACTCAAGAAGGAATGTGTAAACCAGACCCCGGAAGGCAGTACGGGCAAACTGAAGAAGGGATGGAAACACAAGGTAACGGGCTATAACGGTTCAGAGCTGACCTATGAGCTGACGAACAAGCACCCAGTTCATCACCTGTTGAACAATGGGCATGTCAAGAAAACGCCGGGTGGCAGGACCGTTGGCTATTATGAAGGCCAGCATTATACGGAGAAATCCGTCAAGGCCTTCGAAGCCCGGGAATTGCAGCCGGGCCTGGAGAAACTGGCGAAGAAGCTCCTGAAGAAAGCAGGCGGCACATGATTCATGACATCGACATCCTGCAGGCCATACAGCAGAAGCTGAAGGAACGGTTCCCGTATCCCGTGTACCTGCAGGAAGTGAAGGAAGGGTTCCGTCCGCCAGCGTTTTTCCTGAAGACGATGACGGTGGCTTCGCCCCAGAGCTGCAAGGAAGTGTACCGGGATACCGATATTTACATCACCTATATACCGCAGAAGCAGACGGCCAACGCATCCATCTATGAAGTGCTGGCTGCTGCAGAAGACCTGTTCCGTGACGGGATTGCCGTCCAGGACAGGTTTTTTGCTGTCCGCTCGATGGCCGAGGAACTCATCGGTGCCGACAACGATGGCGGCCGGCTGACGCTGACCGTCCAGTATTATGATTCCGCCGATGAAACGGAAGCTACTGAAATCATGAAGGTGTTGCATCAGCGGTATCGGGGAAAGGAGACAACGAAGTATGAAAATGCCATCCATTAATGTCGTATTCAAGGAAAAAGGCATCAGCGCTATTGAGCGCAGTGAACGCGGCATTGTACTGATGATTCTGAAGGAAGAAACGCTGCCTTCAGAAACGGAGACGAACCTGTATACGACAGATGATATTCCCAAGGAACTGTCGGACAGCAACCGGGAACAGCTGGAACTGGCACTCCGGGGCTATGTGAACAGTCCGAAGAAGGTCATCGCCGAAATCATCAGCAGCGAGACGGAAGACTATACAGATATCCTGAAGGTTATTGAAAATAAACGCTTCGATTATCTGGTTATCCCGGATATTGAAACGTCGCATATTGACACCATCGCCACCTGGGTCAAAGGGATGCGTACCAATAAGGACAAGATGATAAAGGCTGTGCTGCCGGACTGTACGGCAGACACGGAAGGCGTCATCAACTTTGTCAACAAAACGATCCAGACTAAGACAAAGACATATACGACGGCGCAGTACTGCAGCCGCATTGCCGGAATCATCGCCGGGACGCCTATGACGATTTCCTGTACCTACGCGCCACTGCCGGAAGTCATCGGCTGTGATGTATGGACGAAAGAGGAAATGGATACCATGGCCGGTGCCGGGAAGCTGTTCTTCTTCTTTGACGGCGAAAAGGTGAAACTGGCCCGGGGCATCAACTCCCTGGTGACCACCGTCCAGGACAAAGGGGCAAGTTTCCAGAAAATCAAGCTTGTGGACCTGATGGACATGATGCACGATGACATCCGCACGACGGCCCAGGACCATTACCTCGGGAAGTACGCCAACAGCTATGCGAACCGCTGCCTTCTGGTGACGGCCATCCAGGGGTATCTTGACCAGCTGGCCCAGGAAGGGCTGCTGGAACAGGACCAGAACACAGCCTATATCGATGTGGAATCCACGAAGATATGGCTGGAATCCAACGGCAAATATACCAAGGCGGAACTGGCAGACATGTCCGATATGGACATCAAGCTGGCCAATATCGGCAGCAATGTGTTCATCGCCGTCAAGGCATCGCTGCTGGATGCCATGGAAGACGTCACGATTACCATCAATATCTGAGGAGGTGAAGCCGGATGAACAGTATGGAAGCCAAACGGGTCATGAACGGAAAATATGCCGACCTCTATATCGACGGCGACCTCATGGCCGAAGCAACGGCATTCAAGGCCGAGGTCACGCTGACCAAGGAAGAAGTGAAGATGCTCCGCCATGTGGGCAAGGGCTACAAGGTCACAGGCTACGACTGCAAAGGCCAGCTGAAGCTGCACAAGGTGTCGAGCTACATGATCCGGAAGATGAACGACAACATCAAGGCGGGCAGGCAGACTGTCGTGACCATCGTCTCCGTCCTGGATGACAAGGATGCCATCGGCAGCGAGCGCATCGTCATCAAGGATGCGACCTTTGACAGCCTGATCCTGGCCGACTGGGAAGTGGACAAGATGGGCGAGGAAAGCTACAGCTTCACCTTCTCGGACTGGGACCTCTTGGATTTAGCATAAGGAGAACAAGCACATGAATATGGTAGACCGACTGCTGAAAGCAGATGTAGTGAACAAGCTGGCCGAACGGCCTGAGAAAAAAGTGAAGATAGAACGGCTCTCGAAGCTGTTCGGGTTCGATTTTGTCATCACGCTCCGGGCCATCGACCCGGAACGCTATGCAGATATCCAGAAGATGGCCGTGGACTTTACCAACGGCAGCGCCGATAACATCGACATTTATCAGATGCAGACCCAGACACTCCTGGCGGGGATTGCCGACCCCGACCTCAAGAACAAGGACCTGTTGGAAAAATTCGGGGCCGTACTCCCTGGTGATATCATCCGCAAGCTATTCCTGGCAGGCGAAATCGCCGACCTTACGGCACAGATTACGGAACTCAATGGCTATACGACCCAGGAAAAGGCGGATAAAGCCATAAAAAACTGATCCGGACCGATGGCGAAGTGCAGGCGATGTATCTATTGTTCCGGGAGCATCACCTGCTGCCGTCAGCGGTCATGAAACTGGGATACGGTGAACGGCAGGTGCTGTACGCTTTTATCCGCTATGAGATGGAAGAACGCGATAAAAAAGTATCTTCAGCATTATCGGATTAACTGCTGAAAATACGGCTATCTGCCATAAAGTCATAAGGCAGGCTCAAGCCACTTAGATATTTCATAGACGAAGTCGCTTTTTTTCTTGCATTGTGGGTGGCCGACACGTAGTACATGAAAGGTTTGATTGCCCAGAGTGGAAATGGCTTCCTGCCAGGGCATTTTTCTTTTCCCAATGTCTTTAGAACCGTTGTAATGAATATTATAACGGTCAAAAACGTTAGGGATGTAATCGTCATAATACCAAGATGTATAAAAAATGATATGAGTAGGATGTATTACCTTTAATTCCTGCTGAAGGACTTTTAGGTTTAGGATACAGTTGGATTTTACAAAATCTGAGGTAGTATCCTTTCCTCCGGAATTGTTGCATTTGACAATATTGGTAAATGCGATGTGTTCTATAGAATCGTCACCGAATATTCTCTGAGTGATAGCACGAGTATAGCTCCAATATGGCCAGCTTTTGTTCCACAGAGATTCACGGGTATATTGAAAGGGATTGCGGAAGCCGTCTTCAATCGTGCCGGGATTGTTTCTGGCATTTTTACCGACAAATAGAATTCTCTTGGAAGTTTTATTAAAATCGGAACCTACGCACCAGCAGCCAATCGGTAAGGATAAATGTTCTTTCTTGTGACATTCTTCACAGATTTTGCAAGTACCAAGCTCCATATGGTGATATCGTTCAGCTAATCTTTTTTCTGTTTCATTGAAATAGCGCATTGGAATTCCTCCGTAACGATAGACTTCTTTTATCTTACTATATTTTTAATATCTGTAACAACATTGAGAGGTGAAACAGCATGGCCAATAATGTCATCGATGCCGCCATCCGGCTGCGGGATTTGTTCACGCCGACCGTGCGTAGCGTCAATGCCAGCCTGGGGACCATGAAGACCCAGATGGCGGCGGCGAAACAATCGGTCAGCGGACTGTCGGACAAGCTGACGGAGCATGAGCGCATCCAGAAACGGACGGCGAAGAGCATCGAGCAGACGGGAAGCAAGATTTCCGGCCTGTCAGACAAGATGGCCCTGCTGTCGGCACCCATCCTGGCGGCTGCGACGGCAGGCTTCAAGCTGCACAGCGACTTTGCGGGCGGCATCGCCAAGATTTCGACCCTGGTGGATACGACGGTCGTTTCCATGCAGAAGGTCAGTGATGAAATCCGTGCTGTCAGCGATGAGACCGGGGCGGGCGTTGCCGACCTTTCCGAATCGGTCTACCAGGCCATCTCGGCGGGTGTCGATGCCGGCCACGCCGTAGGCTTTGTCAAGGATATGACCATCGCTGCCAAGGCCGGGTTCACGGATACGACAACTGCCGTAAACGGCGTCACGACCGTCCTCAATGCCTATGGAAAATCGGCAGAAGAAGCCACGGCGATGACGGACCAGATGCTCCTGGCACAGAACTTCGGCAAGACATCCTTTGGCGAGATGGCCCAGTCCATGGGCAACGTCATCCCCATT